>JBFWTF010000165.1:0-5635 GCA_050247995.1 Methyloceanibacter sp. | reverse complement strand
CTGAAATCCGAACGAGGCCGAGATGATATTGTAATAGCCCTGGACTTGCTTCTGATCGAGCAGGATGCCCTCGCCATACTCGCCGCCGATGCCGATGCCGGCCTTGACCACGCTGGGGAACACCAGAATCCCCGCCGCCTTGTTGGCGAGCTCGCGCGCGCCGGCGACCTGACGGACGAAGCTGTGCAGCGTCTCGTTGGCTTCAGCCTCGAGCTCGGCGGCTGATCCCGCCTGGCTCGCGCGCGGCTCCGCGGCCAGCGCGAAGACCGCAACGAGGACGAGGCTAAGCGCCTTGATGAGCCTGGTCATGGGCATTTCCTCCGCAAGAATCATCGACCCTTTGCCCGTTGGGCTAGCATCGGATTGTGGCAGAGCGCGGGTCGCCGCCAGGCTCAAGCGACGTGGCTCGCCAGGCGCCCCTTGATCCGGTGGGGATGGGTGAAGACCTCGAACCCGTCCTTCCTGGCGATGGCCGTGAGCGTCATGCCGCAGGCATCGGCCATGCGCACGGCGAGCGCGGTGGGGGCCGACACCGCAACCACCAGGGGCGCCCCGATCGCGGCTGATTTCTGAATCATTTCAATGGATACGCGGCTGGTCAGAACAACGAGCCCGTCCTGCGCCGGGACCCCGCCGCGGGCAAGCGCGCCTGCGAGCTTGTCGAGGGCGTTGTGGCGTCCCACGTCCTCGCGGAGCGCGACGAGGCCGCGCTCGGGCTGCCAGAACCCGGCGCCGTGGACCGCCCTTGTCTCCTGGTTCAGCACCTGCATCGGCAGGACCGACCCGACGGCGCTCATGATCTCGGCCGGGCTGAACACCCTGCCTTCGCCGACCTTGGGCGGCGGCCGCATCGCCTCGGTCAGGCTCTCCACCCCGCACAACCCGCAACCGGTGGGTCCGGCCAGCTTGCGGCGGCGGCCGAGGAATTCCGCCGCCTCGGGTGCCTTCAGCCAGATGCGCAACTCCACGCCCATTGCCTCCTCGACGATGTCGATGCTTTCGATGGCGTCGAGCGAGGAGATCACGCCCTCGGTCAGGCTGAAGCCCACGGCGAAGTCCGTAAGGTCCTGCGGCGTCGCCATCATCACCGCATAAGACGCGGTGTTGTAGGTGAAAGCGATCGCCGTCTCCTCGGGAATGGCGCGCTCGCCTTCCGTCGTGCCGGAGCCGCGCCAGATGGTGCGGAGAACGCGTATGACGGGTCTTAGCAAGGGCCGCTCCACGTGTCAGTTTGAAGCTAGTCCCATGACCGAAGCGTTACAAGCGCCCGCCCAGGAATGGCATGCGGCGCGCCTGGGGATTTTGGTTTAGAGTTGACCGAATCCCAAGCGGAGTTGCCCATGGCGCGGCCCATTCACGAAAAACTTATCCCGGCCCTTGCGCTGGCGGCGTTCTTGTCCGGGGCCGCGGCGCTCCGCGCCGAGGAGGGCAAGGACGAGACCCCTTGCACCGAGGACGCCATGCTCGTGTTCGACGCCTCGGGATCGATGGCCGGCAATCTCAACCAGGGCATCGCCACGACCAAACCCCGCATCGAGGAGGTGCGCGCCGCGCTCAAGCGCGTGTTGCCGTCCATCACCCGCTTCCGCAAGGTCGGGCTCATCGTCTATGGGCCGGGGCCCTATCAGCAATGCAACGTGCAGCTCGCGTTGAAACCGGCAGCCGATGCCGGAGCGCGCATCATGACCGAGGTGGACGCGCTCACGCCTGCCGGCAAGACGCCGTTGACGGCCGCCGTGGCCGATGCCGCCGAAGTGCTCGATTACCAGCACAAGCCCGGCCTCATCGTCGTCTTGACCGACGGCGAGGAGACTTGCGGCGGGTCGCCCTGCGCTCTCGGCAAGGAGCTCAAAAGCAATGCCGCGCGGCTCACCGTGCATGTCATCGCGTTCCGCATGAAGGACTTCTCGTGGACCGGCGAGCAGAGCATCCTCGATGCCAAATGCCTCGCCGAGTCGAATGGCGGGCTCTACGTCACGGCCGACGCCGAGCAGGACCTCGCCGAGGCGCTGGAGAAGACGCTCGGCTGCCCGATGCTCTCCGAGCTCGACAAGTAACGGCGGCGGACGCCGGCTCGCGAAATGCCGCGGCTTAGTGCCGGGTCTGCCGCTTGCGATGGCGTGCACAAAGGCTTTGCGTGTTGTCGTAACGGGCAAATAACGCCCAGTCGTCTCCATGGGGCTCGATATGCGCCACATGCTTCGCGGCCACGGTCCGGCCTTCCTCGCCGCACAATCGGCAGTTCGGTTCCTGCGTGAGCCGGTGACGTCTGATGGCCTTCCAGGTCGGTGACTTGTACCAGGCGGACGCGGTCTTGGCCTTGGCGTGATCGGTGTGATCCGCTGTCACTTGGTCGCCCCAAGCGGGCAGCGCCAATACCGGCGCCTCGCTACCCACCTCACTCTTGTCGCGCAGGTTCGCCTTCGCCTGAGCGGTGTCGGAATAGAGCGCAAGCACGAATCCGAATGTGAGCAGGACAAGAATGACAGCGAAGGGGAGCGCGGCGGCGACGGCGACCGCTTGCAGCGCCCCGAGACCGCCCGCCACGAGCAAGGCCGCGGCTACGGCGCCGATGCCGACGCCCCATTGCACCCGCTCCAGGATTGGCGGCGATTCATGGTCTCCGGATTGCATGGCGGTCACGACCAAGGCGCCGCTGTCGGCGCTCGTCACGAAGAAGATGGCGACGAGGAGCGTTGCCAGCGCCGCTACCACCGTCGCGATCCGGCCCGACAGAAGGAGGTCGATCATCGCGTAAAGCGAGAGCGCGGGCGTTTCACGCGCGATCTCGATGATGCCGGGATCGGCCCGCCCCGCCGCGATCGCGGCGCCGCCCATGATCGAGAGCCAAACGAAGGTAATGCCGGTCGGCACGAGGAGCGCGCCGAGGACGAATTCGCGTATGGTGCGGCCGCGCGAGATGCGGGCGATGAACAGCCCAACGAACGGCGTCCAGCTGATCCACCAGCCCCAATAAAACGTCGTCCATGCCGCCGCCCAGTTGGTGTCGTCGCGCGCAGTCTGGAACGTCAACCAGGGTAGATTGACGAGATAATCGGCGATCCGCATGGTCAAATTGCGCCAGATCGGCTCGAGCGGGGCCGCGATGAGGACCGCTGACAGCACCAGAATGGCGAGCCAGACATTGGCGAGCGAGAGAAAGCGGATGCCGCGTTCGAGCCCCGAACTGACCGAGAGCACGGCGGCGGCGGAGATCGCCGCGACGAGCAGCACCTTGTGCTCGATGGTGACGTCCCAGCCGAACAGGCGATCAAGGCCGGCATTGATCTGCGCCGCACCAAGGCCGAGCGAGGTCGCAAGACCAAACACGGTGGCGACGATGACGAAGACGTCAGCGACCTTGCCGGGCCAGCGCCCCACGGCGTTGCCGAACAGAGGGCGCATCGCCGAGCGAACCGTGAGCGGGGCGGAGCGGCGGAAGGAGAAATAGGCGAATATGACCCCGGCGAGCGCGTAAAGGGCCCAAGGCATCAGCCCCCAGTGAAAGAAGGTGATCTCCATCGCCACGCGGGCTCGCACCCGGTCGGAAGGGTTGTCGCCCCAATAGGCGAGGAGAGGGTTGTCGGCGTAATGGGTCAGCGGTTCTGCGATCGACCAGAACACCAGGCCGATGCCCATCCCGGCGGCGAAGAGCATCGCCGTCCATGCGGCCCGGCTGAACTCCGGCTTCTCGTGGTCCGAGCCGAGCCGCAGCGCGCCCCAGGGTCCGAGCGGCATGATGAGGCAAAGGATCAAGGCAAGAGAGGCGACAAAACCGTAGAACAGGCCGGCCGAGTGCGAGATGGCGTCGCGCACGGCGGTAAAGCTTTCCTCGGCGAGGGTGGGCCAGCCGATCGTCGCGAGCACGAAGATCGCGACCGCCACCTTGGCGCCGGTTGGAACGCCGACGACGCAATGGTGCTCTTCAACAGCCCCGCTGTTGCGGCCCTCCGGCACTACCTGACCTTTTTGAAGTGCAGGATCCCCCAGGTGAGCAGCCCTTCCTGTGCCCCCGACACCCAGTGCCTGAGCCCGGCCAGCATGCGGTCTATAAACGCATTGCTTGAAGCGAGCTCGTAGCGGCGAGCGCTGAGCTCCTCGGCGATGCGCGCATAGTGGCAGCGCATGTGCTCGGTCAGGTTCTCGATCGAGACTTCCACGAAGCCCCGTTCGGCCAGCTCACGCCGGTAGAACCCAACCGAGGCAAGGTCGGGAAGATGGATGCGTTCGTAGATCGGCTTGAGCGCCTCGCTGTCGTCGATGGCGTCGGCCTGCATCGGGTCGGTGAAGATAAAATCGCCCGAGGGCCGGAGCACGCGGGCCACCTCGTTGAGCACGGCGCGGCGGTCAGGCGCGTGCAGGATGGCGTCCTGGCTCCACGCCAGATCGAAGCTTGCGTCGTCGAAGGGAACCGCATCGAAAGAACCGTCGATGACGGCGATCCGGTCGGCCAGACCCGCTTTGCGCGTCAAGGCGCGATTGCGCTCGTTCTCCACGGCGGAGAGGTTGAGGCAAACGACGTTTGCGCCATGCGTCCGCGCCAAAGCCCGCGCCGCGCCGCCATAACCCGAACCGAGATCGAGCACCCTCTTGCCGGCCAGCTTGCCAGCCTTGGCCGCCATGCGATCGACCGTTCTCCGGCTCGCCCGGCCAATATCGCGATCGCGATCATAAAGGCCGATATGAATGTCCTCGCCGCCCCAGATGGTGCGGTAGAACTCGTCGGCTTCGCTGCTGTCGTAATAGTCGCGCGCGAGAGAGATGGCCTCGAGGTCCTCATCCTCCATAGTTCTTCTCCGCCATGTGGATGAGAAAGTCCGGATCGGTTTCCTCGCCTTCCTCCTGGAAGTCGCCGTAGGTGTGGATCTGCTGGAAGCCCGCCTCCCGCAAGAGGCGGCGCGCATAGTTCTTGCGCAAGGGGAACATGTTGAGGTTGTGACGCGAGCCGTCGGGGAAGACGTACTCGAACCGCGCCAGTCCTTCGTCCACATGGACCGGCTGGGCCACGACCTTGTCGCCGCAGTAATAGTATTTGTGCTTGGTGCTGAAGCCGTCGTCGAGAATGCGATCGTAGTTGCGCTGATCGAGGATCAGGATCCCGTCATGCTTGAGCGCGGCGTAGAACTCGGCGAGGGCGCGGCGGCGGTCGTTTTCGTCGAAGAGATGCGTGAAGCTGTTGCCGAGACAGATCAGGGCGTCGAACTTGCCGCGGACCCCGCGATTGAGCCAGCGCCAATCGGCATGGACGGTCCTCAGGACGACGCCGTGCTCGCAGCCGTTCTCGAATGCCTTGGCCAGCATCTCGGCCGATCCGTCGACGGAAACCACGTCGAAGCCGGCTTTCAGCAATTGGACGGAATGGAACCCGGTTCCGGTGGCGACGTCGAGCACACTCTTCTTGCCGCGCGCCTTGAGCACGTCGATGAAGAAGCGGCCCTCACTCTGGGCCCGTTGCTTCCAATCGATCAATTCGTCCCACTTCTGGACGAAACCGCGAACGTACTCGGAGACGTATTTGCCGGTTTCGCGCACTGCGACGGGGTTCTGGCCGTAGCAGGTCTGAGCGGTATCTGGAACGAATAATGGTCTCGTGGCGCGCGAGATCGGTCCCTCCCTTTCGCGGACGTGGTGAGGC
>JBFWTF010000164.1:0-5669 GCA_050247995.1 Methyloceanibacter sp. | reverse complement strand
CATCGCCAACGCGGCGGAGTCGCATTCGGCCGGGAAGGCCGAGCGTGCGTACGCGGAGCTGGTCAAGGTTCGCGCCGAGAAGCGCGCCTCGGATGAGCGCGCGGCGGCTGCGGAAGCCAAAGCACGCGAGCTCGACGCCGAGCGGGCGCGCGGTCTCGCGCTCGAGTCCGGTCCGGGCGGCATGACGGAGAAGCTCGAGCACGAGCAGCGCGAGCGGCAGGCGGCGGAAGCGGCTCTCGCCACGCTGCGCGAGGAACTCGCGCGCAAGCAGAGCGCTCTCGACGCCGCCATCGAAGCCAAACGCGTGAGCGACGAGAAGCTCGCCGTCAAATCGGCAGAGGCCGAGGCGGTGCCGGCGCCCGACACGACGGAAGCACGCCAGCTTCCGACGGCCAGCGACGGCGATACGAGCCAGATCGAGACGTCGGCCACCGCATCGGCGGCCGAAGACTTGAAGGAGGGCGGCGCTGTCGCGGCCGGCGGCAACGCGCAGACGCCCATCCCGGACGGCCAGCGTCAGACGCTGGCGGCGGAGGGAAAGAGCCTACGTAAGCGCAAAGGCCCGGCGGTGAAGGCCTGGGAGCGCAAGTACCCGACCTATGTCTTGGATATGCGGCACACCTGGCCGTACAATTCCTGGTCCCAATAATCTTTTATTATCATAGCATTATATCTCGCGTGGCCGAGACGGGCCGCGCGCGGCGAAGGCTTGTTCCCGGCGGAACAGCGCGCCCTCGCATTCCGGGCCAAATTGCGTGAGGATCGGTTGCAGCGGCTTCGCCTTGAGGTCGGCCGGCGGTAACCACAGCCAATTGTCCGCATACGTGGCGGACGTCCGTCTGCTAAAGTCAAAAGGATAGAAAGGGGCGCGGTCATGTCTTGGAAGGGTACTCTGCTGGTTCTCGGTCTCCTCGCGGCATCGCTGCCGTCGAGCCTCGCCTCGGCCGCGTCGCTCGGCAGCGTCGGCGGCGCCACGGCCGCCCCTGACCGGATCACGCATACGGTCGCCAGCGACGCGAGGAAAGCCGCTAGCCTGAAGAAAAAGCAGCAGCAGGCCGCGCTCAAGAAGAAGCAGCAGCAGGAAGCCGCCGCCAAGGCCGCCGCTGCCAAGAAGGAGCAAGAGAAGAAGGAGTGGTACGAGGATGACCGCGATCGCGGCCTCGATGTCGCCGAGAAGTATGCTCCGGACCAGATCAAGCGCGTGAAGAAGAACAACTACATCGCCAAGGGCGATACGGTCAGCACCGGCGAGGGCAAGAAGGGCTGGCAGCACTACATGGACAAGTATTACAAGCGCTGACGATCTCTCTCGGGACGGCGCACTCGGGGTCGCTCCGATCTCCTGATCTGGAGCGTCCCCGAATTCCTTTTTAGAGCGTGCTTCTTATCGGAAAACCGCTTCACACTTTTCCGGAAGCACTATTGAGCGGAGGGGTCGCAAGGCTCCTCCGCATTAGTTTATGGGGGGTGCGCAGGCGATGAGCTCATAGTGCCCGCCGAAGAGCTCCCGCCGAGCTGGATAGAGGGTTGGTCACCCGGATGCCCTTGGCGCTGCTGGTCGCAGGATTTGACGCGGATCAGATTGGGTATGGCCTTCAGCTTGTCGGCAGATTCGCAGGCCGGTAGCCCGGCCATGCGCGCGCCATTGACCAACAGCTCGGCCTCCTTTTCCGGAAACCCACCGCCCTCGCTGAGATATCGCTCAGCGGTCCAGGTCGGGTCCAGCTTTTTGACGTTGGCGGCAGCGGACTGGGCATCGCCCGCTCGACCCAAATAGGCATACGCTATTGCCAAGTAAGCGTAGTCGAGGGCGAAAGGCTCCTTCACGAGCAATCGATATTTCACCGAAGCCTCATACTGCTCGCCATAAAAGTATGCGAGGCTGATCCCTTGATTGTACCAATTGGGATAGTGAGGATTGAGCGCCGCCGCCCGCTCCGCGAGCGTCACGCCGCGTGCCGACTGGCCTAGAACCGGAAGCACCCAAGCAATATTGATGAGCGCGTCCGCATCCGAGGGTGCCAGTGCCTCCGCCCTGGCAAACTCCGCAGCCGCCTGTTCCGGCTTCCTGTGATAGACGTACGCATAGCCAAGAACCACGTGGGCCTGGCAATCGTTGGGATCGAGCGCGACCGCCTTCTCGGCCACCGCCATCATTCTCGACAGCGCCTCATCGACCGATGGTCCGATCCCAAGGTCGATCAAGTAAGCTTGGACATAGGCCAGGGCGACGTAGGCGCGCGCCAATTGCGGATCGAGCTCGATCGCCTTGCGCAGCAGCCGTTCCGCTTCGACGAATCCTTCTTTCGTGACCGTGTGCTTCGCCTCGATGCCCAGCAGATAGGTGTCGTAGGCCGTGAGACTCGCGGGCGGTTTGCGCCGGATCAGACCGCGCTCGGCCTCGGCGACCGCCCCCTGGTAGACACCGAGCGTGGCGCCTATCTGCTCCGAGACCTCGCTCTGGACCGCGAACAGGTCTTCGGCGGACCGATCGTAGCGCTCAGACCAGAGGTGATTGCCGGACTGGGCCTCGATGAGCTGAGCGATCACGCGAATGCGCTCACCCATCGACTGAATGCTGCCCTCAAGAACGTACTTGACGTTGAGATCACGGCCCACCTGGCGGATGTCGGTAGGCTTGCCTTTATAAATCTCCGTGGAATTGCGAGCGATGACAAGGAGGTCCTTGGAGTGGGAGAGATCGCTGATGATGTCCTCGGTGATACCGTCGGCGAACCGCTCCCACTTGGGATCGTCCCCAATATTTTCGAAGGGCAGAACGGCGATCGACGGCTTGTCGGGTAAGGACGGGGCAGCGTTCCGGCCCATCATTCCCCAGACGCTTGCCGCGACGGCTAAAAGCACGGCCGCAGCAAACATCGCGAGTTGTTGCCAGCGATAGGGACCCGCCAGCTTCGAAATGGCGTCAATTTGCTGCTCGCCCAGAATATACTCTGAAGTAGCACCGAGCGCTGCTGCCTGCCGGAACTCGAATTGCGGCATGTAGGAGCCCTTCGGCAGCTCAATGCGGACAGGGTCGTTTTGGCCGTCGGTGTCATAGTACTCGCGAAGCTTCTCGCGCAGGCGGCCCGCCTCGATCCGCACCAGAGGATCGACGAGCGGGTCAAACGACTGCGGCCGGTCGAAGACTTCCACCGCAATGGTGTAGGCCTTCAGCCGTTCACCGTGCCCGGCCAATGTTTCGTTGACGAGGTATGCCAGGAACCGCTGCCGGCGCTGCGACTGGTGGAATGGGCCGCTCTTGAGGACGCGGTCTAGCTGCTCGCGAATGGCGCTCTGGTCGGATTCGCTCCAGAAATTGAGCGGAACTGCCATCATGCCCAAGCTCCTGGTTTGCGGAAATCTCGCAAGCATCTGGGCAGTTTCATACCGTTACATACTAGGACCAAACGGCCCGGCCTGTCATCCGTCAGTCTGGGGTGGTCATGACGTGGTGAGCCCGTTCGCTCAACCGAAATGCAACCCCGAAAGCGCGAGCCGTGACGCTCGCAACAAGGCCGCGCGCCTCATGGCGCGCGGCGGGTGAACAGGAATCGGGAGTTACAAAAATGCTGAAATCATTGTTCGTGACCTCGGCGTTGCTTTTGATCGCTGCCGCCAGCTCCGCCGAGGCGGCGCAAACCAACCGCTGGACCTGCGCGATGACCCTTACGAAGGGAGGTTGCCCATTGCCGGTGTATTTACCCCAGCCGCCCACGTCTCAACGCGATTAGGTACACGCACGGCAGGTCCGCGGCGACGCCGCGGGCCTGGCCCGGCACTCGAGCGAGCCCAACCCGCCTTCACGACATGCCCTGTGGCCCGGAAAGCGGATACGCGCTGGCCGGCGCGTTGCTCGTATGGGAACTAGCCGTTGATGAGCGCGAGCCACTCGTCCTCGGTCAGCACCTTGACGCCGAGCTTCTCTGCGTTGGTCAGCTTGGAGCCGGCGTCGGCGCCGGCGATCACGTAGTCGGTCTTGGCCGATACCGAGCCCGCGACCTTGGCGCCGAGCCGTTCGGCCTGGGCCTTGGCCTCGCTGCGGCCCACACGCTCGAGCTTGCCGGTGAAGACCACGGTCTTGCCGGCTACGGGCGAGTCTGCAGCGACAGCGCGCTCGTAGGGCGTGACCGTGACGTGGGCGAGGAGGTCGTCCAGCGCCTCGACGTTGTGCGGCTCGGAGAAGAAGTCGACCAAGGCGTCGACCACCGTCTCGCCGATGCCCTCGATGTCGTCGATGTCCTTGTACGCCTCGCTCTCCTTGCCAGACTTGGCCGCGGCCTCGGCGGCAGCTCGGAACGCCTCAATGGTGCGGAAGGCCTTGGCGAGGTCCTTGGCGGTGGTCTCGCCGACATGGCGGATCCCGAGCGCGAAAACGAAGCGCTCGAGGCCGATGGCGCGGCGCGCGTCGATGGCGCGGAACAGGTTCTCGACCGACTTCATGCCAAACCCCTTGCGCTTGGCGAGTGGCGCAGCGCTCGCCTTGTCGCGGGCTTCGAGGGTGAAGATGTCGGCCGGGCGGCGGATCAGGCCCTCCTCGAAGAAGGCCTCGATCTTCTCCTCGCCGAGCCCCTCGATGTCGAAGGCGAGGCGCGAAACGAAGTGCTTCAGGCGCTCCTTGGCCTGGGCGGCGCAGATCAGGCCGCCCGTGCAGCGGCGGACGACTCCGCCTGCGCCGGGCGTCTCATCCGCCTCGCGCACGGCGTGGCTGCCGCAGACGGGGCAGACCTTCGGAAACACGAACGGCTTGGCGCCCTTGGGGCGTTTCTCCTCGATGACGCGCACGATCTGCGGAATGACGTCGCCGGCGCGCTGCACGACGACGGTGTCGCCGATGCGGATGTCCTTCCTGGCGATCTCGTCCTCGTTGTGCAGCGTGGCGTTGGAGACGACGACGCCGCCGACGGTGACGGGCTCGAGCTTGGCAACGGGCGTGAGCGACCCGGTGCGGCCGACCTGGATCTCGATGTCGCGCAGGGCGGTGACGGCCTGCTCGGCGGGGAACTTGTGGGCGATGGCCCAGCGCGGCGAGCGCGAGACGAAGCCCAGGCGCGCCTGCAGATCGAGGCGGTCCACCTTGTAGACGACGCCATCGATGTCGTAGCCGAGGGAGGCGCGGCGCTCAGCGATCTCGCGGTAGAAGGCGAGCATCTCCGCCGCGCTGCCGCAGAGGCGCATGAGCGGATTGACGGGCAGGCCCCATTTGGCGAACGCCTCGACCATGCCGTGCTGCGTCTCGGCCGGCATGTCCGACATCTCGCCCCAGGCGTAGGCGAAGAAGCGCAGCGGGCGCGCGGCCGTGATGGTGGAGTCGAGCTGGCGCAGCGAGCCCGCCGCGGCGTTGCGCGGGTTGGCGAACACCTTGCCGCCGTTCTTCTCCTGACCGGCATTCAAGGCGGCGAACTCGACGTGGCTCATGTAGATCTCGCCGCGCACCTCGGCGACTGCGGGGATCTTGCCGCCCTTGAGCTTGTCCGGGATCTCGCGGATGGTGCGCACGTTGGCGGTGACGTTCTCGCCCTCGGCGCCGTCGCCGCGGGTGGCGGCCTCGACGAGGCGGCCCTTCTCGTAGCGGATCGAGATCGAGAGGCCATCGATCTTGGGCTCGGCGGTGAAGGCCAGCGCATCATCGGGCTTCAAGGACAGGAAGCGGCGCACGCGGGCCTCGA
>JBFWTF010000163.1:0-5737 GCA_050247995.1 Methyloceanibacter sp. | reverse complement strand
GATTGACGGCGCCGACGAGATCGATCCCGAGCTCAGAATGATCAAGGGCGGGGGCGGGGCGCTGCTCCGCGAGAAGATCGTGGCGACGGCGTCGGACCGCATGGTGGTCGTCGCCGACGAGAGCAAGCTCGTCTCCGTGCTCGGCGCCTTTCCCCTGCCGGTCGAGGTGGTGCGTTTCGGGCTGATGGCGACCATCGGCCTGATCGAGGCCATCGCCGCCGAAACCGGCTGTCACGGCGCGATCGCGCTCAGGCCCGGGCAGGGCGAGGCGCCGTTCGTCACCGATCAGGGCAACCTCATCCTCGATTGCGCCTTCGGCAGCATCCCCGAGCCCGAGGTGCTCGCCTTCTCGCTCAAGCGCGTGCCGGGCGTGGTCGAGCACGGCCTGTTTCTCGGGCTGGCCGATTTGGCTATCGTTGCCGGCAAGGATGGCGTCAAAGCGTTGCGCCGCGCGGGAGCCTGACGGCACGTGGCAAAGTACGACTACGATCTCTTCGTCATTGGTGCGGGCTCGGGTGGGGTGCGCGCGGCGCGCCTTGCCGCCGAACTCGGGCTCCGCGCCGGCATCGCCGAGGAATACCGCGTCGGCGGCACTTGCGTCATCCGCGGCTGCGTGCCGAAGAAGCTCTTCGTCTACGGCAGCCGCTACGGCGGCGATTTCGCCGATGCGCGCGGTTTCGGTTGGAGTTGCGAGGACCTCAGTTTCGACTGGCCGACGCTGATCCGCAATGTGAGGCGCGAGGTCGATCGCCTGAACGGGGTCTACACGCGAACCTTGGAGAGAGCGGGGGTTGCGCTTCATCTGACCCGCGCCGCGCTCGCGGGCCCGCACGAGATCGCGCTCGCCGATCGCGACGGCACGGTCTCGGCAAAGACGATCCTCATCGCGACCGGCGCTCATCCCGTCTTTCCCGAGGTGAAGGGGCGGGAGCATCTCGTCAGCTCCAACGAATGCTTCGAGCTCGAGCGGCTGCCCGAGAGCATCGTCATCATCGGCGCGGGCTATATCGGCATGGAGTTCGCCTCGATCTTCGCTGGGCTCGGCGTCTCCGTCACCGTGCTCTATCGCGGCGGGCAGATCTTGCGCGATTTCGACATGGATCTTCGCGACGGTCTCGCCGAGGCGATGCGCAATCGCGGCATCGATCTCCGCATGAGCACCGATGTGGCCTCGATCGAGCGAGAGGGCGAGGGCTATCGCGTCCACCTCGACCGCGGCGGCTCGGTCTACGCCGACCTCGTCATGGCGGCGACGGGACGGGCGCCGAACACGTCGGGGCTCGGGCTTGCGCAGGTCGGCGTCGCGCTCGGGCCGAACGGCCGCATCGCGGTCGATGAATTCTCGAAATCCTCGGTGGACAATATCTATGCCGTCGGCGACGTGACCGACCGCAAGAACCTGACCCCGGTCGCGATCCACGAGGCGATGGCCTTCGTCGCGACCGTGTTCGAAGGCAAGCCGACGCCCGTGGATCACAGCTTCATCCCCACGGCGGTGTTCTCGCAACCCGAGATCGGCACGGTCGGTTTGGCGGAAGACAGAGCGCGCGCGACCTATCCCGATATCGATATTTACAAGTCGCAGTTCCGGCCGCTGAAAGCCAATATCAGCGGCCGCGACGAGACGATGCTGATGAAGCTCGTGATCGATGCCGGATCGGACAAGGTGCTCGGCTGCCATGTTCGTGGCGCCGACGCGGCCGAGATCGTGCAGATGGCGGCGGTCGCGCTCAAGCTCGGCGTGACCAAGCGGCAGCTCGACGCCACCATGGCGCTCCATCCGAGCGCGGCCGAGGAACTTGTGACCATGCGCCATAGATGGGAGCCGCCGGCACCGGTGGCGGGATCCGATGCGGCGGCTTGAGGACAGGATCGCGCTCGTGACCGGCGCGGGCGCAGGCATCGGCCGCGCCATCGCCGAGACCTTCGCGCGCGAAGGCGCCGTGGTCTTCGTGGCCGATCGCGACGCCGGGGCCGCTTCCGAAGCCGCTGCCGCCATCGTCAAGGCGAACGGCGCCGCGACCGCGCACGAAGT
This sequence comes from Methyloceanibacter sp., assembly GCA_050247995.1. Classification (GTDB taxonomy): domain Bacteria; phylum Pseudomonadota; class Alphaproteobacteria; order Rhizobiales; family Methyloligellaceae; genus Methyloceanibacter. Next base: position 3,702 of record JBFWTF010000163.1, on the reverse strand, counting down.
CGATGTCACCGACACCGCGCAGGTGAAAGCGCTGATGGGCGAGATCGGCGCCGCTCATGGCCGGCTCGACGTGCTCGTCAACAACGCGGGCGTGGGCGAGCGGTCGGACTTCCGCCATCTCTCCGACGAGGCCTGGGACCGGGTGTGGAAGGTCAATCTCGACGGAACCGTGCGCTGCGCGCGCGAGGCGTTCGACCTGCTGAAGGCCTCGGGCCGGGGCGCGATCATCAATCTGTCCTCGATCATGGCGACCAAGCACACGCGCCAGATGGCGGTCTATTCGGCGACCAAGGGCGCGGTGTCGGCGCTGTCGCGCAGTCTCGCGGTCGAATACGCGCCTTACGGCATCCGCGTGAACACGCTGCTTCCGGGCTATGTCGAGACGGCGCTGATCGGGCGCTACATTTCCAACCCGATGATCGCCAAGGCGCTGCTGACGCAAACGCCGCTCAGGCGTTTCGGCACGCCGCAAGACATTGCCAATGCGGCGCTGTTCCTCGCTTCCGACGAGGCTTCGTACATCACCGGCGCCAGCCTCAATGTCGATGGCGGCATGGCCACCACGCTCTAGGAGCAAAAGGACCTGCTCTCCCTTGGGGGAGAGCACGCGCGTCGCAATTCGCGGGCGCTACCGCTTCGCTACTAGAGCGCGATGCCCGCGCGGTGAGGGGTAAGCGGGCGTAGGCCCGCGTCGAAAAAATTGACCCCTCACCCTTCCCGCCATTCGTCGCGCTGCGCGCCGGGCGGGAAGCCCTCTCCCACAAGGGGAGAGGGGGTCTTTGCGGGGCAGAACGCGGCGAATGTGCGTGCTTCGAGACGCGCTCCCTCGGAGCGCTCCTCAGCATGAGGCGGTACACAGGTCAGAGACGGGCGGGCGGCGTCATCGTTTCTTCGACGATCTCGTCCACGACGGCCATGAGCGCGGCGTGCTCCGAGCCGCCGAGCGCCTTCACCTCCTCATAGCGGGCGAGCTGCCGGTCGGCGCTCGTGCCGCGCTTGATGATGGTGCGGGCATGGGCGATCTCGGCTTCGCAGCCGAAATGGGCGGCATCCTCCGCCACGAGCTCGATCAGCTCTTCGAGCAGCTCGGCGAAGGGGACGAGCTCGCCCTTGCCGAAATCGACCAGGCCCTGCTCGACGCCGTAGCGTTGCGCGCGCCAGCGGTTCTCGCGCACGAGGAGCGGCGGATAGTGGCGCCAGCGCTGGTTCTTCCGCCTGAGGCGGTAGAGCATGCGCAGGATGCAGCGATAGAGCGCGGCGATGGCGATGCCGTCGTCGAGCAGAGGGCAGACGTCGGTGATGCGCATCTCGAGCGTGGGGAAACGGGCGGATGGCCGCAAGTCCCACCACAGCTTGGTCGCGTCCTCGATCAGCCCGGCATGGACCAGGAGCTCGACGGTCCGCGTATATTCGCTCCAGCTTGCGAATTGATGCGGGATGCCGGTGCGGGGAAGCTCGTCGAACACGGCGAGGCGATAGGATTTGAGCCCGGTCTGCGCGCCCTGCCAGAACGGCGAGGAGGTGGACAGCGCGAGAAGGTGCGGCAGGAAATAGGCGGCCTGTCCCAGGAGGTCGATGCGGAGCTCGTCGTCCTCGATGCCGACATGCACATGCATGCCGCAGATCACGAGACGCCGCGCCACGAGCTGAAGGTCCCTGGCGAGGACGTTGTAGCGCTCCTTGTCGGTGTGGTGCTGGCTCTGCCAGTGCGCGAAGGGATGCGTCGAGGACGCGATCGGCGCGAGGCCGAACTCGCCGGCGATGCGGCCGACGGTGGCGCGGAGGTGGGCGATCTGGTCGCGCGCCTCCTGGATCGAGGTGCAGACGCGCGTGCCGACCTCGATCTGCGAGCGCAGGAATTCGGGGCTGACCTGACCGCGCAAGGCCTCCTCGCATTGGGCGAGAAGCGCGAGGGGCGGCTCCTGAGCGAGGTCGCGCGTGGTGCGATCGACCAGGAGGTACTCTTCCTCGACGCCGATGCTGAAGCTTGGTTCCTTGATCGTCATGGCCGGGCATGGTGGCACAAAGCCCCCGCCGAGCGGTAGAGCCTACGGGATCTGCCCGACGAGGATGGCGACGATCACGCCGGTGAGATAGGCGAGGCCCGCGGCGCAGATGCCGATGCCGAAGGTCTCCAGTCCCGCCCGCCACCACGGCGCGGGCGACCACCGGCTCCTGAGCGACCCGATCAGGAAGAAGGTCGCGCCGGTCATGAGGGTCGAGATCGAGATCGAGTTGGGCACCCCGGCGACATAGGGCAGAAGCGGGATCGAGCCGCAGAGCAGGAAGGCGAGGAACGTCGTCAGCGCCGCCCGCCCCGGCGATCGGCTGATCGGGGGCAGCCCGTGCTCCTCGGTCATCATGGTCTCGATCCAGCGCTCGGGCGTGCCGGTGATGACGTCGACGGCGCTTTCCAGCGCCTCGCCGGAGAAGCCCTTGGCCGCGAAGATTTGGCGGATTTCCTCGCGCTCGCCGTCGGGGGCGAATTTGACGTGGCGCTCCTCCATGCGGCGCACCTGCTCGTATTCCTCGATCTCGGCCTTGGTCCCGGAATAATTGGCGGCGGCCATGGAAAAGCCGTCGGCGATCAGATTGGCGGCGCCGAGGATGAGCAGAGCCTTGCTCGAGAGCGCGGCGCCGGTCACCCCGGCCACCACGGCAAAAGTCGTCACCGTGCCGTCGATCCCGCCATAGACCCAGTCGCGCAGGTAGCTGACGCGCGGGCCTTCCCGGAGGCGTTTGGCGATATCGTGCGGGTGATGTCCGTGTTCGAGGTGCCGCGGGTCCATGCAAAGCGCCCTTGCCTTACGTTAAGAGATATGTGGCATGGCGGAGGAGGGCGGACAATCAAGGCCCAGCGCCTAGCCAGGGTTCTGCCAATCGCCTATATAGCGGTCACTTTCAAGGAGAGTCAGGATGGCGCCGCGTTGGAGTCCAGAGAGTTGGCGCTCGAAGCCGATCGAGCAGGTGCCGGTCTACCCCGACCGGCAGGCGCTCGACCAGGTCGAGAAGCAGCTCGGAAGCTTCCCGCCGCTCGTGTTCGCGGGCGAGGCGCGGGAGCTCAAGGCCAAGCTCGCCCGCGTGGCCGAGGGCGAAGGTTTCCTGCTCCAGGGCGGCGATTGCGCCGAGAGCTTCGCCGAGCATGGCGCCGACACCATCCGCGACTTCTTCCGCGTGTTCCTGCAGATGGCCGTGGTGCTGACCTATGCCGGCGGCTCGCCGGTGGTGAAGGTCGGCCGCATCGCCGGCCAGTTCGCCAAGCCGCGCTCCGCGCCCAACGAGACCATCGACGGCAAGGAGCTGCCGAGCTATCGCGGCGACATCATCAACGGCATCGAGTTCACGGAAGCCGCGCGCACGCCCGATCCGCAGCGGCAGCTGATGGCCTACCGGCAGTCGGCCGCCACGCTCAATCTGCTGCGGGCCTTCGCCCAAGGCGGCTACGCCAATCTCGAGCATGTGCACCGGTGGAATCTCGGCTTCGTCAAGGACAGCCCGGCGGGCCACCGCTACGAGGAGCTGGCACAGCATCTCGCCGAGACTTTGCGCTTCATGCGCGCTTGCGGGCTGAATGCCGACAATACGCCGCAGCTCCGCACCACGAGCTTCTACACCAGCCACGAGGCGCTTCTGCTCGGCTACGAGCAGGCGTTGACGCGCGTCGATTCGACCTCGGGCGATTGGTACGCCACCTCGGGCCAT
>JBFWTF010000162.1:0-5767 GCA_050247995.1 Methyloceanibacter sp. | reverse complement strand
CTCTCTCACTGACAAAAACCGGCCTCGCGCCCTAAGCTCCGCGGCCGGTCAAAGCTCGAGGAATAGCTGAAAAGTCTAAATAAGGCGCGCACCCTAAGGCTTGACCCAGAGAGGGTCAATGGAAAAAGCGAATGAATGACAATATTCGTAATGTTTTTCTTTCCGAAAATTGCGCCTAGATGCTTCCAGGCCAAATTTTCTTGCTTGCTTCCCTCTAACTCCCTGATCCGCAATATCGCGCCGCACACCCTAGACAAGGGCGGCCATTGAGCCTATGTCCCTACCCCTTCAAGGGACCGCGGCGCTGTTTCCGGCGTTTGTCGCAATATTCGCAAAGCCACTCCCAATCTCCCGCCGACAATGCAGCAGGCCGCCAGCTCAGATATTTCTGCCGCCAACGGCTCTGAGGCGCCTGCGCTCTCGCAGCGCACATTCTGGGCGCTGACGCTCGGCTCGATCGGCGTCGTCTACGGCGATATCGGCACGAGCCCCCTCTACGCCTTGCGCGAAGCCGTGCTGGCGGCGAACGGCGGCGCGAGCACGGTCACGCCGGAAGCCGTCTATGGCGTGCTGTCGCTGATCTTCTGGTCGCTGATCGTCGTCGTCACGATCAAGTACGTCTTGATCCTGCTGCGCGCCGACAACAACGGCGAAGGCGGAACGCTGGCGCTGACCGCGCTCGCCTTCCGCGCGCTCGGCCGGCGCACGCCGCTCGTGCTTGCGCTCGGGACGGTCGGAGCCGCCATGTTCTACGGCTCGACCCTGATCACGCCGGCGCTTTCGGTCCTGTCGGCGGTCGAAGGCCTCAACGTGGCGACCGCGGCATTCGGACCGTACGTGCTGCCGATTACCGTGGTGATTCTCGTCGCGCTGTTCTCGGTGCAGTCGCACGGCACCGCCCGGGTCTCGAGCTGGTTCGCGCCGATCACCACGGTGTGGTTCGCCATCATCGCCGTCGCCGGCGCGGTCGAGATCGCGGCCAACCCGGCCGTGCTCGCCGCGCTCAATCCGATGTACGGGCTCGAATTCCTCTTCACCCACGGCATGATCGGGCTCATCACGCTCGGCGCCGTCTTCCTGGTGGCGACCGGGTCGGAGGCTCTCTACAACGACCTCGGGCATTTCGGGCGCAGACCGATCCAGACGGCGTGGCTGTTTTTCGTGCTGCCGTCCTTGCTCCTGAACTATTTCGGGCAAGGCGCGCTGTTGTTGGCGCATCCCGAGTCGGTCGAGAACCCGTTCTATTTGCTCTTTCCCGATTGGGCGCTCTACCCGATGGTCGCGCTCGCCACCGCCGCCACCACGATCGCGAGTCAGGCCGTGATCACCGGCGCCTACTCCATCACCCGTCAGGCGATGCAGCTCGGCTTCCTGCCGCGCATGGAGGTGCGCCACACCTCCGAGGCGCTCGCCGGGCAGATCTACATGCCGCGCGTGAATTACCTGCTTCTGACCGGCGTTCTCTTGCTCGTGTTCATGTTCCGCTCCTCGGGCGAACTGGCGGCGGCTTATGTGCTCGCGGTCGCGACCACGGCGCTCGCCGCGGGATTTCTCGGCTTCATCGTGATTTGGAAAGGCTGGAAGTGGCCGCTATGGGCCGTGGCCGCGGTGATGGTCCCCCTCACCTTCGCCGACATGAGCTTCGTGGTCGCGAGCCTGTTGCAACTGTTCAAGGGCGCGTGGCTTCCGGTTCTGGTCGGCGCCATGCTGATCGTGATCATGGTGACCTGGCGCCGCGGCACGCGAATGCTGGCGCTCAAGACCCGCCGCGTCGAGGTGCCGTTCGAACCGCTGGTCGGCAGCCTCGAAGAACGCCCGCCTTACATCGTCCCCGGCACGGCCGTGTTCCTCACCTCGGATCCCGAGTTCGCCCCGACGGCGCTGCTTCACAACTTGAAGCACAACAAGGTGCTGCACGAGCACAACGTGATTCTGACCATCGTCAACGAGGACATTCCGCGCGTCGCCAAGGATCGCGTCGAGATGGAGCCGATCAGCGACCGCTTCATGCGGCTCATTCTGCATTTCGGCTTCATGGAACGGCCCAACGTACCAAAGGCGCTGGCGCTCGCGCGCAAGCAGGGCTGGCAGTTCGACATCATGACGACGTCGTTCTTCCTGTCGCGCCGGTCGGTGCGGCCCGATCCGCGTTCGGGCATGCCGCCCTGGCAGGACCGGCTCTATATCTTCCTCGCCCACAATGCCGACGACGCCTCGAGCTACTTCCAGCTCCCCACCGACCGGGTGGTCGAGATCGGCACGCAGGTCACGGTTTAACCCCGCGCGCGAAGCGCGTCGGTCGCGGCAGCTTCGTCCGGAACCCAGTCCCAATCCTTCATGAAGCGCTTGAGCCAGGTCATCTGTCGCTTGGCGTAACGGCGCGTCTCGGTCTTGGCTTTGGCTATGGCTTGCTCGCGGCTGATTCGGCCCGAGAGAAAGCCGGCAAACTCGCGCACGCCGTGGGCGCGCATCGCCGGCAACCCGGGGTCGAGCCCAAGCGCAAGCAGCGCGCCGACCTCCTCGATCGCACCGGCCTCGACCATCCGATCGAAGCGGGCGTCGATCGCGGCGTAAAGCGGCGCGCGCTCCGGCGCGATCACGAGGCGGGCGAGGCCTTCCGGGCCGAGCACGGGAGCGGTGGCCGCGCCCTGCCATTCGGCGAGCGAGACCGAGGTCGCGTCGATGACTTCGAGCGCGCGAACGATGCGTTGCAGATCGGTCGGCGGCGTTCGCGCCGCCATGACGGGGTCGCGCGAGGCAAGATCGCGATGCAACGCCGCGGCGCCGAGCGCCGCCGCGCGGTCACGCCAAAAGGTCCGGATCTCGGGCGGCACGTCGGGCACGGGCGCCAGCCCCTCTTGCAGCGCCTTGAAGTAGAGCCCGGTGCCGCCGGCGAGGATCGGCACCCTGCCCTCTCCTTCCGCCGCGGCGATCGCCTCTCTTGCGTCGTCGAGCCACCGGCCGGCCGAATAGGCCTCGGCCGCCGGGACCGTGCCGAACAGAAGATGCGGCGCGCGGGCGAGCTCTTCCGGCGAAGGGTGCGCCGTGAGGATACGCAGCTCGCGATAGACCTGCATGGAATCGGCATTGACGATCGTGCCGCCGAGCCGCCCGGCGAGCTCGAGCGCGGCGGCGGATTTGCCGCTCGCGGTCGGCCCGGCGATGAGAATGGCCTTGGGATGGGTCACGTCGTGACCGGCCTGCGGCTTGCGGCGTCTCTAGCCGGCCGGCACGGCGACGAAGCGGAGCTCGCCCTTGCCGTCGGACAACAGGAACAGCACCGAGCGGCGTCCGGATTTTCGCACCGCCGACAGCCGCGTCCTCACGTCTTGCGGCTGCCTCACCTTTTCCTGCGTGACCTCGACGATCACGTCTCCGGCCTTCACGTCCTTCTGCGCCGCGGGGCTGTTCGGCTCGACCGCGACGACGACGACACCCTCGACCGACTCGGCGATGCCGTAGCGCTTGCGCTGGTCGGCGGTGAGGGGCGCGAGCGAGAGCCCGAGCAAATCCTCGCGCTCAGGTTCGGCTTCCGGCTCGGGCAAGACCTTGCCCTCGTCCTTCGCCGCGTTCGCATCTTCCTCGTCTTCGGGCAGCCGCCCGATAGTCACGGAAAAGCTCTTGGTCTCGCCCTTGCGCACCAGTTCCACCGACACGCTCGTGCCGATCGCGGTGGTGGCGACGGCGCGCGGCAGGCTGCGCATGTTATCGATCGGCTCGCCATTGAACTTGACGATCACATCGTTCGGCTCGATGCCGGCGGCGGCGGCGGGGCTGCCCGGAGACACTTTGGCGACGAGCGCGCCCTTGGGCTCGGCCAGACCGAGGCTCGAGGCAATTTCCTCGGTGACGTTCTGCACGTGCACGCCGAGCCAGCCGCGCCGCGTCTCGCCGAACTGCTTGAGCTGGTTGAGGACGAGAACGGCGCTGTTGGAGGGGCGGGCGAAACCGATGCCGATCGAGCCGCCAGAGGGCGAAATGATCGCCGTGTTCACGCCGATGACCTCGCCCTCCATGTTGAACAGCGGGCCGCCGGAGTTGCCGCGATTGATGGCGGCGTCGGTCTGGAGGAAATCGTCGTAGGGGCCGGCATTGATATCGCGCCGCGTCGCCGAGATGATGCCGACGGTCACGCTGCCGCCGAGGCCATAGGGGTTGCCGATCGCCATCACCCAGTCACCGACGCGCATCTTGGCGGAATCGCCGAACGTCACCGCCTTGAGCGGCTTTTTCGGTTCGACCTTCAAGAGGGCGAGGTCGGTCTTGGGGTCGTGTCCCAGCACCTCGGCGACCTTCAGGCTCGTGCCGTCGGTGAAATTGACGAGGATTTCGTCGGCGCCCTCGATCACGTGGTAGTTCGTGACGACGAGTCCTTCCGGATCGATGACGAAGCCAGAGCCGAGCGAGCTCACCTTACGGGAGAGACCGTTGCCGCCCTCATCGTCGAAGAAATCGTCGAAGAACTCCTCGAACGGCGAGCCTTTGGGGCCGGGCCCGTCCGGAGCGGTCTCGGCCGATCCCTTCACGGTCTGCGTGGTCGAGATATTGACCACGGCATCCTGGAGGCCCTCGGCGACGTCGGCGACGGAATCGGGGCCGCGCGCCTGGCCCGGGGTCGCGGCGAGACCGGCGAGAAGCAGCGCGAAAGCGAGCGCGCGGGCGCGCCAACAACCCGGTCGAACCAAGAGGCCGCGCTCAAGCATGGGGGTGAAGCTCCGGTCTGGCTTTAGGTGATCCCGCGATTCCGGGCGATCTTAGCCGAAATCTCAAGGAAAAGGGGCAGCATTAGCCGCGCACCAGCCAAATCGCCAGCACGCCCAGGGCCACGGCGCCCGCGCCGGCGAGGCGCAGGTTCTGCTCGGGCGTTTCCGCTGCCACCTGCAACAATCTCCGGCCGAGCCAAGGCGCAAGCGCCCATAACGTCCCTTCGATAACGAGAACGAGCCCGAGCGCCACGATCAAGTTGCTCATGGCGCCGGCGTCTCGCCATCCTCAAAACCGGCTGGCCTCACGGGGTCTCCGGCGCCGAAGGCGCCGCGCCGCCGCCGGCCGTGTCCGGCTCGGGAAGCGCCGCGCTGTCCTCCGGACCGCCCTGCTCCGCCCCTCCCGTACCCCCGGAAGGCGCTTGCGGCGCGGCGGAAGGTCCGGACGACGCCGGCCCCACATCCTGAACCGCCTTGCCGAACGCATTGTTGAAATAGCGGAAGAACTGCGAATTCGGACTGAGCAGCATGCGCGTGTCGCCGGGCCGCAGCGAGCCCTCATAGGCTTGCATCGAACGGTAGAAGGCGAAGAAGTCGGGATCCTGGCCGAAAGCCTCGGCGAAGATGCGGTTCCGCTCGGCATCGCCCGCGCCCCTGATGCGCTCCGATTCCCCGGTCGCCTCGGCCTTGATGACGGTCACTTCGCGATCGGCCGTGGCGCGGATGCGCCGCGCGGCGCCCTCGCCCTCGGCGCGGAACTCCGCCGCCTCACGCTGCCGCTCGGTCTGCATGCGGCGGTAGATCGCCTGCATGTTGGCCTCGGGCAGATCGACGCGCTTGATGCGCACATCGACGATCGTCACGCCGAACGGGGTCGCCTCCTGGTTGACCTGGCCCGCGATCGTCTTCATCAGCGACTCGCGCTTGTCGCGCACGACCGCGGTGAAGCTCGATCCGCCGAGCACGCGCCGGAGCGAGGCTTCGAGGACGGCGCCGATACGCGCGCTGGCGATGCGCTCGTCGCGCAAGGTCTGGAAGAACAGCAGCGGATCGACGATGCGGTA
>JBFWTF010000161.1:0-5862 GCA_050247995.1 Methyloceanibacter sp. | reverse complement strand
TTGATTTGGCTCTTGAAATGTCAGGCGCATGCGCCGGCGCGCCGCGAACGCGACCGACGCTGAACGGCCGAGCGCTAGGACCCGCTCGGCCCCGAGGTCGCCGCGAACTTCGCCGCATCGGTGTCGGTCACGACCACGTCGAGTTCGTTCTTCTCGCCGCGCCCGAAGGTGAAGCGGAAATTGGGATTGGTCGAGACCGAGAATGTGCTGTCCATCTTGAACACGAGCTCGCCGTCGCGCGTCACGGTGACGGTGTTGACGTAACGGGCGGGGATGACGTTGGCGGTGTTGATGTCGAGCTGCATCCCGTTCGCGTTCGGGTGCTTGATCATGACTTGCGCCGACCAGATCGCATTGGACTCGAGCGCGGGCGGAAACGTCTTCACGATCATCTTGCCGAGCCCGACCGTCTCGGTGTCCGGGTCCTTGGCCTGCATCGCCCCGCAGCCGCCGGCCGCGGCGACGAACTTGCTCGCCATATGCAAGCTGCCGTCGGCGGTTTCGAGCACGGCGCGGACATAGGAGAAACTGTCGACGCGAACGCGCGTTGAGAAGTTGCGCTCGCCGCCTTTGCCCTGGGCCGGACCGAAAGCGAGCGTCGCCACCTTGGGGTCAGGGTTCTTGTCGATGAAGAGCGTGAGCGATTTGAGATCGCCCGTGACATGCGGCGGAATGCGCACCGTCAGCGGCACGATGGCCGCGTCCTCGGCCGTGCCGGGGATCTCGAGCACGACCATGCCGTCTTCTTCGGCGATCGGGCGGTCGCCGAAGGCTTGGGCTTTGAGCGTCGGCCAGACATCGGTGTCGGCCTGCGCCATCGGCGCGAGAACCAGGAGACCCGCGAGCGCGGCGGCGCCGCTCAAAAAGCCGAAAGTCTTGAGGGGCAGGGGCATGACTTCGTCCTCATCTTGCCGGTTGCGGCGATTATATCATTCCCATTCGAGTTCTGCGAAGGCCGCGGTGACGTTGCGAACGTGATAGTGATCGAACAATTTCCAGGAATCGCGCTCGGACAAGCCGGCGGTCTCGATCGCGTCCTCTAAGGTCTTGCCTTCCTTGATCAATTTCCGCACATCCGCCGCGATCGCGCCGAGATAGCGCTGCTCCGGGGTCAGCGCCTCGGGCATCGCCATGGCATGCGGTCCGTGGCCGGGCACGACCCGCGCCGGGGTCTCCTTCGACAGCTCGTCGAGCAGCGCAAGCCAGCCCGCGATCGACCCGTCGAGCGTGGGGACATGGACCGAGAACAGGAGATCGCCGAGAAAGAGCGTGTCGGTCGCCGTGTCGGTGACGGTCAGGTCGTTGTCGGTATGGGCGGTCCGCTGGGCCCTGAGCTGAAGCGTGCGGCCGCCGAGATCGAGCTCGAGACTGTCCTCGACGCCGACCGTGGGCAGAATCACCTCGATTCCCTCGAACGCGTCCGCGCCCAGCATCTCCTTGTTGATCATGAGATAGCGCTCAGCCCGCGAGCCGAGCCCGCGCGCCAGCTTGTAGTGGCCGACGAAGGTGGGGTTGTCCTCTTTGAAGGCGGCGTTCCCGAACACGTGGTCGGGATGCATGTGGGTGTTGATGACGTAGCGGATGGGCTTGTCGGTGACGGCGCGGATGGCGTCCCTGAGCTCGGCCCCCGCGACCGCGCTCCCCAGCGTGTCGATGACCGCGACCGCCTCGCTCCCCACCACGAAAGAGGCGTTGGCCATGTCGCCGCGATTCTCGGGCGATTGCAGCTCGTAGCGGCCCTGATGCACGAAGACCCCGGGCGCGATCTCGGTGACCTCGGCGCCGGTCGCGGCCTCAGCCGGCGCGAAGCGCAGCAAGGGGGAGGCGGCGAAGAGGAGCGCGCCGCGCAAGAAAGCATGGCGCGAGATCGATGGCGTCACCCTTGCGGGGCGCTGATTGCAGTCCTTCATTCGCACCCTTCTGCCATGGTCCGGGGGCCAAGTTGGGGCGGCCTCAGTCCCTGAAAATGGGGAAATGAGTCGCACTTTTCCAGCTCGAACCTCCGTCACGATCGGCCTTGCGGCAAAGTCTGATCCCGATCACCGGCCGGGAAATGTCCGGGAAATGTGGAGAAGGCAGCGATAAAATCGCGCTTTTTCGGGCCGAGGCGGCGGAAAAGCCCGGGAAAATCACCACCCGGTCCACAACCAAGCCTTTTTGTTTGAGGGGCGTTCGTATACTTTACGCTCGCGCATCAGGGAGGGTGGTCCAAATGCGGATTCTGCTGATTTTGATTTTGATCGCCGCCGGCCTAATCGTCTGGCAGGCGCAAAAGCACGGCTGCAAATACGACGCGACGCTGATCAATTGCATCATGGGCAAGTCGGGCGGCGAGCAAGCGCCGGCCGAAGCGCCCGCACCTTCACCCGAGGCGGCGCCTGAGGCACCGGCCCCGGAGGCCCCGGCGCAATAGGGATTCCGCGCTGGGAGGCACGAATTCGAGACCGCGCGTTGGCATAACGCGCGGTCTTTTGTCTGCGGCCGCTAAGGCGGGGTCCCGGAAGCTTCGCGCTCCGGATGGTTAAGGTTGTTCAGCCTCTCCCGCAGGGCCGCGACCCTATCGGGCGTACAATTGACAGGAGCCGGCGGGACCGAAAAGATCGGCCATATCAGGCATTTTGCCGGCCTCCAGCGACGCGACCCCAAGGATGACCTTCGCGCGAAGAGACGCAAAGACGGCCGCGAGTGAGGCCGGGACCGGGGCCGCGGCGGACGCGCGGCTCGCGCGGCTGCTCGATGCGTCCCCCGCCGTCGTCTACAGCTTCGCGGCCAAGGGCGATTTCGCGCCGACCTATGTCAGCGACAACATCACCCGGCTGTTCGGCTATGCCGCGAAGGACTATCTCGACGATCCGGGTTTCTGGCGCGCCCATGTGCATCCCGACGACCTCGCCCGGGTCGAGGCGGAGATGGACAACCTCTTCGCCGCGGGCCGGCACGCGAGCGAATACCGCTTCCGGCGCAAGGACGGCTCCTATTGCTGGGTGAATGACGAGCAAACCCTGGTGCGGGATGAAGCTGGCGAGCCGCTCGAAGTGGTGGGCTCGTGGAGCGATATCGGCGCGCGCAAATCGGCCGAGGAGGCCGAGGCCCGCGCGCGCGACCGGCTCAACGGCCTGCTCGAAAGCGCGCCCTCGGTCATCTACAGCTTCAAGGCCAAGGGCGATTTCGCCCCGACCTTCGTCAGCGAGAACATCAAGCGGCTGCTCGGCTACTGCCCGGAAAAATATCTCGAGTCGCCCGATTTCTGGCGCGAGCGGGTGCATCCCGAAGACCTCGCCGCCGTCGAGGCCGGGCAGGCCAAGCTGTTCGAGACCGGACGGCACGCGAGCGAGTACCGCTTCCGCAAGCGCAACGGCTCTTACATCTGGGTGAGGGACGAGCAATATCTCCTGCGCGGCGCGGACGGCGAGCCGGAAGAGATCGTCGGCTCGTGGAGCAACATCACCGCGCGCAGAGAGGCCGAGCAGGCCTCGAACGCGGCGCGGGCGCGCTTCGATCTGCTCCTCCACGGCGCCCCGGCGGTGGTTTACAGCTTCGAGGCCGGCGGGACCTACCGGCCCACTTTCGTCAGCGACAACATCAAGCGCGTGCTCGGCTACGAACCCGACCAGTATTTGCAAGACCCGGAGTTCTGGCGAAGCCACGTCCATCCCGAGGATCTCGCTGAAGTCGAGGCGGCGCAAGGACAGCTGTTCGAAACCGGCAGGCACATGGCGGAATATCGCTTCCGCAAATCCGATGGCGTCTATTGCTGGGTCAGCGACGAGCAGCAGCTGGTGAAGGACCAGAACGGCAATCCGCTCGAAGTGATCGGCTCGTGGAGCGAGGTGACGGCGCGCAAGACGGCGGAGCAGGCGGCGCTGGCCGAGAGCGAGCAGCGCCTGACCGACGCCATCGAGACGGTGTCCGAGGGGTTCGCCCTCTACGACAAGGAAGACCGGCTCGTCCTCGGCAACCGCAAATTCGCCGAGCTGTTCGCTCACGGCGATGGCGGACCGAAGCCGGGCATGACCTTCGCTGCGATCATCGCCGATGCGGTCGCGCACGGGCTGATCGAGGACGCCAAGGGGCGCGAGGAGGGCTGGCTCAGGCAGCGCCTCGCCGAGCACCGCCATCCCGGCCTGCCGCTGCTGCAACGCCGCGCCGATGGAACCTGGCTCCAGATCAACGAGCGCCGGACCGCGACCGGCGGCACCGTCGCCGTCTATAGCGACCTCACCGAGGTCAAGGAGAGCGAGCAGAGGGCGGCGGCCGCTAATCAGCTCATCCTGCAAAGCTTGCGCTACGCGAGCCGCATCCAGACCGCGGTGCTCCCGGCGCAGCGCGAGCTCGAGGCGGTGGCGGCCGATCATTTCCTCATCTGGGAACCGCGCGACATCGTCGGCGGCGATTTCTTCTGGTTCCAGCCGACCGCCGAGGGCTACGCCATAATGGTCGGTGATTGCACCGGACACGGCGTGCCGGGCGCCTTCATGACGCTGATTGCCTGGGGCTTGCTTGATCGCATGTTGCGGAGCGCCCCCGGCGGCAAGCCGAGCCAGGTCCTCGCCGGTCTCCATCGCGGCGTGCAGAGCCTGCTCGGCCAGGACGAGAGGGAAGGCCACACCGACGACGGCCTCGAAGCCGGCATCTGCTTCATCAATCTCAAGGAGCGGAAGATGACTTTCGCCGGCGCCCGTTTCTCGCTCTGGCACGCCAACCGCGAAGGCGTGATCGAGATCAAGGGCGATCGCAAGGCGATCGGTTACCGCCGCTATCCTCCCGATGCGACTTTCACCGACGTGACGCTGCCGATCGGCGGCGACGACAATTTCTACCTGACCACTGACGGTCTCATCGACCAGATCGGCGGCCCGCGCGGCCGCTCCTTCGGCAAGCGTCGCTTCCAGGATCTGCTGGCCAAGGCCTGGGGGCGGTCCATGAGCGAGCAGGAAGCCTCCTTGCGCCGCGCGCTCGAGGCCTATCAGGGCCAGCAGCTTCGCCGCGACGATCTGACCGTTTTGGGTTTTGTTCCACACTCGTGAAGGAGCGCCGATGCTCGCCTCTGACCTGTTGGATTTGCGTGGAACGCTGCACGAGCAGGGCGTCGTCTTCGCCTATTGCGGCTACGTCACCGAGCCGGTCTTGAGCGGCGTGGGCGAAGCGCTGAAGCAGAAGCTCACCATCGACGACGCCGACACCAAGACGTTGCGAAGCGTCTTTGCCATCTTCGTCGAGCAGATGCAGAACATGATCCGCTACTCGGCGGAGAAGGTGGCAGCCGCCCCGCCGCCCGCCGACGACGCCAAGGCGCTGAAGGAAATCCGCTACGGCATCCTGACCATCGGCAGGGAAGGCGACGATTACGTCGTCTGCGCCGGCAACCTCGTCGCGCGCGCCGATGTCGAGCGCCTGCGCGCGAAGCTCGCCCGGATCAGAGGCATGAGCAAGGACGAGTTGAGAGCGCTTTACAAGGAGCAGCTCAGGGCGGCGCCGGAACAGGGCAGCAAGGGCGCCGGCCTCGGCTTCGTCGAGATCGCGCGCCGCGCCTCGAAACCGATCGAGTTCGACTTCGCCGAGTTCAGCGGCACCCACGCGTTTTTTGCTCTGAAAGCAACCATCTAGAGGCGGATCGCTGCATGCGCGACAGACTTGACATTACCGCGACCTCCCGCACGCCGTCGGTCGCTTTCGACTTCGCTGCCAACCGCTTGCGGATTGCCGGCGAGTCCTATCCCGAGGACGTAACCGAATTCTACGGACCGGTCTTCGCCGCGCTCGACGATTATCTCGCGCGCCTCGGCTCGGGCGCGTGCCGTTTCGATTTCGAGCTGATCTATCTCAACAGCTCGAGCGCCAAGGCCGTGATGATGCTGATGG
>JBFWTF010000160.1:0-6070 GCA_050247995.1 Methyloceanibacter sp. | reverse complement strand
GGTTCGCATGCGGGTACGGGCATCGAGCCCCTCACCTTCACGGCCGAGCGTACCGAGATGGCATTGCTTTGCGGCTGCATGGATACCGGCGATCCGCCATATTGTGACGGCTCGCATTTGTTGCTCTGATCTACGCGCGGGGGCACCGGCGTTGTGCCCGGCTTGCCCTTCTTGGTAAGAAGGGCGGCTAAGGGGGCATGCCCCGGCGGTTTTTGCGCCGGGCTGGAGGGGGGGACGCGGGGGAAATGGCCTATTTCCTTCAGCAGTTGATCAACGGGATCGCGCTTGGCTCGATCTACGGGTTGATCGCCATCGGCTACACCATGGTCTATGGCATCATCGGCATGATCAACTTCGCCCACGGCGACATCTTCATGGTGGGCTCCTTCATGGCCCTCATTCTGCTCCTGATCTTGCTGAGCGTGGGCGTGACCATGATCCCGCTCGCTCTCCTCATCGTCCTGCTTCTCGCCATGGCGCTCACGGCGATGTGGGGCTGGACGATCGAACGCATCGCCTACCGGCCCTTGCGCGAGTCGTTCCGGCTCGCCCCGCTCATCACCGCCATCGGCATATCGATCATCCTGCAAAACTTCATCCAGGTGGCGCAGGGCGCGCGCGTGAAGCCGCTTCAGCCCGTGGTCACCGGCGGCTACACGCTGTTCGAGGAGGGCGGTTTCACCGTCAACATCTCCAACATCCAGATCCTCATCATCGTGACGACGCTGGTGCTGATGACCGTGTTCTGGCTCATCATCACCCGCACGGCGCTCGGGCGCGCGCAGCGTGCTTGCGAGCAGGACCGGCTGATGGCCTCGCTGTCGGGTGTCAATGTCGATCGCACCATCTCGCTCACCTTCGTGCTCGGCGCCTCGCTCGCCGCCGTGGCCGGCCTGCTCTACCTCCTCTATTACGGCGTGATCGACTTCTACATCGGCTTCGTCGCCGGCATCAAAGCCTTCACCGCGGCGGTGTTCGGCGGCATCGGCTCGCTGCCGGGCGCCATGCTCGGCGGCCTCATCATCGGCCTGATCGAGACGTTCTGGTCGGCCTATTTCACCATCGAGTACAAGGACGTCGCCGCCTTCTCGATGCTCGCGATCGTGCTGATCTTCTTCCCGACCGGCCTGCTCGGCCGCCCCGAAGTCGAGAAGGTCTAGCGTCTTGGCCGAGCCCGGGCAGTCCTTCGCGTCCCGGCTCAAGCCGGCGCTGATCAACGCTGGCCTCTCCGCGCTGGTCGCGCTTCTCCTGTTCTGCCTCGTTCTCGGCGTCCGCACCGTCGATACGGTGCAAGGGCTGACGCTCAAGCCGCGCCCGCTGCTTCTCGCCACCGCCGTCGGGATCGTCTTTGCCGGCAGGCTCCTGCTCGAGCTGTTCGTGTGGAACCGGGACTGGCGCTTGCCCAAGCCCACGGGGCTGAAAGGGCTCGGCGAACTGATCTCCCGCTACGGCGGCATCGCGCTGATCGTGGCGGCGGTTCTCTTCCCCATCGTCGCGCTAGCGCTGGAGAAATCGCTCCATCTCGGACTGCCGCTCCGTTACCTGTTCGATCTTTCGATCGTGGTCCTCACCTATGTCATGCTCGCATCGGGGCTCAATATCGTGGTCGGGCTCGCAGGGCTCCTCGACCTCGGCTATGTCGCCTTCTACGCCGTCGGCGCCTACAGCTTCGCCCTGCTGGCGACGACGTTCGGCTGGGGCTTCTGGATGTGCCTGCCCTTCGCCGGCCTCGCGGCGGCGCTGTGGGGCTGTGCCGTCGGCATGCCCGTGCTCCGGCTAAGGGGCGACTACCTCGCCATCATCACCCTCGCCTTCGCCGAGATCGTGCGCATCGTCCTGCTCAATTGGACGGAAGTGACCAACGGCCCGAACGGCATTTCGGGCATTCCCGATCCCACTCTGTTCGGTCTCGCCTTCGCCCCCCGGGGCGATGTCACCTTCAGCAGCGTCTTCGGCCTCAAATACGAACCGATCCAGGGAATCATCTTTCTCTACTACGTCATCCTCGTCCTCGTCCTCGTCACCGTCGCCGTGACCTTGCGCTTGCGGCGCCTGCCGATCGGGCGCGCCTGGGAGGCGATGCGGGAGGACGAGATCGCCTGCCGCTCGCTCGGCATCAACACGACCCTGACCAAACTTTCCGCCTTCGCCACGGGGGCCATGTTCGGCGGCTTCGCCGGCGCCTTCTTCGCCACGCGCCAAGGGTTCATCAGCCCCGAATCCTTCACCTTCATCGAGTCGGCGACGATCCTCGCCATCGTCGTGCTCGGCGGACTCGGGAGCCAGCTCGGGGTGGCGCTGGCCTCGATCGTGCTGATCGGAGGCTTCGAGGCGCTGCGCCACACCCACGGGCTGAAGGTCATCTTTGGCCCGGATTTCGACCCAGCCCTCTACCGGATGCTGCTGTTCGGGCTCGCCATGGTCGCGATCATGCTGTGGCGCCCGCGCGGGATCGTGGCGTCGCGAACGCCTTCGATCCTGCTCGAACCTGAAGGCGGCGGGAAGCGCGCGAAGGGGCGGCCATGAAATCGTGGCACAAGGATCCCGTCCTCAAGGTCGAACATCTGACCATGCGCTTCGGCGGCCTCACCGCGGTCGATGACGTCTCCTTCGAGGCCGGACGCGGCGACATCACGGCATTGATCGGCCCCAACGGCGCCGGCAAGACCACCGTCTTCAATTGCATCACCGGCTTCTACAAGCCGACCGAAGGGATGATCACCCTCACTCCTCCCGACCGATCGCATTTCTATCTCGAACGCCTCGACGATCACGACATCAACGCGCGGGCCCGGGTCGCCCGCACCTTCCAGAACATCCGGCTGTTCAAGGGCATGACCGTGCTCGAGAATTTGATGGTGGCGCAGCACGACAGGCTCAGCCGCGCTTCGGGGTTCACCTTCGGCGCCCTGTTCGGCGCGGGCGGCTATCGCGCCGCCGAAAGGGACGCGGTCGCGCTGGCGCAAGAATGGCTCTCGCGCACAGGGCTCACCTCGCGCGCGAACACGGCCGCTGGCGCCCTCCCCTACGGCGACCAAAGGCGGCTCGAGATCGCGCGGGCCATGTGCACGGGGCCGCTCCTGCTTTGCCTCGACGAGCCCGCCGCCGGGCTCAACGCGCGCGAGAGCGAAGGGCTCAACGAGCTGCTCTATTCGATCCGCGAAAAAGAAGACATCGCCATCCTGCTCATCGAGCACGACATGAGCGTGGTGATGCGCATTTCCGATCACGTCGTCGTCCTCGATTACGGCAAGAAGATCTCCGACGGGACGGCCGAAGAGGTCCGCAACGACCCGCGCGTCATCGCCGCCTATCTCGGCGTGCCCGAAAAAGAACTCGGCAAAGTCGAAAGCGAGGTCGGCCTGTGAGCGCGCCCCTGCTTGCGATCGACAACGTCACGGCCGGGTACGGCAACATCCCTGCGCTGCACGGGGTAAGCCTCGACATCTCCAAGGGCGAGATCGTCACGCTGATCGGCGCGAACGGCGCGGGCAAGACCACGCTGATGATGACCATCTTCGGACGGCCGCGGGCGAACCACGGCAAGATCCTGTTCGAAGGCGAGGACATCACAGCGCTGCCGACGCACAAGATCGCGCAACTCTGCATCGCGCAATCGCCGGAAGGGCGGCGCATCTTCCCGCGGCTGACCGTGCTGGAGAACCTCCAGATCGGCGCCCTCATCGCCAACGACCCGAAGGGCTTCGATGAGGATCTCGAGCGGGTGTGCGCCCTGTTCCCGGTGCTGAAGCAACGCAAGGGACAACGCGGCGGCACCTTGTCCGGCGGCGAGCAGCAAATGCTCGCCATCGCGCGGGCGCTGATGGGACGCCCCAAGCTGCTCCTGCTCGACGAGCCTTCGCTCGGACTGGCGCCGCTCATCGTCAGGCAAATCTTCGAGACGATCAAAGAGTTGAACCGGCAGGGACTGACGGTGTTCCTCGTCGAGCAGAACGCCTATCACGCGCTCAAGCTTGCCCATCGCGGCTACGTCATGGTGAACGGCAAGATCACGATGACGGGCACCGGCCGCGACTTGCTCGAAGCCGAAGAAGTGAAGGCCGCCTATCTCGAAGGCGGCGCCGGAGCCCCGCCATGAGCTTCATCAGCGACGACGGACTCCGCGTCTTCCTCGTGCTCACCGTCATCATCGGCGGCGGGGCGGCATTCCTGTCCGGGCGCAGCCTGGCGCGATCGTGGAAGCCGTTCTGGCGGGTTTACATCTATATCGCGCTGCTCGCCGCCGCGATCCGCTTCTTCCATTATGCCCTGTTCGACGGCGCGCTGCTCTCGCCCTATTACTACCTCGTCACCTATCTCGTGCTGCTCGCAAGCGCCTGCCTCGGCTTCCGCCTGATGCGGACGACGCAGATGGTGACGCAATATCGCTGGCTCTACCAACGCACCAGCCCGTTCACCTGGCGCGACCGGCGCGCTTGAGGGGCGATCTCGCCCCGGCGCGCGATAATTCGTTTGGGTTGTGGAATGCGTGACATCGAGCACACGGAGACGGCAATGAAGGAGTTCTACATCGCCACCCTTGCCGGCGCGTTTCTGACGATCGCTGGTTCCGCCACCGCCGCCGATCTTGGACCGCGACCGTTCGACAACGCTCCGGCGGCCGCCGCGCTCGCGTGGAACGGGCCCTATGCGGGATTGTTCGGCGGATACGGCTGGGGTCGGCCCGAAGCGACCGAGCCTATCAACGCCGACACCGGCTTCTTCTACAATGTCGGGAGCACCCCGTATTCATTCGATGCCGACGGATTCTTTGGAGGCGGGACTTTAGGCTACAATTGGCAACCGGGCGCTCTGGTTCTCGGCCTTGAGGGCGAAGTCGGTTACCTCGGGCTGGAAGGCTCGCGCGTCGATCCGAACGGAATCGCTGCCGGCACTCCCGACACGACGACGAGGTTAAAGTCCGGCTTTTATTCGGCGGTAACCGGTCGAGCCGGCTTGCCCATGAACAACATTCTCTTTTACGCCAAGGGCGGCGGCACGTTTCTGGACGCCAAGGCGACGACGATTGATCCGTGCATTGCGCCGCCGGCGGGCTGTGGCATCGGCACTCTGAGCATGAGCGGCGACAAGACCATGTTCGGCTGGACTGCAGGCGGCGGCGTCGAGTGGGCCTATGCAGCCAATTGGACCGCCAAAGTAGAATATGCCTATTACGATTTTGGCGATCTCGACCTTACCGGTGTCAGCACCTTCACCCAGCACGAGAGGCAGTCGATCGACGTCACTGCCCAGACGGTCAGAGTCGGCGTGAACTACCGGTGGGGCGCGCGCTGATCGCACATCGCCACACCGTGTCCCAACGGCCGCTAGGACGCCTCACAGGGCAAGGGGAGCCGATATCGAGCAAGGCAATCGCGATCAGCTTATTTGATATAGAGTGGGTACGATTGAGCACATGGAGGTAGCAATGAAGCGCATGACCGGGCTGATCGCAGCCCTCGGTTTGGCCGTCCTCGCGGCCGGCTGCGGCGAAGGCGGGGACAGCAACACCACGCCGGTTGCCATCGTCGGTCCGGTGACGGGTCAATACGCCTCCTTCGGCGCCCAGATGCAGAACGGCGCCGAACTCGCCGTCGAGGACATCAACGCCGCCGGCGGCGTGCTCGGCAAGAAGCTCGACCTCCAGGTCGGCGACGACGCCTGCGATCCGAAGCAGGCGGTGGCCGTCGCCAATCAGATGACCGGCAGCGGCGTCGCCCTCGTCGCCGGGCATTACTGCTCGGGCTCCTCGATCCCCGCCTCGCAAGTCTATGCCGAGGCGGACACGGTGCAGATCTCGCCGGCCTCGACCAATCCCGCCTTCACCGACAATCGCGCCGGTCCGAACATCTACCGCGTGTGCGGCCGCGACGATCAGCAGGGCGGCGTTGCCGGCGCGTATCTCGCCAAGCATTTCGCCGACAAGAACATCGCGATCGTCCACGACAAGACCGCCTACGGCAAAGGTCTCGCCGACGAAACCAAGAAGGCGCTCAACGCGGGCGGCAAGCAGGAGGCGATGTACGAGGCCATCACCGCCGGCGAGAAGGACTATTCGGCGCTGGTGTCG
>JBFWTF010000159.1:0-6078 GCA_050247995.1 Methyloceanibacter sp. | reverse complement strand
AGGCGAGCCACAGCCTCACCGTGGCAACCCAAGGCAAGGGCTTCATCGAGATCACGGCCGCGCTCGCAAGCTGGCTAAACGAGATCGGCGGCACCAACGGGCTTCTCACCGTGTTCGTGCGCCATACCTCGGCGTCGCTGACGATCCAGGAGAATGCCGATCCGAATGTGCGGCGCGATCTCCTCGATGCACTCGAGGCGTTCGCGCCCGAAGACGCCGACTACGCCCATCAAGAAGAGGGGCCCGACGACATGCCGAGCCACATCAAGGCCATGCTGACTTGCGTGAGCCTCGGCATCCCGGTGGTTGACGGCAAGATGACGCTCGGCACCTGGCAGGGCGTCTATCTCATCGAGCACCGCGCGAACCCGCACCGGCGGACCGTCGTTCTGTCCTTCATCGGCGAGGCGCGTGACTAGGCCCGCGCGGCGAGCCAGGCGACGACCAGGTCCGCGCTCTCGCCGGGCGGGAAGACGGGGTAGAAGACATGCTCGATCCCCCCGTCGCGAACGATCAGGGTGAGTCGCTTGATCAGGGTCATGCTCGCGACCGCGAAAGTGGGGAGACGGAGGGCGCGGGCGAGGCGCAAATCGGCATCGCTCAGCACCGGAAACGGCAGATGGAGCCGCTCCGCCATCTCGCGCTGATACGCCGTGGTCTGAGTGCTCAGCGCGAAGACACGCGCTCCCAGCGCCTCAAGCTCGTGGTGGTGATCGCGGAAAGCGCAGGCCTGCGGCGTGCAGCCCCGCGCGCCGGGGATCGCGTCCCAGCCTTCCGGGAGTGCCTCGCCCGGCGTTCCGGTGCGCGGATAGCAGTAGATCACGGTCCGTCCCGGCGGCAGCGCGGCGAGATCGACCGCGGGGCCTTGCGTCGAAGGAAGCATGATCGCGGGCATCGTCATGCCGATGAGGTGGGCGCAGGCGCCGTCGTCAACCGGCCGGGGTAAATCGCTGGGCAAGGTGTCGAGCTCAGCCATCGGCCGCCGCTCGGCTACACCGCGAAGCGGTCGGTGGCGGCGACCAGCTCATGCACGATGCCGGCTTCGGTCATGGCATGGCCCGCATCGGCGACGACGCGCAGATCGGCTTCGGGCCAGGCGCGGGCGAGGTCGTAAGCGATCTTCACCGGCGTCACCACATCGTAACGGCCATGGACGATCACGCCGGGGATCGCCCGCAAACGCCGGGCGTCGGCGATCAGCTGGTCATCGGCATGAAAGAAGCCGCCATTGACGAAGTAGTGGCACTCGATGCGGGCGAAGGCGAGGGCGTAGTGATCCTCGGAGAAGCGGCGTACCCTATCGGCGTCGGGCAGGAGCGACAGCGTCGTGCCCTCCCAGGCGCTCCACGCCCGCGCGGCCTCGAGCTGTATCTCGGGATCCTCAGAGGTGAGACGCCGGTAGTAGGCCGCGATCATGTCGCCGCGCTCGCTCGCCGGGATGACGCTGGCATAATCGGCGAAGGCCTCGGGGAAGATCCAGCCGCAACCCTCCTGGTAGAACCATTCGAGCTCGGCGCGGCGCAAGGTGAAGATGCCGCGGAGCACGAGCTCGGTCACGCGCTCGGGGTATGTCTCGGCGTAAGCGAGCGCCAGCGTCGAGCCCCACGAGCCGCCGAACACCTGCCAGCGCTCGATGCCGAGATGCTCGCGCAAGCGCTCGATATCCTCAACGAGATGCCAGGTCGTGTTGTCCTCGAGCGAGGCATGCGGCGTCGAGCGCCCGCATCCGCGCTGATCGTAGAGCACGATGCGATAGGCGCGCGGATCGTGATAGCGGCGCATCACCGTATTGATGCCGCCGCCCGGGCCGCCATGGAGGAGGAGGGCCGGCTTTCCCGCTTGCGAGCCGCATTCCTCGAAGTAGAGCTCATGCAGGTCGGAGACCTTCAACCGGCCGGTACGGTAGGGGACGAGCTCGGGATAGAGCGTGAGCCGCTTCTCCCTCGCCGATGGCGCATCGTTCATCGCGCGACTTCCGCTACAGAGTCCTGTTCGGCCCTGGCTGCCGCCGAGGCGGCAGCCGCGGCGGCCCGCGCCTGAGCGCGATCGTAGATGGATTCGCCGTCGGGATTGCGCATCGCCAGGCGATAATCCGCTTCGGCCTGCGAGGGGGCAGCCCGTATGTAGCTTGCGGCAATGCCGGCGATCAGCGCAAGGACGGCGCCGATCAGGCTCGCAAGCGGCACGCTCGACTGCGCCCCGAAAACGCCGAGCGCCCCGCCGAAGACGGCATCGCCCGCCATGACGAGGAAGCCGGTCGCCATGGCCGCCATCGCGCCCCATTTGGTGCAGCGAGGCCACCAGATGGCGAGCAGCAGCGCCGGGAAGAACGACGACGCGGCGAAAGCAAGTCCCGTCAACGCCGCCTTGAGCGGATCGAGATCGGCGATGGCGAGGAAGACGGCGGCGGCGAGCGCGGTCGCGGCGATGGCGGCCCAGGCGGCGACGATCCGCGGCAGCGCCTGGCGGCGATCGAAGGTGCGGTAGAGATCCTCGGCGAGGCTCGCGGCGAGCGTGAAGAGATGCGAGGCCGAGGCGGCAAGCGCGATCGCCAGCGCCGCCGTCGCCATCAGGGCGGTGAGCACATAGGGGAGGCCGGCGGCGGAGGGAAGCGCCAGCGCGATGCTGTCGCGTCCGATCAGAAGCTCCACCGCGCCGATGGCGCCATCGCCATTGACATCGCCGGCGCGAACGAGCTGCATCTCGCTCAGCGCGGCGAGCCAGGCGGGAAGCGAGGAGGCCTTGGCAGCTGCGATGTCGCGGAAGATGGCGAACTTGGCGAAGGCGGCCATGGCGGGGACGGTCATGGCGAAAGCCGCAACGAACAGCACGCCCCAGGCCGATGAGCGGCGTTGCTCGGCGACGGTGACCGTGACGCCGCTTCTGGCAAGGAGGGTAGGGAGAGCCGCGGTGCCGAGCGCGAGCGACAGGAACAGCGTGAGGAACGCCGCCGGTCCTTGCGCGCCGAAAGGCTGTAGGAACGGCTTGACCGCCGGCCGCGGCGCCGGACCCGGCAGGGCCGGCGCGGCCTGGTCGGGCGAAAGCGGGTGCGCGCCCGTCTCGGTTTCGGCCTGCTGCAAATTCTCGAACAGCTCGCCATAGGTGAGTTGCGGCGCAGGCAGGTTGGTGAGGAGGATCGAGACGACGGTCACGACCGCGGCAAGTCCGACCGCGCCGACGAGGAACTCCGCGCTTCCGGACCAAGTGATCGAGCGCATGCCGCCAAGCAGCGCGATCGCAGCGATCAGGATCGCAACCAGGATCACCGCGACGGCATAGGAGAGCGGCAGAAACAGCGCAATAATGACCGCGGCGATCTTGATCTCCGCGGCGAGCAGCAGCGCCAGGGGCGGAAGCTGCACGAGGCTCGCCGCCGCGCGCAACAGCCGCGAGCGGAAACGGTGGCCGAAGAAGCTCGGCAGCGTGTACGAGCCGGCCTTGCGCAGATAGGGCACGAAGAGGATGGCGGCCGCGAGCATGCCGAAGGTCAGGCCGAGGCCGATCGCAAGCGCATCGAAGCCGAGAAAGAACGCCGCGCCGGTATAGGCGAGGAAGCCGACGCCCCCGACGGCGATCGCGGCCAGCACGAAGCCGTTGTAGACGGGAGGCACGCGCCGTCCCGAAGCGAAGAAATCCTCGACGTGGTTGGTGCGGGCGCCGACGGCAATGAACAGATAGAGCGCAAGAGGAACGAGCATCATGGTCCGGGTCAGGCTGGCCTCGCTCCAGCCGAGCTGCTCGAACATGGCGAGCACGATGACGAGCGACACGAGCGTCGCGGTGACGATGCCGTAATAGGCGCCGAGATGCGGATTGGGACTGCGGAACCGCGACGGGGCGCTCATTGTCCGGTCCACTCCGCGCTCTCGGCCCGCGCTAGGTCGATGCGCTCCTGGATGCGGATGAACCAGAACGCCAACACGACGATAAGGATGAGCAGCCCCTGCGCCAGCAGATAGAAGCCGAGAGGGAAATGCAGGAAGCCGAAGCGATTGAACCAGGAGAGCGCGAGGACGGCGGAGACGACGGCAACAAGCACGATGGACAGGATTCCGGCCGCGAGGATCAGCGTCTGGATCTGGTGGCGGGCGCGCGCCGGGTCCTCGCTCACGGGACGTTCTACCGCCATTTCAATCCCCCCTGGCTCAAGACCGGCAAAGACGCTACCAACCGGAGCCGGGCTGGCAAACCAGAGCGGCACAATTGGCGTTCAATCGTGGCAGGGTGGTGACTAAGCGCGGTGATCGCAAGCGCGGGAGGCCGACGAATGTTCAAGGAGTTCAAGGAATTCGCCCTCAAGGGCAACGTGGTCGATATGGCCGTTGGCATCATTATCGGCGCCGCCTTCGGAACCATCGTCAAATCGCTCGTCGATGACATTCTGATGCCGCCGCTGGGATTAGCCACCGGCGGGGTCGATTTTTCCAACATGTTCATCGCGCTCAACGGCGAACATTACGATTCGCTCGCGCAGGCGCGGCAAGCGGGAGCGCCGACGCTCAATTTCGGCCTGTTCATCAACAATGTGATCGCCTTCCTCATCGTGGCTTTCGCGCTGTTCGTGGTGATCAAGGGGATGAATTACCTGCGCCGCAAGCAGGAGGAGGCGCCGGCCACGCCCTCCCAGGAAGTCCGGCTCCTCCAGGAGATCCGCGACGCGCTGGTCAAGGGCGATTCCCCGGCGAAACGGCCGCAAACCCCGCCGCGCGGAAGCTGAACCGTGGCAAGGATTTTTCGCGGCCGGCCGCCGGCGCGGCGCGAACGTTGCGCCGAAGGCCCAAGGCGCAAAAAAATACTACCATCTTGGCTTCATAGAAACGATTTTGCGTCTTTTTGCGGTCCTAGCCTTTTTGAGAGAATGATTTTTCGCTACATTCCGGGAAATTCACCGTTGCCCATAACTCTGCTCAAGGCGGCCTCTCATGTTTCTTAACCTGCGCATGCCCGACGGGACCACCCATCGCCTCGAGGCGCTGGAGGGCTGGCGCGTGATGGAGGTGATCCGCGATTGGGGCCTGCCGATCAAGGCCGAGTGCGGCGGCGCCTGCGCCTGCGCCACGTGCCATGTCTGGGTGGGCAAGGATTGGCTGGCGAAACTCGCTCCGGCGAGCGGCGAGGAGCTCGAGATGCTCGATGGCGCCTTCAACGTCGATGAGCGCTCGCGGCTTTGCTGCCAGATCATCATGTCCAAAGAGCTCGACGGGCTCGAAGTCGAGCTTGCGCCGGAGAGCCTCGCCGATACGCCGGCAGAGCGCGTGGCCGTGGGAGGATAGCGGTTTGCGGACCTTTCCCATCCTTGTGAGCTTCGACGGCAAGCCGCCGCTCGTGACCGGAGGGGGCGAGCTTGCCGCGGTGAAGACGCGGCTGCTTCTCAAGCGCGCATCCCTCGTCGAGATCGCCGCCGACGAGGTCACGCCCGAACTTGCCGCGCTGATCGAGGAGGGGGCCGTGACGCGCGTCGCGTCGCGACCCGGCATCGATCAGTTGCGCGGACGCCCGCTCGTCATCGCCGCAACCGAGGACGAGGCGGAAGACGCCCGCGTCTCCGCCATCGCGCGCGCGCTTGGCGTGCCGGTCAACGTTCCCGACCGGCCCGAGCTCTGCACCTTCGCGCTTCCGGCCATCGTCGATCGCGGCGAGGTGACGGTCGCGATCGGCACGTCGGGCGCATCGCCGGTTCTCGCCCAGCGCCTGCGCGCCTGGCTCGAACAGGAGCTGCACCCGCGTCTCGATGCGCTCGCCAAGCTCGCGGCCGAATTCCGCGGCGCCGTGGCCGAGGTTCTGCCCTCGGGCCAGCCGCGGCGCAAATTCTGGGAGGCGGTGTTCGAGGGCGCCGCAGCCGAAGCCATGCTCGAAGGCGACGAAGACAAGGCGCGGGGGCTGATCGGTCAGGCGATCGCCGAAGCGTCGGCGTCGCCTAAGCTGCGCGGCCGGGTGCTTCTCGTCGGCGCAGGTCCCGGCGATCCCGAGCTCCTTACCATGAAGGCGGTACGCGCGCTGAAGGCCGCCGACGTGATCTTCTACGACCGGCTGGTCGGCGAAGGCGTGCTCGATCACGCCCGGCGCGAGGCCGAGCTC
>JBFWTF010000158.1:0-6119 GCA_050247995.1 Methyloceanibacter sp. | reverse complement strand
ATTCGCGCTTACCGGTCTACCACGAGACGCTCGACGATCCGCGCGGCATGATCCATATCCGCGATCTGATGTCGTGGATCACGACGGAGGCCGAGGCCGGCGGCGCCGCGCTCGATCTCACCAAGGTCGATCTCGCGCGCACGGTCGCGACCGTGAACATCACCCGCGAGCTGCTCTACGTGCCGGCGTCGATGCTGGTGCTCGATCTCTTGCTCAAGATGCAGACGACGCGGATTCATCTCGCACTGGTGGTCGATGAGTATGGCGGCACCGACGGGCTCGTCTCGATCGAGGATCTGATCGAGGAAGTCGTCGGCGAGATCGCCGACGAGCACGACGTCGAGGACGGACCGCGGATCAAGTCCGATCCGAAACTTGGACTTGTCGCCGATGCGCGCGCGCCGATCGAGGAGCTGGAGAAGGTGCTCGGGTTCTCCCTCGTTTCGGACGCGGAGCGGGAGGATATCGACACCCTCGGCGGTCTTGCCTTCTCCATCGCCGGGCGCATTCCGGCGCGGGGCGAGCGCGTGCGCCACCCGAGCGGGGTCGAGTTCGAGGTTCTCGAAGCCGATCGCCGCCGGATCAAGAAGCTGCGCATTCACCGGCCGCCGGGCCCGGACGCCGCGACGCCGGAGGACAAGGAATCCTGATGGTCGCGCGCGCGCGCCTTGCGCCCCCCTCCAGGCCGGGAGGGGATGCCCCGTGCTGAGCCAGGCGCCGGAGGCGATGACCCGGGCCGCGACCGCGTTGGCGGGCCTGCGCGGCGCAAGACGCGCGATCGCCGCCGTCGCTCTCGGGGCGCTCTCCGTCCTTGCCTTTGCGCCCTTCCATGTCTGGCCGGTCCTGTTCGCAACTTTCGGCGCGCTGGTGTGGATGCTCGACGGCTGCCATGCCGAGCACGCCCGCCGCGCCCAACGGTTGAGAGCGGCCGCGACGGTCGGTTTCTGCTTCGGCTTCGGCTATTTCCTCGCTGGATTCTATTGGGTTGCCGAGGCCTTCCTGGTCGAGCCCTGGCGTCATGGCTGGCTGCTGCCCTTCGTCATGACGGCTCTTCCCGGCGGCATGGCTCTGTTCTTCGCCGCGGCGGCGGCGCTGGCCATGCTCCTGTGGGTGCCGGGACCCGGGCGCGCCTTTGCGCTCGCGATCGCCTTCTTTCTCGCCGAGTTCGCCCGCGGCCACGTTCTCACCGGGCTGCCCTGGAACCTCGTCGGCTACAGTCTTCTCGGCAGCTTGCCGCTGATGCAGCTCGCCGCGCTCTTCGGCGTTTACGGCATGAGCCTCCTCGCCCTGCTCCTTTTCGCCGCGCCCGCCGCGATCTTCGCCCCGTCGCATTCGGGTTTGGCGCGAGGCCGCGGCGCCTTCGCGCTGGCGGGGCTTCTCCTCATTCTGCTCGTGGCCGGCTACGGCTGGGGCGAGCGCAGGCTGCAAGCGGCCGGAGCTGGCGACACCGGCCTTCGGTTTCGCATCGTCCAGGCCAATGTCGATCAAGGCGAGAAATGGCGCCCCGAGAATAGCGTCGAGATTTTCACCGACTATCTCGAACTCACGCGGAGCGGCCCCATGGGCCTCGAGGGCATCGCCATGGTGGTCTGGCCGGAGACGGCGGTGCCCTTCTTCCTTGCCGACACACCGGAGGCGCTCGCGGCAATCGCCAATGTGCTGCCGGCGGGAGCGACGCTGCTCGTCGGATCGGGGCGGCTGGTCGAGGAACGCGACACCGAGGGCGCGCTGATCCGCAACCGCGTCTACAACAGCGTCCTCGCCATCGACGATACCGGACACGTCGTCGCCGGCTACGACAAGATTCATCTCGTGCCGCTCGGCGAGTACCTCCCCTTCCAGGACTTTCTCGAAAGCCTCGGCATGATGCAGCTCACCGACGTGCGCGGCGGCTTCAGCGTCGGGCAAGGACCGCGGCTCCTGACGATTCCGGGCGCGCCGCCGGCGACCCCGCTCATCTGCTACGAGATCATCTTCCCGCACGAGATCACCGAGAGCGGAACGCATCCGGGCTGGCTGCTCAACATCACCAACGATGCGTGGTTCGGATCGAGCGCGGGCCCCTATCAGCATTTTCATCAGGCGCGCGTGCGCGCCGTCGAACAAGGCTTGCCGGTCGTGCGCGCCGCCAATACCGGCATCTCCGCCATGATCGATCCTTACGGCCGCGTGCGCGCCGAGATCGGGCTCGGCAGGAAGGGCATCATCGATGCCGACTTGCCCAAAGTGGGCCAGCGCACGCTCTTCGCGCAGTTCGGAATCATTGTCGACATGGCGATGTTGATACTCGCAGCAATGGGTTGGCTCGCCTGCCGGATAGTCCGGCAAGACCCGCCTAGTTTTGCGCCACCGAATTATTTGAACGGTTAGTCAAATTTTCGGCCGAATTTTTCCTGAGAAGCACGTGGCGCGTGCAAGCATGCTTGACGGGCCACAACCGCACCCCTATGACGGACATGCGGAGGGGCCGTCCCACGTGGAGCGTGAGACTGCTTGCGCATTTTTTCAACACAAGAGCGACGAGTGAGCGAATGGCAGGGAAGAAGCCTAACCCAGTTGACGCGCATGTCGGAAGTCGGGTGCGTTTGCGCCGAATGTTGCTCGGCATGAGCCAAGAGCGTCTTGGCGAGAGCATGGGTCTGACGTTTCAGCAAGTGCAGAAATACGAGAAGGGCGTGAACCGTATCGGCGCAAGCCGGTTGTTCCAGATTTCGAAAATTCTCGACGTCCCGGTGCAGTTCTTTTTCGAGGAAGCGCCGCATGTCGGCGACCGTCATCATGCGCGGGGCATGGCTGAGCCGGAGTCGGAAGCCTTCATCCTCGAGTTTTTGAACAGCCGCGAAGGCCTCGAGTTGAACCGTGCCTTTGTCAAGATCGGCGACGCCAAGGTGCGCAAGACGATCGTCGACATGGTGCGGGCCTTGAGCGCCGCCTGAGCACTTCCTAGGTGTCGCGAGTGCCGGCTTGACCTCCGGCGCAGGGGTTGTAAGAACCGGGCGGGCTCTATCCGGCCGCCCGGCCTTCCCTCTTTGACAGGAGCGCAAATTGTCACGGGCAGATTACCTCTTCACCAGCGAGTCGGTGTCGGAAGGCCATCCCGACAAAGTGTGCGACCGGATTTCCGACGCCGTGGTCGATCTCTATCTCGCCCACGATCCGCTGTCGCGGGTCGCCGTCGAGACCCTGGTCACGACCAACCGCATCGTCATGGCGGGCGAAGTGCGCGGACCGGAAAGCGTGACGCGGGAAAAGATCGAGCAGGCGGCGCGCCGCGCCGTGCGCGAGATCGGTTACGAGCAGGCGGGCTTCCATTGGGACCTCGCCGAGTTCCAGTTCTATGTGCACGAGCAATCCGCCGATATCGCCGTCGGCGTCGATGCGACGAAAGAGAAGGAAGAGGGCGCGGGCGACCAGGGCATCATGTTCGGCTTCGCCTGCCGCGAGACCGAGCCGCTGATGCCCGCGCCGATTTTCTACGCGCATCGCATCCTGCACGAGATGGCCAAGGCAAGACATGGCGGGCGCACGCCCGAGCTCGGCCCCGACGCGAAAAGCCAGGTTACGCTCATCTACGAGGACGGCAAGCCGGTGCGCGCCGACTCGGTCGTGGTCTCGACCCAGCATAGCGAAGATGTGAGCCAGGATCGGGTGAAGGAGATCGTGAGAGGCTTCGTCCACGACGTGATGCCGAAGGGCTGGGTCAATGGCGGAACCAAGTTCTACGTCAACCCGACCGGCCGTTTCGTCATCGGCGGCCCCGACGGCGATACCGGGCTCACGGGGCGCAAGATCATTGTCGATACTTATGGCGGCGCGGCGCCGCATGGCGGCGGCGCATTTTCCGGCAAGGACCCGACCAAGGTCGATCGCTCGGCGGCTTACGCCGCGCGCTATCTCGCCAAGAACGTGGTCGCGGCCGGGCTCGCCGACAAATGCACGCTCCAGCTCTCCTACGCGATCGGCGTGTCGCAGCCGCTCTCGCTCTATGTCGATCTGCACGGCACGGGCAGCGTGGCGGAAGAGAAGCTCGAGCAGGCGTTGCGGCAGGTCATGGATTTGAGCCCGCGGGGGATCCGCGAGCATCTCAAGCTCAACCGCCCGATCTACGAGCGCACGGCTGCCTACGGTCATTTCGGACGGCAACCCGACAATGACGGCGGCTTCTCCTGGGAGCGGCTCGACCTCGCCGAACCGATCCGCGCCGAGCTTTCATAGGCCAACTTCTTCCCTCTATTGTCATCGTCCGGCTTGACCGGGCGATCCTGCAACCGCAGACCTTTCGCTAACGAACCCAGCGGTTGGATGATGCCCGGCGCGGGCATGACAGGGTGGATGGATTGGCGCACGAAAATCGCCTGATGACCGAAGCGGCGCCGCTCAGGTCCTACGGCCGGCGCAAAGCCAAGCCCCTGAGCGCGCGGAAGGAGCGGCTGATCGGCGAATTCCTGCCGCGGCTTCGCCTCGACCTCACGAAAGCGCCGCCCCGCCCTCTCGGCGCGGTCTTTGCCAAGCCCGTCACGGCGGTCTGGCTCGAAATCGGCTTCGGCTCGGGCGAGCACCTCCTGTGGCAGGCGGAGCGGCATCCGGATATCGGCTTCATCGGCTGCGAGCCCTTCATCAACGGCATGGGAACCCTGCTCGGGGCGATCGAGACACGCGGCATCGACACCATCCGCGTGCATGACGGAGACGCGCGCGAGGTGCTGGCCTGGCTTCCCGACGGCTCGATCGAAAGGATTTTCCTGCTTTTCCCCGATCCTTGGCCCAAGCGGCGCCAGCAAAAGCGGCGGCTCCTCGGCCGCGAGACCGTGGGCGAACTGGCCCGCGTGCTCGCGCCTGGGGGCGAGTTCCGGTTCGCCTCCGATAACGGCGACTACGCCGCCCAGGCGCTTTTCCTCGCCCGCGCGAGCGGCGCCCTCATCTGGACGGCCGAGGGACCGGCCGATTGGCGGGAGCGCGCGGCCGACTGGCCCGAAACCCGCTATGAGCGCAAAGCCGTGGCGAGCGGCCGCAAAGCCGTCTATCTCCGCTTCGTAAGGGCCTGAAGCGCGCTTGAAAGCTTGAAAAAAGCTCGTATATTAGCTCCGTACTCATGATTGATGTGGTCAGGAGTGGGCCTTCGCCCGCTCCTTTTTATTAGGCTCATCGCCTTTCCCGGCCCTAAAGCCCGATGTCGAGCCCTAGCGGCAATGCCGACCGAAGATTCGCCCGCGAAACCGGGCCTGCGCGGATCATCGCCGATCTGGCCGAGCCCGTGCTCGCCGAACTCGGCTTCCGGCTGGTGCGTGTTAAAATATCGGGGCGCGATGGCGGCACGGTCCAGATCATGGCCGAGCGGCCGAAGGGTGGGATGAGCGTGGAGGATTGCGCCAAGATCAGCCGGGCGCTGTCGCCGCTTCTCGACGCCCACGACCCGGTGCCCGGGCAGTATCGTCTTGAAGTGTCCTCTCCCGGCATCGACCGGCCGCTGGTCAGGCCGAGCGACTTCGCCTTATGCGCGGGGCACGAGGCCAAGGTCGAGTTGAAAGAGCTGGTTGACGGACGCAAACGCTTCAGGGGCGTGGTCGAAGGCGTCACCCAGGACGAGGTGCGGCTCAGGATCGAACTC
This sequence comes from Methyloceanibacter sp., assembly GCA_050247995.1. GTDB lineage: Bacteria > Pseudomonadota > Alphaproteobacteria > Rhizobiales > Methyloligellaceae > Methyloceanibacter. The sequence goes on along the minus strand of JBFWTF010000158.1, from coordinate 511 downwards.
GAAGGCCAGCCGGAGCCGGTCGTCATCGGCCTGCCCTTCTCGCTCATCGCCGAGGCGAAGCTGGTGGCCGACCTTGCGGGCGTGAGGGCCGACCTTGCGGGCAAGAAGCCCGCGCATTGAAACAAGACGGAGGATTGCGCCGGAGAACGGCGCGCTTCCGGTGAGAACGTAACGATTGGAGGTTGAAGAGATGGCTCAGGCAGGCGTCAGCGCCAACAGGCTCGAGCTCTTGCAGATCGCGGATGCGGTCGCGCGCGAGAAGGCAATCGACCGCCAGGTGGTCATCGCCGCCATGGAGGATGCGATCCAGAAGGCGGCGAAGTCCCGCTATGGCAGCGAGAACGAGATCAAGGCCGAGGTCGATCCCAAGACCGGCGAGATCAGGCTCGCGCGCCTGCTCGAAGTGGTCGAGGCGGTGACCATGGAGGCCACGCAGATTTCGCTCGATGAAGCGCGAAGGCGCAATCCCGCGGCGCAGGTCGGCGATTTCATCGCCGAGCCCCTGCCCCCG
>JBFWTF010000157.1:0-6189 GCA_050247995.1 Methyloceanibacter sp. | reverse complement strand
TCATCTTGCAGACCCGCTCGGGCAAGCGCTCGACGCAAGCGGCCCTGAAGATCGCCGTCGACATGGCCAAGGAGGGCTTGATCGGAAAGGAGGAGGCGGTCTGCAGCATCGCCGCCGGCCAGCTCGACCAGCTTCTCCATCCCATGCTCGATCCCGACGCCGAGAAGCAGGTCCTCGCCAAGGGCCTGCCGGCTTCGCCCGGAGCAGCCTCGGGCGAGCTCGTCTTCGACGCCGACGAGGCCGTGCATCTCAAGTCGCAAGGCCACAACGTCATCCTCGCCCGCATCGAGACCTCGCCCGAGGACGTGCAAGGCATGCATTCGGCGCTCGGTGTCGTCACCACGCGCGGCGGCATGACGAGCCACGCCGCCGTGGTGGCGCGCGGCATGGGGCGTCCCTGCATCGTCGGCGCCTCCGCCATCGTGATCGACCCCGAGCGCGAGACGCTTTCCGCGGGGGGCGCCGTCTTGCACAAGGGCGATGTGGTGACGATCGACGGCTCGACCGGTCAGATCATCAAAGGCCGCGTGCCGATGCGCGAACCGGTCCTGTCGGAGGATTTCAACGTCCTGATGCAATGGGCCGACGCGTTTCGCCGGCTCAAGGTCCGCGCCAATGCCGACACGCCGGCCGATGCGCGCCAGGCGCGGGCCTTCGGCGCCGAAGGCATCGGGCTCTGCCGCACCGAGCACATGTTCTTCGAGGAGACGCGCATCCTCGCCATGCGCGAGATGATCCTCGCCGAAGACACCGAGGGGCGCCGCCGCGCGCTCGCCAAGCTTCTCCCGGCGCAGCGCCGCGACTTCATCGAGCTGTTCGAGATCATGGCGGGACTGCCGGTGACCATCCGCCTGCTCGATCCGCCATTGCATGAGTTCCTGCCGCACGGCGACGAGGTCATCACCGAGGTCGCCGCCAAGATGGGCGTGAGCGTCGCGCGGCTGCGCCGCCGCATCGCCGCCCTCGGCGAGTTCAATCCCATGCTCGGCCAGCGCGGATCGCGCCTCCTCGTCAGCCACCCCGAGATCGTCGAGATGCAGGCAAGAGCCATCTTCGAGGCCGCCATCGAGGCGGGCCAGGCCCTGCATGACCGGGTCATCCCCGAGATCATGGTGCCGCTCGTCGTCTCAAAGGGCGAACTCGACCTGGTCAAGGGACGCATCGCCGAGGTCGCAAGCGCGGTCGAGAAGGAGCGGGGGACCAGTCTGGCTTATTCGGTCGGCACCATGGTCGAGCTGCCCCGCTCCTGCCTGATGGCGGGGGAAATCGGCGAGAGCGCCGAGTTCTTCTCCTTCGGCACCAACGACCTGACCCAGACCACGTTCGGGCTCAGCCGCGACGACGCCGGGCGCTTTTTAGGGGAATATGTCGACAAGGGGATCATCCAGCACGACCCCTTCATCACCCTCGACAAAGCGGTCGGCGAATTGATGGAGATCGCCGCCGAACGCGGGCGCCGCGTTCGCCCCGGCCTGAAGATGGGGATCTGCGGCGAGCACGGCGGCGACCCCGAGACGATCCGCTTCTGCGAGACGCTCCGCCTCGATTATGTCTCCTGTTCGCCCTACCGGGTGCCGATCGCCCGCCTTGCCGCCGCCCAGGCGGCCCTGGGGCCCGGTAACCGATCCTTAGGCCTTCCCCTGGACAACTAGGGGGTGCCGTTGCCGCTGACCTTAATTTGCTCTAATTTGGCGGGCAGGTTAAGGGTAACGAGACGGGATTTCCGGGCGAAAATCCGGTGGGGGAACTACAACTAACCTACTGAATTCCCACCCTATTTGCCTGGTTAAGGATTGGGGACGCTTCACGGCGCGGGCCTTTGCCTTGCGACGCGAGTCGGAGCGGGAGGAGGGCGAACGCGTCGCCCGCAAACCCGCTGGAGTACGGGGAACTGGAGGGAACATGGGCCGACGCCTACCTCGTCGGATGTGGCACTCTGTCGCTGCGCTGGTGCCGCTCCCCCTCATTGCTCTCGGTTATGTCGCCGTGGTTCCCGGCAACCCGGTCGCTTTCCAATTCGAGCTTTACCTTTCCGGCAAGGGCTCCGATCAGGCGCTGACGCGCCGGGCCGAGAGCGCGCCCGGGTCCCTGCCGCGCGAAGCCGCGCCTCTGTTCCGCACCAAGGGCAAGGAGCCGCGGGCCGATCAATATCTTGCCCACAACACCATCACCACCGCCGGCAAGCAGCTGATCGCCGCGAGCCTCACCGGCGATCCGGGGATGACCGGCGCGATCTCTCGCCGCGGCGAGGTCAATGGCGCGGGCAAGTCCGACCGGCTGAAACCGACGACCTCGGTGGTGGCGTTGAGCAATTCGGGCGATGCCCCCGACAGCTCGTTCATGATGCTCGCCGCCGCGTCGAATTTCGATACCGACTCGTTGCGGCCGTCGCCCGAGGACATCGCCTATCACCCGACGCCCGAGGCGCTGAACTTCCGCTATCAAGGCGAAAGCCAAGCCGAGTTCGAGACGCGCGAAAAGCGCTGCCTCGCCATCGCCATCTATTTCGAAGCCCGCGGCGAGCCGCAACGCGGTCAGGTCGCCGTCGGTCAGGTGATCCTCAACCGGGTGCGGAGCCCGCTCTTCCCCGAGACGATCTGCGGCGTGGTCTATCAGGGCCAAATGGCGCCGGGCTGCCAGTTCTCCTTCACCTGCGACGGCAAGACGGACACGCCGCGCAACGACGCGCAATGGGCCCAGGCCCAGAGCATCGCCAAGAGCATCATGGGCGGCGAGCTCTGGCTACCCGAGGTCGGATACTCGACCTTCTACCACGCCAATTATGTTCGGCCGAACTGGGCCGGCAGCATGAGCCGGATCGATACGATCGGGCGCCACATCTTCTACAAGAAGCGCAACGAGGAGCCTTACATCGTCGAGGCCTCGGCGGCGCCGCAAGCGCCCCAGCAATCCGCGCCTGAGCCCGCGCCCGCGCCCTCGCTGTTCACGCTGGCGCCGGCCGTTTCGCTCGTCGCGGCGGCGGGCGGCGGCTCTACCGCTCCCACTCCAGCGATGAGTCTAGGTTTCGGGGCGAGTGAGTAAGCGCCCCGGCCGAGATCACATCGACGCCGGTCGAAGCGACTTCCCGCACATTGTCGAGCGTTACCCCGCCTGAGGCTTCGGTCACGACCCGGCCTGCGACCAGCTTCACCGCCTCGCGCAAGGTGGCTACGTCCATGTTGTCGAGCAGCACGGCATCGATGGGGAATGTCAGCACCTCGGCGAGCTGAGCGAGCGTCTCGACCTCGACCTCGATCCTGACCGCATGGCCCGCGCGCTCCTTCAGCCGGGCGAGAGCCTTGCCGATGCCGCCCGCCGCTGCGATGTGATTGTCCTTCACCAGCACCGCGTCATAGAGCCCGAAGCGATGGTTGATGCCGCCTCCGGCCCTGACCGCGTATTTCTCCAGCGCGCGCATTCCCGGCGTCGTCTTGCGCGTGCAGGCGATACGAGCGCCGGTGCCTTCGACCGCCTTGACGTAGGACGCGGTCAGGGTGGCGATGCCGCTCAGCCGTCCGACGAAGTTGAGCGCGGTGCGTTCCCCGGTCAGGATCGCGCGGGCCTTGCCCGACACGGTCGCGATTTTTCCGCCGGCGGCGACGCTGCCGCCATCGGCGACGATGCGCGTGAAGCTGATCGCGGGATCGAGCGCCTTGAAGGCCGCCTCGGCGAGGTCGAGCCCCGCCACGACGCCCGGCTGGCGCGCGACGATCGCGGCCCTACCCACGGCGTCGGCGGGAACGGTCGCGTCGGTGGTGATATCGCCGGCCGCGCCGAGATCCTCGGCGAGCGCGGCGGCAACCGTGTGTTCGACGAGAAGCCGCGGCAAGGCGAGCGGGAAAGGCGATTTCGCGCTCATGCGGGCAGAGCGGTGCGCGCCGCCAGCTTGAGCCGGCGCGGATCCTCGCCGATCGCCTCGTGCGCGATCCGCTCGGCCTCCCCGAGCGTGAGGAAGCTGCGCTTGGCGAGGCACTCGTCCGGCAGGGGAAAATCGCTGCGGAAATGCGCGCCGCGGCTCTCTTTGCGCCGGAACGCCGCCGCCGCGACCAGCTTCGCCGCGGTCAGCATGTTGGCGAGGCGCCGGTCGGCAGCGCCGCTTCGCTCGATCGCGGCGATGGCGGCAAGCGCTGCTCTGAGCGAGGCCTCGTCGCGGATGACGCCCGCGCCCTCCGTCATGGCAAGCCGCAGCGCCCGCTCGGCGCCTTCGCCGCTCTCCTGCGCGCGGCCGGCGGGAGCGAGCGGCTCGGGGCGAGCCGCCTTGAGATCGACAGGACGCGCGGTTGCGGCGATGTCCTTGGCGGCGCGGGCGCCGAACACGACGGCCTCGAGCAGGGAGTTCGAGGCGAGCCGGTTCGCGCCATGAGCGCCGGTCGAGGCCACTTCGCCGCAGGCCCACAGCCCGTCGACGGTGCTGCGCCCCGATGCGTCGGTCAGGATGCCGCCCATGTGGTAATGGGCGGCCGGAGCGATCGGGATCGGCTCGCGTGTCGGGTCGATGCCGGCCGCGCGGCAAGCGGCCACAACGGTCGGGAATTGATCGGCGAGCTTGGCGCGGAGCGGACGGCAATCGAGGAAGGCGCCGCGCCCGCTCGTGATCTCGCGGTAGACCGCGCGCGCGACGATATCGCGGGGGGCAAGCTCGGCATCGTCGTGGACCGCGCGCATGAAGCGTTCGCTGCGCCCATTGATGAGAAGCGCGCCTTCGCCGCGGAGCGCCTCGGTCGCGAGCGGGGCCGGGTCGCGGCCGACATCGATCGCGGTCGGGTGAAACTGCACGAACTCGGCGTCGGCGATGATGGCGCCGGCGCGGGCGGCGATGGCGATGCCTTCGCCGCGCGCCTCGCGCGGGTTGGTGGTGACGGAATAGAGCTGGCCCGCGCCGCCGGTCGCGAGCAAGACGGCGCTCGCAGGGACGATGAGACCTTGGCCGGAAGGATCCTCTGACGGCGCGAGTTCGATGCCGGCGACGCTGCCGTCGCGGAGCAGGAGGTCGCGCGCGGCAAAGCCTTCGAGCACGGTGATCGACGGCGTCTTTTTCGCAGCTTCGGTCAGGGCGCTCATGATGGCGCGGCCCGCCGTGTCGCCTTTGACGTGAAGAATCCGGCTGCGCCCGTGCGCGGCCTCGCGGCCGAGCGCGAGCCGGCCTTCGAGGTCCTTGTCGAAGGGCACGCCGTAGAAGAGAAGGTCCTCGATGCGCTCGCGCGCTTCCCGCGCCATGAGCAACGCGATCTTCTCATCGACGATACCGGCCCCGGCCGCGATCGTGTCGGCGGCATGGGCTTCGGGCGTGTCGCCTTCGGCCACGGCGGCGGCGATCCCGCCTTGCGCCCACAGGCTCGACGATCCCTCGCCGAACCGCGCCGCCGAGATGACGGTGACGGGAAGCGGCGCAAGCTTGAGCGCGGTGAACAGCCCGGCGAGCCCGGCGCCGACGATCACCACCCCTCCTTGCGCTTTGGCGGGCAACGCTACGCGTTCTGTCATGGGACTTGCGCCCCTCGCTCCGGGCGTCAATGGTTGAGATTGACCATGCGCTCGACGGCGGCGCGCGCGCGCTCGGCGATCGCGGGGTCGATCGTGATCTCTTCCTTGAGGAAGACGAGGCTGTCGAGGATCTTCGGCAGCGTGATCCGTTTCATATACGGGCAGAGATTGCACGGCCGCACGAAAGTGACGTTCGGCGCCTCGACGGCGACATTGTCGCTCATCGAGCATTCCGTCACCAGCAGCACCTTCGACGGCTGATGCTCCTTGACCCATTTGATCATGCCCGAGGTCGAGCCGGTGAAATCGGCCTCGGCGAGCACGTCGGGCGCGCATTCGGGGTGGGCGATGATCTTCACGCCGGGATCGGTCTCGCGATAGGCGCGGAGCTCCTCGCCGGTGAAGCGCTCATGCACCTCGCAATGACCCTTCCAGGTGATGATCTCGACCGGGGTCTGGGTCGCGACCCATTTGGCCAGGTACTCGTCGGGAATGAGGATCACGCGCTTGACGCCAAGCGACTCGACCACGCGCACGGCGTTGGACGACGTGCAGCAGATATCGGACTCGGCCTTAACTTCGGCCGAGGTGTTGACATAGGTGACGACGGGCACGCCGGGATAGGCCTCGCGCAAGGCGCGCACATCGGCGCCGGTAATCGAGGCGGCGAGCGAACAGCCGGCCTTGAGGTCGGGGATCAGCACC
>JBFWTF010000156.1:0-6279 GCA_050247995.1 Methyloceanibacter sp. | reverse complement strand
CGCGGCACGCCGTTGAGGAAGTCGTCGGCGGAGTAGCCGTGATTGTAGGCGCTGACGTAAACGTTGTTGACGTCGAACAGGAGCCAGCAATCGGCGCGCTTGGCCAACTCGCTCACGAACTCCCATTCGGTCATTTCCGATTGGCCAAAGGTGACGTAGCTCGAAACGTTTTCGAGCGTGAGGCGGCGGCCGAGAAAGTCCTGGACCTGGCCGACGCGGTCTACGACATGGTTCAACGCTTCCTCGGTGTAAGGAATGGGCAGGAGGTCGTGCAGGTTGACCCCGTGCACGCCGGTCCAGCAGAGATGGTCGGAGATCCATTTCGGCTTGACGCGCTCGGCGAGCTTCTTCAGGCCGGAGAGATACTCGAAGTCGATCGGCGCTGTCGAGGCGATGGACATCGATACGCCGTGCATCACCACGGGATAACGCTCGACGATCTGATCGAGCAGGCGCAAGGGCTGCCCACCCTCGATCATGTAGTTTTCCGAGATGATCTCGAACCAATCGATGGCGGGGTTGCCATCGAGAATTTCTTTGTAATGCTTCGGTCGCAGGCCCAAGCCAAAGCCGAGGTAAGGCGGCTTTTCGGTGATCATCGCGCAGCTCCGGGTCTTGGTAGGGGCCGGCCGCGATAGCCGCGGCCGGCCTTTAGTTCTGTTCGCTTACGACTGGTTCCACTGGCCGCTGAGCTTGGAGCACTCATCCTGCTTCATCCCAACCCAGCCCTTGCCCTTGCAAGCATTCTTGCCTTTGCAGTCATTCGCGGTGCTCTTGCACTCGCCCTTGCCTGCGCAGCCGTTGATGCCAAAGCAGCGGCCGTTGATTTCTTGGGCCAAAGCGCTGCTGACGAAGACGCCCGAAGCGACGAGCAACGCCGCGGCTGAGGCAATATTGGCACCTGACTTGCGAGTAAGCTTCATTGTTCCACTCCTGTGCATGAGTTCTAGGCATTCGTGGCGGAGAGCCGCCACCCGAGCTATAGCCCTGAATTGGGAAAAGCTAGCGTCACTCCTGTTCAAAGCTCCGTGACCCTTAACCAATGGTATCCTATGCCGAGTAAACCGTTCGTGATCGGAAGGTCGTCCAAGATGATAGCGAGTATCGAGCCTTACCCTCAAGGTCATTGGCCGGTTGGAAATGGGCGCTCCAGGCTTGGAAAAGCAAGCTCCAAGGAGGGTTTACCGGCCAGGCCAAGACCCATCTCTCCGTGATCTGTGACGGCCCATGACGGTGCATCTGATCAAGCTCTGCGTCGGCGTCGAGACCCCGCGGGAGCTTGCCGATTGGCAGGACGGGCACCTTAGGCGGCTAGCGCGGTCCGGGAAGCGCCCCGAGCATTGCCACCGGACCCTCCAGACCCCGCGGCGGCGCGACGAGATCCTGAATGGCGGTTCGCTCTATTGGGTCATCAAGGGCTTTGTGCTGGTTCGGCAGCGCGTGCTCGATCTCCGCGACGACACCCGGGAAGACGGCTCGCCCTGTTGCGGCATCGTGCTCGATACCGAGCTCGTCCCGACGCGGCCGCAACCGCGCCGCGCCTTCCAGGGCTGGCGCTATCTCGAAGCGGCCGACGCGCCGTCCGACGGCAAGAGCTTCGACGACAGGGCGGAGGCGATGCCGCGGGCGATGCGCGAGGAGCTGCGTGCGCTTCGGCTCATCGACTGGTAGGGGGCGGCACGGCGACGTTGTCGATCAGCCGCGTGCGGCCGAGATAGGCGGCAGCGAGAACCCGCGCCTCTCTCACCGGGCCCGATAGCGGCTTCAACGTCGCGGGGTCGCGCACAGCCACATAATCGACCCGGAAGCCCGCCGCTTCGAGCTTGAAGCGTCCCGCCGAGGCCGCGTCGTCGGCGCCGCGGCCCTGGCTCAGATCGTTCGCGACCGCCACGATCGTCTGATAAAGGATGGGCGCGGTCTTCCGTTCCGATGGCGTCAGATAGGCGTTGCGCGAGGAGAGCGCGAGGCCGTCCTTCTCGCGCACGATCGGGCCGCCGAGAATCTCGACCGGAATATTGAGATCTCTCACCAGGCGCTTGATCACGAGCAGTTGCTGATAGTCCTTCTCGCCGAAGATGGCGAGGTCCGGCGCGCATTGCAGCAGAAGCTTCGTGACCACGGTCGCCACCCCATCGAAATGGTTGGGCCGCGAAGCGCCGCACAAATCTTCGGTGAGGTCGCCTACGCTCACGCGGGTGCTGAAGCCTTGCGGATACATCTCCGCCGTCTCCGGCGCGAAGATGAGACTGGCGCCGGCCTTCTCCAGCTTGGCGAGGTCGCCGGCTTCGTCGCGGGGGTAGCGCTGGAAATCCTCGCGGGGCCCGAACTGAATAGGATTGACGAAGATCGAGGCGACGACGCGGTCGGCCTTGCTTGCGGCAAGCGCGACGAGCGAAAGGTGGCCCTCATGGAGCGCGCCCATGGTGGGCACGAGCGCGATGCTTTGGCCCGCTTTGCGCCAGGGGGCGAGGCTCTGCCTCAATTCGTTTACGGTGCGGACGGCGCTGGTGCTCATCGGTAGTTTGTCTCCGGCGGCGACCATAGAGGCGCTTGCCTGCCCCCGCGTCAATGGCGGCGTAAGCCCAAAGCGGCGTCGCGAAGGATGCGCGCCAATCGCCACGCTTCGAAACGCGCTCCTGCGGAGCGCTTCTCAGCATGAGGCTTAAAGTGCGAACGGGCATTGTTCGCAACCGGTCGAGGGTCCATCTATACTCGGCTTTGCCGCTGAGAAGGAGTTAGCGAAGAGAATGGCCGAGCCCAAAGCCCCCGCGAAGCCCGCGCAAGGCGAGGTCGCGCCGGAGCGCTCAACCCGGGCCGAGATCGACGCCTTCCTCAAGGATGTGCGCAACCTGAAGCCGATGGGCCAGGGCGGCGGGCGGCTGATCTTCGCCATGGACGCGACCATGAGCCGGCAGCCGTCCTGGGACCTCGCGCTCGAGCTCCAGGCCGACATGTTCAGGGCGGTGAAGGCGGTGGGCGGGCTCGATGTGCAGCTCGTCTATTTCCGCGGCTTCAACGAATGCCAGGCCTCGAAATGGGTCGGCGACCCGGAGGCGCTTGCGGCGCTGATGCGCAAAGTGGCATGCGCCGGAGGGTTCACCCAGATCGGCAGGGTGCTGTCCCACGCCAGGCGCGAGAGCGCCGCCAAGAAGGTCAACGCGCTCGTCTATGTCGGCGACTGCATGGAGGAGGATATCGACCGGCTCGCCAGCCTCGCGGGCGAGCTCGGCTTGAGCGGCGTGCCGGTGTTCTTGTTCCAGGAAGGACGGGACGCCAAGGCCGAGCGCGCTTTCAAGGAGATCGCCAGGCTCTCGCGCGGCGCCTATTGCCGCTTCGACGCGGGCTCGGGCCGCCAACTCCGCGAGCTCCTCACGGCGGTCGCGGTCTATGCCACCGGCGGCCGCCAGGCGCTGCGGAATTTCAGCGACGAGACGAAGAGCGCGGCCGCCCTTCGCCTTCTCGAGCAGCTCGGCTAGCGGGCGAAAGCGATGGTCTATTTCCTTGCCGGCTGCGCGCTCCTCGTGCTCGTTCTCCTCGCCGGACGAAAGCTCGCTTCCGCCAATCCCTCTAGCCTCGCCACGGCTCTGCGCCGAATTGGCGGCGTCTTGGCGATCGCGGCGGCAGGCTTCCTCATCGTCCGCGGCGCGCTCCCCCTCGCCATTCCGCTCGCGGTGTTCGGCTTCGCGTTGCTCCGGCAGGGAAGCGGTCTTGGCCTCGGCGACCCCTTCGGCTCGGCGCGCAAGGCGCCCGGGCAGAAGTCGCGGGTCAAGACCGGCCGGCTCGAGGTCGAACTCGACCATGACAGCGGCGCGATGGAGGGCAAATGCCTCACCGGGCGCTTTGCGGGGCGCCCGCTGTCATCGCTCAGCGACAGCGAGGCGATGGCGCTCCTGGCCGAGCTGCATAAGGAAGGGGCGCCCGAAGCCGCCATCATGGAAGCCTATCTCGATTGGCGCCTGCCGGACTGGCGCGAGCGGGGTTCGAAGGCGGGCGAGGGGGCGACCTCCGGCCGGCGGCAGGCCAAAGGCGGAACGCAGATGAGCGCCGAGGAGGCCTATGACGTGCTCGGAATTCGTCCCGATGCGAGCGAGGAAGAGATCAGGCAGGCGCATCGCCGGCTGATGATGAAGATGCATCCCGACCAAGGGGGCTCGAACTATCTCGCGGCGCGGATCAACGAGGCGAAGGACGTGCTGCTCGGCCGCGCGTGAGCGGGCGGTTCCTATTCAGACCGCAGCGGTTACTGGATTGCCCGGTCAAGCCGGGCAATGACACTGAACTCCTGAGGGGGAAGGTCGAAATTACTCGGCGAGCATGATCGCGCAGTCGAGGGACAGCTTCTTCAGCGCGGAGCAGGTGGCTTCGGCGCTGTCTTGCGAGAATCCGGCAAAGCGCGCCCGGTACCATTCCTGATCGCCCTTCATGAACGAGGCGGTGAAGGGCAGGTGACCCTTGAGAACGTCGATGGCGCGCTGCTGCACCATGCCGAGCCGGTTCTCGGCCTCGGCCTGGGTCGTATAGGCGCCGACCTGGACGTGATAGTCGCCCTCATAACGAACGGCGCTTGCGGCTTGTTTCGCCGCCGGTTTCGCCGCGGGGCTGCTCAGAGCGGCGACAACGGGTTTCCGCGCGGGTGCGGGTGCTGGCTCGGTATCGCCCTCGGCGTCGGAAGTGGCGGGCGCAAGCGCCGGCGCGGCTGACGCCAGCGTGAGAACCGGCTTCTTGATCGCGGGTAGCGGCGGGGGCGGCGCGCCGACAAACGATGCCACGCGCTGCTGTTCCGTGGGCTTGGTCTCGGAGGCTTTCGGGAAGTGCTGGTCGAGAAGGGCACGGGTGGCGGCGTCGCGCTGGCTCCCGGTCTTGCCGCCGAGCACGACCGCAATCAGGTGCTTGTTGCCGCGCTGCGCCGAAGCGGCGAGGTTGAAGCCGCTTGCCCTGGTATAGCCGGTCTTGATGCCGTTGGTGCCCTTGTAGCCGAACAACAGCCGGTTGTGATTGCGGTACTTGCGGCCGTTGAACGTGAAGTAGCGCGTCTCGAACACGCTGTAATATTCGGCATAGTCGTGGATGAGGTGCGCGGAGAGGATGGCCATGTCGCGCGCGGTGGTCGTCTGCTCGTCGTTCGGCAAGCCCGAGGCGTTGCGGAACAGCGTGTTGGTCATGCCGAGGCGGCGTCCCGTCTCGGTCATCAGCCGGGCGAAATTCTCTTCGGTGCCCCCGAGATTCTCGGCGATGGTGGCGGCGGCGTCGTTGGCCGATTGGGTGACAAGCGCCTTGACGGCGTCGCTGACCTTGATCTTCGAGCCTGGCTTGAGGCCGAGCTTGGTCGGGGCCTGGCTCGCGGCGTGGGGGGTGACGACGAGCTCGGTGTCGGGCGCGAGCTTGCCCGCGCGCAAATAGCCGAACAGCACATATAGCGTCATCATCTTGGTCAGAGACGCGGGCGGGCGCTGCGTCTCGGCGGCCTCCGCTTGGAGGATCGTGCCCGTGTTCATGTCGACGACGATCGAGGCCGCGATCTTCGGCGCCGCCGCTTTCGACTTCTTTGAGGCCGCGTCGGCGTCGGGCGCCGCCAAAGTCGCGAGCGCAAGCGCGAACGCCAGCGCGAGATGTCCTGCGCGCCGCCGGGCTCTGTGAACGTTAGGGCTAAATCTCCCCGTTGACCCCCGAAAGGCCAAAATCCCCCCCGTCTGATCGAAACTGTCCCTCCAGCGCCGATCGGCACGCCCCTGCGGGAGCGCGATTCGACCCAATCGGCCGCACCTCACGGCAAGAACAAGGCTAAAATTCGTCGCTTGCCAAAGTGTTAAGCCGGCCTGTTGGAATCGATTGTGCAGTGCAAAAAAATCAGTTGATTTTTGTTGTGCGACGCATATATGTGACCCGTTCCTAAGTGATCGCGTCAACCGTGTGTCGAGAGAGGGCCCCCCATGCTCAAAGGTTTCGAGGAGTTTCAGAAGGTAGGTAAAGACGGCTTCGATGCGGCCGTCCGTTCGTTCGGTGAGGTGAACAAGGGCTTCCAGGCCATTGCCGCCGAGGTCACCGACTATTCCAAGAAGGCGTTCGAGGATTCAACCCGCGCTTTCGAGCAGCTGATCGGCGCCAAGACGATCGAGCAGGCGATCGAGATCCAGTCCCAGTATGCCAAGAAGGCTTACGATGGCTATGTCGCCGAGATGTCCAAGCTCGGTGAGATGTATGTCGGCCTCGCCAAGGACGCGTACAAGCCGGTCGAGGCAGCGTTCTCCAAGAAGCTCGTCTAACCGCGAATAGCCGAAA
>JBFWTF010000155.1:0-6291 GCA_050247995.1 Methyloceanibacter sp. | reverse complement strand
CGGGCCGAGCGGCCGGCGAGCGGCGCGGAAACGATGTAGCGCTCGCGCACCCTTGTCTTGCCGTCCTCCTCGATGGTGGCCACGAACGGCCCCCGCGTAACCTTGGCCGTCTCGACCGAACCCGGCCCCGGAATGAACGACCAGATCGCGGCGCCGGCGCCGGCGGCGATGACGAGGGCGATCACGATGCGGCCTGGGCTTATACGCACCATCAATCTCTCGTTTTCAGAACGGACACGAGGTCGAGACGATCGACCCGGCGCCGCAGGACATAGGCGCTCGCCGCGCCCGCCACGAGCACCACGAGAGTTGCGGCAACAAAGGTGCGGGGCGCGATCACGGCGGGGATTTGGAAACTTTCGTTCGAGTGGAAGCGGGAGATCAGGTTGACGACGAGCTGAGACAATAACAGGCCGATCGGAATGCCCAAGGCGATTTCGATCATGAATTCGACGAAGAGCAGGCGCGATACCTCGCCGCGGCTGAAGCCGAGCACGCGCAGGCTGGCGAGCTCCCACGCGCGCTCCTGAAATCTGATCCGTGCGCTGTTATAGACCACGCCGACGGCGATGATGACGGCGAATGTGGTGAGGATGCCGGCGCTCACCAGCACCAGCGCGGCGATCTTGTCGAGGAACATGGCGATCGAATAGGCCTTCATGCTGGTCGATTCGATCACCGGCAGGTTCTTGAAGCGCTCCGACACCGATCGGAGAGCGGATGGCTCGATGTAGAGCGCCGCGGCCGACACGACATCGCCCTCGCCGGTCAGCTTGTTCAGCGCATCGAGCTGCATATAGGCCGACATGCCCAGCATCTCCTCGACCACGGCCGCGACCGGGACATCGGCCTTGCGGCGCTCGCCCTCCATCACTTCCACGGTAATGACGTCGCCGGTGGTCACGCCCAATCGCTCGGCGAGGCGCTTGGCGAGGGTGACGCCGTCGGGTGAAGGCTCGATTGGGCGCAGGGCAAGATCGCGCGGACGCCGGAGCTCGCTTGCGGCGGGCAAACCGATCAGCGAGGTGAGATAGCTCCGCTGCTCGGCGCGCAGACGCACCGGCACGAAGCGCTGCCCCTCGACCTTCACCATGCCGGGCTCGCGGGCGAGATCGCCGACGATGTTCCGGTCCTTGGGCTGGGGGAAAGTGACAAGAGCGTTGCCGCGTTCGATCAGGTTGAACTGGACGTCCATCATCCGGTCGAGCGCGTCGCGCCAAAACAGGCCGAGCACGACCATGGGCACGGCGAAGGCGATGCCGAGAATGGTGAGCGCCGCCTGCACCGGACGGCCTGCGACCTGACGCAGGATCATCTTGCCGCGGGGCGACGGCAGCAGGCCCGAGAACAGATCCTCGAAATAGGTTTGACGAAAGGCGGCGGGCGCCGCCGGGCGCATGGCGACGGCCGGTCTGAGGGCAAAGACGCTGCCGAGCGCTGTCAGCACCCCGAGCGAGGCGGCCGAGAGGCTGATCGCCACACCGGCCGCGACCGACCAGGCCGTGAGCTCGAAGTCGAGCGATGGAAAGCGGAAGAAGCCGTGATAACTCGCGATCATCGCGTGGCCGAACAGGACCCCCACCGCCACGCCCAAGACCGACCCCAAGGCGACGATGACCACGACCAATTTGAGATAGTGCAGCACGATCGGCCAGGCGGGAAAGCCGAGCGCTTTCAGCGTGGCGATATGCTCGCGCTGAGCCAGGACCAGGCGCCCCAGCGCGATGTTGAGCAGGAAGGCGGCAACGCCGAAGAAGATGAACGGGATCGTGACCGACATGACCTTCTGCTCGTCGAGCTCGTCCTCCAGGAAGCGGTGCGAGGCCTGGTCACGGCGCGCCGCCGCGCCAACCGATCCGTAAGGTTCGAGCAGAAGGTCGAGCTCGGCGATGACCGCATCGGCGTCAGCCCCCGGCGCGAGTTTGATCACAACATCGTTGAAGGCTCCCTCCATGTTGAAGGCCGCCTCCGCCGCGGCGCGGTCGATCCAGGCGATGACGAAGAAGCGGTCGTCGGGAAGGGGCACTCCGGGCCGCACCGCATAGACGTATTCGGGCGAAAGCGCGACGCCGGTCACGCGGAAGGCCTCGACGCGGCCGTTGAGAATGGCGCGAAGGTCGGTGCCAAGCGTGACGTTATTGGCCTCGGCGAACGCCTCGCCGATCGCCGCCGCGTGTATCTCGCCCGGCTCGGGTGCCGCGCCCTGCCTGAAGTGGAGACGCGACAAGGTCTCATCGCCACCGTTCGCGAGCGAGACCATGCGTCCTGAGACCGGCAGCACGGATCCCGGCCAATCGACGATGACCTCCTCGACGATCCGCGGCTCGACGGCGGCCACGCCCGGGATCGCCGCAAGCCGCGGCACGATGGCGAGCGGGGCGCGCTTCAGCGTGACGAAGATGTCGGGGAAACGGCCGCTGTCGTAGAAGCGGCTCTGCGCCGCCTTGAGCGAATTGTAGGTCGATATCGCGGCGACGAACACGGCGACGCCCGCGGCCACCACCAGCGCAATGGTCAGGACCTGCGCGCGCATCGCGATCAGCTCGCGGAAAAGCTTGCGGTCGAGAAGGCTCACCAGCGCACCTCATCGGCCGAGAGGCGGCGGCGATTGCGCTCGGTGCGGGCGATGCGGCCGCCGGCAAGATGCAGCACGCGATCGGCCATGCCGGCGATCGCGCTGTTATGGGTGATGACGACCGTCGTGGTGCCAAGCGTGGCATTGGCGCGGGCGATCGCGTCCAGCACGAGCTTGCCGGTGTCGTAGTCGAGAGCCCCGGTTGGCTCGTCGCACAAGAGGACGTCGGGCGACTTGACGATGGCCCGCGCCACCGCCACGCGCTGCTGCTCGCCGCCCGAAAGCTGCGAGGGAAAATGGTCGAGCCGCTCGGAGAGACCGACAAGGCCGAGCGCTTCGCGCGGATCGATCGGGTTCTCGGCGATCTCGCTCACGAGCGCCACGTTCTCGAGCGCGGTCAGGCTCGGGATCAGGTTGAAGAACTGAAACACGAAGCCGACATGCTCGCGGCGGAAGCGCGTCAGTTCAGCCTCGTCCGCCGCGACGAGGTCGTGGTCGCGCCATCGCGCTTCCCCGCTCGTCGGCGAATCGAGGCCGCCGAGAATGTTGAGAAGCGTCGATTTGCCCGACCCCGATGGTCCGAGCAGAACGACAAATTCGCCTTCGTAGATGTCGAGATCGACGTCGTGAAGGGCGCGGACTTCGACCTCTCCGACCACATAAGTCTTCGACAGGCCCCGCGCGGTGAAAACGCTGGCTGCCTTGGTCTTATGTTTCGCTTGGTGTTGCAAACGGCTCGAATTCACCTGGCGACCCGCCCGCCGGTTGGTCAGGGTGCGCGAGGGCCAGCGGCGTCGCCCACGGCTCTCATCAATTGCAACATATTAGCAATCGCAGGAGTTATGAGTGGCGAAATTTGGCTCGCGGACCTTGATTCTCCTCAACGCGTGCCGTAGCGAGGTGATCTAAGGGAGAACTCATGCTCAACCCCGATCGCAGCGCCGCCGGCGGCCCCGTTATCTATGTGTGGGACCCGTTCGTGCGGGTCTTCCACTGGACGCTGGCCGTCGCCTTCACCGTCGCCTACCTGACTGAGGACGACCTGCTTAGCGTGCATGTCTGGGCCGGCTATCTCGTCGGCGCGCTGGTTCTGGCGCGCATCGTCTGGGGCTTCATCGGGCCGGAGCACGCGCGCTTCTCCGATTTCATCTATGCGCCGGGCACCGCCTTGCGCTATGTGCGCGATCTCTTGCTGTTCCGCGCCGAGCGCCATCTCGGTCATAGCCCCGGCGGCGGCTATATGGTGGTGCTCCTGCTCATCTTCCTCGCCGCGACCGTCGTCACCGGCCTCGTGGTCTATGGCGGCGACCAGCAGGCGGGGCCGCTCGCCGGCATGTTCACCGAGGAAACCGGCGAGGCGATGGAAGAGGTCCACGAGGTGATCGCCAATATCACGCTCGCTCTCGTGATTGCCCATATCGCCGCGGTCGTGCTGGCGAGCTTCGCGCATCGCGAGAATCTCGTGCGCGCGATGGTGACCGGCTACAAGCGCCGCTGACGTCAATCCTCTTCGCCGAAGCCGTTCTCGACCAGGGCGACGAGCGCCTCGAGCGCGGCTTTCGCGTCTTGTCCTTCCGCCTCGATCAGGATGGAGTGGCCTTGGCCGGCGGCGAGCATCATCAATCCCATGATCGAGGTTCCGCCCACGGTGTGGCCCTCGCGCGTCACGCGGACCTTGGCGGTGAAGCCGGCGGTGCAGCGCACGAACTGCGCCGACGCGCGCGCATGCAGCCCCTTCTTGTTGGGGATGGTGACTTCGGCGAAATAGCTGCCGCCCTGTTTGGTGGTATCGCGCACCGAGCCCACGCTCTAGTTGGTCGCGAGGATCTGGCTCGCAACGCTGATATATTTGCGTCCGGCGTCCTGCGCCTGGGTGACGGCCTCGTCCAGCGGGCACCCGTTCCTGATGGTTGCGAGCTTCACCAGCATCGGCAGATTGACGCCGGCGATCACCTCGACATTCGACTGCTCCATGGCCGAGATGGCGAGATTCGACGGCGTGCCGCCGAACATGTCGGTGAGCACGATGACGCCGTCGCCGCTATCGACGCGGGCGAGCGCGGTCAGCATGTCGTTGCGGCGAAGATCGAGATCATCGTCGGGTCCGATCGAGATTGTCTCGATCTGCTCTTGCGGTCCGACGACGTGTTCGAGCGCGGCACGAAATTCGTGCGCGAGCCTGCCATGCGTGACGATGACGACGCCGATCATGATGTTCCTTGCTTCAGGCCCCCCGGCCAAAGGCGGCTATCTTTCTCAGGGTTGGGGTCATGCGCAAGTCCGATCCTTGCCTTATTTGGGGTTGACGCCTGTCGCGAGGAAGAGCGCCGTCTTGAGTTTCAGCGGCGCGGACGCTTCGAACGGCGCGAGTTTTAGCGCAGGCAGCGCGATTCCCGCAATTCCGGCGCTTTCCCAGGGCTCCGGTGCCATGCGTGGTACGTCTTTTTGGTCCACGAGGTCGCACACGAGTCGAAGCTCGGCGTGTCCGAGGAAGGGCACCTCCACGATTCCGATCCCGCGCAGCTCGATCTTGCCGGCAAGGGCCGGCGGCGGCGAGGCGATCAAGGCGCCATCGGCCGCGACCGTGACAAGGACCTGATCGTCGGCCACGAGCATGGGCCGGGCCTCGCCTTGGGGCGGAAGCGCGAGAAATCTGAAGGCGAGGTCCGACTTGCCCGCGCCGGACTCCCCGCGCAGCAAGACGGCCGTTGGCCCGAACGCCACGCAGGTGCCATGGACGAGCTCGCGCGCCACTCTCGATCATGCCTCCTCGGGGCGTCAGGATCAGGTTGCGGGGAGCCGGATGACGAAGCGGGCGCCGCCGCTCTTTCGCCCGCCGGCATCCGCCATGCCGCGCGAAGCGGGGGGCACGGGGCGGTTCTCGGCATAGAGGCGGCCGCCATGGGCAACCACGATCTGGCGCGAGATGTTGAGGCCAAGGCCGGAATTCTGGCCGAAGCTCTCCTGCGGACGGTCGGTGTAGAAGCGCTCGAAGATGCGTTCGAGATTTTCCGCCGGGATACCCGGACCTTCGTCCTCGACCGCGATTTGAATCTCGGGGCCGATCCGCCGCGCCGCGACCGTGACCTTTCCGCCCGGCGGCGAGAATGAGATGGCGTTGTCGAGCAGGTTGACGATGACCTGGCTGAGGCGGCTGTCGTGACCCGTGACGCGATAGGGATGGGCCCCCGGCGCGTAAGCAATCTCGAAGGTGACGCCTTGCGTGTCGCCGCGATGGACGTCGTTGAACAAGGGCACGGCGTTGCGGATCAGCTCGGCCATATCGACGGGCCTCGCATCCTCGCGCGCGAGCTCGGCGTCGAGGCGCGAGGCGTCGGAGATGTCGCTGATCAGGCGGTCGAGCCGCTTCACGTCGTGCTGGATGATCTCAAGCAGCCGCTGCTTCGACTCCTCGTTCTTGACCAGGGGCAGGGTCTCGGTCGCGCTGCGCAACGATGTGAGCGGGTTCTTCAATTCGTGGGCGACGTCGGCGGCGAAGCTCTCGATGGCGTCGATCCGCCGGTAGAGCGCATTGGTCATGTCGCGGAGGGCGCCGGAAAGATGGCCGATCTCGTCGGTGCGGTCGGTGAAGTCCGGAATCTCGGCGCGAGCCTTGACGCTGTGGCGCACCCTCTCGGCGGCCGAGGACAGCCGCTGCACCGGTCCGGCGATCGTGTTGGCGAGGATCACGGACAGGACGATGGTGACGGCCGCGG
>JBFWTF010000154.1:0-6431 GCA_050247995.1 Methyloceanibacter sp. | reverse complement strand
CCGGCGCGATCGAGGCGCTGACCGACGCCCTCGCCGATATGGCCTGGGGCCTGTTCCAGGAGATTGAGCGCGAAGGCGGCGCGGCGCGGGCGCTCGAAACCGGCGCGATCCAACAGGGGATCGCCGAAGTGAGGCAGGCGCGCGAGGCCAATATCGCGCGGCGCAAGGACCCGCTCATCGGCACGAGCGATTTTCCCGATCTCGGCGAAGCGCAAGTCGAGGTGCTGGCGCTGCCGCGGCTCGCCGCGCTCGCGGCGAACGGCAAGGCGCTCAGCCCCGTCAGGCTCGCCGAGCCATTCGAGCGTTTGCGCGACCGGAGCGACCTCTATCGCAAGAAACACGGCGCGAGGCCGAAGGTCTTCCTCGCACGCCTCGGGCGCCCGGCCGATTTCAACGCGCGCACGAGCTTCGCCAAGAGCCTGTTCGAGGCGGGCGGCATCGAAGCCGTCGAAGGCGACAGCGGCAACCTCGCGAAACGATTCAAGGAATCGGGTGCAGAGCTTGCCTGCCTCTGCTCCTCCGACAAGGTCTATGAGCGCGAGGCGGAAGACGCCGCCAGGGCGCTAAGCCAAGCGGGCGCGAAGCGCATCTACCTCGCCGGCAAGCCGGGGCCTAGAGAGGCCGCGTTCGCGGCCGCCGGCATTGGCAGCTTTCTTCATCAAGGCTGTGATACGCTTGCCATTCTCAACGCCGCCTATGACGAGATCTGACGGAAAATGACGCGCATTCCCTCATTTGCAGATATGGCCTTCGCGGCGACCAACGCCAGGGAAGCGCCCGCGCCCGCGTGCGCGGAAGCTTGGGCGACGCCCGAGGGGATCGCGGTCAAGCCGGCCTACGATACGCGCGATCTCGCTGGCCTCGATTTCCTCGACGGCATGCCGGGCGTGCCCCCTTATCTCCGCGGCCCCTACCCCACCATGTACGTGCAGCGGCCGTGGACAATCCGCCAATATTCCGGCTTCTCGACCGCCGAGGATTCCAACGCCTTCTACCGGCGCAATCTCGCCGCCGGTCAGCAGGGCGTCTCCATCGCCTTCGACCTCGCCACCCATCGCGGTTACGATTCCGATCATCCGCGCGTGACCGGCGATGTCGGCATGGCGGGCGTCGCCATCGACTCGATCTACGACATGCGGACGCTGTTCGACGGCATCCCCCTCGCTCAGGTCTCGGTGTCGATGACCATGAACGGGGCGGTGCTTCCCGTACTCGCGCTCTTCATCGTCGCCGGCGAAGAGCAGGGCGTGCCCCCGGAGCAGCTCTCGGGCACGATCCAGAACGACATTCTGAAAGAGTTCATGGTGCGGAACACCTACATCTATCCGCCCGCGCCGTCGATGCGCATCGTCTCCGACATCTTCGCCTACACCTCGCAGAAGATGCCGAAATTCAATTCGATCCCGATCTCCGGCTATCACATGCAGGAGGCGGGAGCGACCGCCGACCTCGAGCTTGCCTACACGCTCGCCGACGGCATCGAGTATGTGCGCGCTGGCGTCGCCGCCGGTCTCGACATCGACTCGTTTGCGCCGCGCCTCTCCTTCTTCTGGGCGATCGGCATGAACTTCTTCATGGAGATCGCCAAGATGCGCGCCGCGCGCCTGCTCTGGGCGAAGCTCATCAGGGATGAGTTCGCGCCGAAGGACCCGCGCTCGCTCGCGCTCAGGACCCATTGCCAGACGAGCGGCTGGAGCCTCGCCGCGCAGGACGTGTTCAACAACGTGGTGCGCACCTGCATCGAGGCCATGGCGGCGACGCAAGGCCATACCCAGTCGCTGCACACCAACGCGCTCGACGAGGCCTTGGCGCTGCCGACCGATTTCTCGGCGCGCATCGCCCGCAACACCCAGCTCATGCTCCAGCAGGAATCGGGCACGACCCGCATCATCGATCCCTGGGGCGGCAGCTTCTATGTCGAGCGCCTCACTTACGATCTCGCCCAGCGCGCGATGAAGCACATCGAAGAGGTCGAGAAATTCGGCGGCATGGCCCGCGCCATCGAGGCCGGCATCCCCAAGCGCATGATCGAGCAGGCCGCGACGGCAACGCAAGGACGCATCGACTCGCGCAAGCAGACCATCGTCGGCGTGAACAAGTACCGCACCGACAGCGACGCCGACATCGCCATCCTGAAAGTTGACAACCGGGCGGTCAGGCGCAGTCAGCTCGACAAGCTCGCCCGCCTCAAGGCCGAGCGCAACGAGGACGAAGTTCGCGCGGCCCTTGACGCGCTCACCCGTTACGCCGAGACAGGAACCGGCAATTTGCTCGAAGGCGCGGTCGAGGCCGCGCGCGTTAAGGCAACGGTCGGAGAAATCTCCTATGCTCTGGAGAAGGTGTATGGCCGCCACCGGGCCGAAGTCTCGGCCGTCACCGGGGTTTACCGGGCGGAGATGGGCCGCATGGAAGGAAGCATGAGCCGCGTCAAGGAGCTGATCGAGGCCTTCGAGGCGGCGCACGGCCGCCGCCCGCGCATCCTCGTCGCCAAGATGGGCCAGGACGGTCACGACCGGGGCCAGAAGGTGATCGCCTCGGCCTTCGCCGATCTCGGCTTCGACGTCGATATCGGGCCGCTGTTCCAGACCCCCGAGGAGGCCGCCCGCCAGGCCGTCGAGAACGACGTGCATATCGTCGGCGTCTCCTCGCTCGCCGCCGGCCACTTGACCCTGGTGCCGGCCTTGCGCGAGGCGCTCGAGGCGCAAGGCCGCGGCGACATTATGATCGTGGTCGGCGGCGTCATCCCGCCGCAGGATTACCCCGAGCTTTACGCGGCCGGAGCCAAGGCCATCTTCGGCCCGGGCACCCCCATCGCCGACGCAGCCATCGACCTTTTGCAGAAGCTCGGCGCGGATACCAAATCGCAACAAGCCGCGGAGTAGGTTCGCCCCCTTGCGTTGAGCCGGGTTTCCCCCTACGCCGCCACCCATGCGCGAAACCGACCAAGCGAAGAAGGACGTCGAAGCGACCGCCAACGCCATCTGCGCCGGCGACCGCGTGGCGCTCGCGCGCGCCATCACCCTGGTCGAAAGCGCCAAGCCCGAGGATCAGGCCCGCGCCGAAGCCCTGCTCGAGCGGCTCATGCCCTTCACAGGCCAATCGATCAGGGTCGGCATCAGCGGCGTTCCCGGCGCGGGCAAATCCACGTTGATCGACCAGCTTGGGCTCAACCTCGTCGGCCAGGGCCGCAAGGTCGCGGTGCTCGCCGTCGATCCCACCTCATCGCGGAGCGGCGGATCGATCCTCGGCGACAAGACGCGGATGGGGAGGCTCGCCGCCGAGCCAGGCGCCTTCATCCGCCCCTCGCCCGCCGGCGAAAGTCTGGGCGGCGTGACCAAGTCCACACGCGAGACCGTGGCTCTGGCGGAAGCCGCCGGCTACGACGTGATCCTGGTCGAGACCGTCGGCGTCGGCCAATCCGAAACCGCGGTCTCGAACATGGTCGACGTGTTCGTGGTGGTGGCGATCCCCGGCGCGGGCGATGAGCTTCAGGGCATCAAGCGCGGGCTGCTCGAACTTGCCGACATCGTCGCCGTCAACAAGGCCGAAGGCGACCAGGTCGAGCGCGCCAACCGCGCCGCGATGGAATATCGCACCGCGCTCCACATCCTCGCCTCGGGCAACAGCAATTGGGACCCGCAGGTGCTGACCATGTCGGCGCGCGAGAACCGTGGATTGGATGCTCTGTGGGATAAGATCGTCGAACGCCATGCGGCGCTCACCGCCTCCGGCGCGCTTCAAGCGCGAAGGCGCGACCAAGCCGCCGCATGGATGCGGGAGATCTTCGAGCAGCGCCTGCTTGCCGCCTTCCAGGGCGGCCGGCGCGCGGCGCGCCACTTCCAGGAATTGGAGGACAAGGTGCGGGCCGGAAAAATGACGCCGTCAGCCGCCGCCTCAGAGCTTGCGCGCCTCGCCGGAATAAAGAACTCCGACTAGGCGCGCGATGACCCATCCCGGACCGAGTCCGGACCGCGATTTGCGCGATTGGCGCCGGCCCTCAAACGCCGCTCACCTGCACCCCCTCCGCCCGTAGTCGATCAAATGGCGATCACCTTTTCGTTGGATTGGGTAACGGCGATGTCATGAACGGACCGCCAGATCATTTCGTAGACTGTCGCTCGGAGCGCTTACGCCTTTCGAGGGACACGACATGAAATCTCTGATCGGCTTGTTGATCGATCTGCCCGAACGGCTCTCGGCCTATTTTTCTTGGCTGCCTCCGCTCGCCGCCCGCATCGTCGTGGGCTGGGTGTTTCTGTGGACCGGCTGGGGCAAGCTCAACAATCTTCCGACCGTAACCGCCAATTTCGTCGATTGGGGCATTCCCTTTCCCCACATTTTGACCCCGTTCGTTTCGGCGGTCGAATTCTTCGGCGGGCTTCTCTTGTTGCTAGGCCTGTTCACCCGCGTTGCCGCCGTACCGCTCGTCATCGTCATGATCGTCGCCATCATCGCGGCGAAGTGGGACGAGATCGACTCGCTCGAAACGCTGCTCGGCTTCGAGGAAGTTGCCTATATGGCCCTGTTCGGCTGGCTTGCCGTGGCGGGGCCAGGCCCGGTTTCGCTCGATTGGTTGCTCCAGCGCGCCTTCGCGCCAGCGCCGCGCTCCGCCAAGGTCTGACGGCCGGGACTGGAACCACCTGGCTTACGTTTGGGTGCCGAAATCGCTTTCCTGAAGCGCGGCCCCCGAGTAGTCCTGAGGCATGGCTCGGCGGCGCGTCCTCATCACCGGCTTTGGCCCGTTTCCGGGTTTTGCCGAGAACCCTTCCGCCTGGCTGGTCGAGACCTTGGCGAAGCGGCATGGCGCGCCCGAATTCAAGCTCGATGCCCGCGTGCTCCGGACCGAATGGGATAATGTCGCGCTCATCCCGCGTCTCTTCGAGACGCTGCAACCTCATGCGATGATTCACTTCGGCGTCGCTAAGCGCGCGACGGCTTTCCACATCGAACGCTCGGCCCATAACCGCACAGCGCAGGAGCGGGATGCGCGGGGGGCCACGCCCGGAGACCGCGCGATCCGCGCCGACGGATCGCCCCGTCTCGACACGGAATTTCCCGCCGCAAAGCTTGCGGCCTATCTCCGGCAGAACGGCATCAGGGCCAAGACGTCGCGCTCGGCCGGCGCCTATCTCTGCAACTTTCTCTATTACCATGCGCTCGAATGGGCTCAATCGCAGCGCGCCGTCCCGCCCGTCGTCTTCGTACACATCCCGCCTTGGACGAAAAGAGGCGGGCCATTGAGCCGCGAGGCCTTGATTCAGGGTGGCGAAGCGGTCTTGCGCTTCGTTCTCGCCGAACCCGGCGAGAGCCCGTTGAAACCAAAGGCGCGGCCCCCGATCTCCCGGGGGACGGATGCGCGCGCAAGGGATGCGTAGGCCATGACTGTCGGTCGCCGCGAAGTGCTTCTGGGCGGACTTGGCCTTGCCATCGCCGCCAGCACGCGCGGCTTTGCCCAAGTTCATGACGCGCACGGCGTCACGCCGGGCGGCGGCGCGATCGATCAGACCGCCGCGCTGCAAGCGGCAGCCGATGCCGCGGCTGAAACCGGCGCGCCGCTCTTCCTTCCCGCCGGAGTCTATTCCACGGCAAAGCTCACGCTGAAATCCGGGACCCGCATCGAAGGCGTTCCGGGCAAGACGATACTCCGCTATCGCGAGGGCACCGCGCTGATCGCGCTCGATAACGTCGCGAATGTCAGGCTCTCGGGCCTCGTGCTCGATGGCGATGCGAAGCCACTGCAAGAGCTTGGCGCGCTTCTTACCGCGACGGAGACGAAACATCTCGACGTCACCCATTGCCGCGTCACCGGCAGCACAGCGAACGGCGTCTCCTTGCGAAGGGTGTCGGGCTCAATCAAGGGCTGCGCGATCGGCGCAATCCGCGACGCGGGTCTCGTGAGCGAAGACGCGGACCGTCTCGAGATCGCGGGCAACCTGATCGAGCGGGCGGCATGCGGCATCGCCGTCGCCAATTTCTCTGAAGGAGGCCCCCCTGCCCTCATCGAGCGCAACCGCATCCGCAACCTTTTCATCCGCAAGCAGGGCGAGCCCGGCGGCATTGGCATCGCGGTCGAGGCCGACGCCGTCGTGGCCGGCAACGTCATCGAAGGCGCGCCGGCCTGCGGCATCATGATCGGCTGGGGGCCGCATCTTCGCGACGTGAGCGTCACCGCGAATGTGATCCGCGACGCGTTTCTCGGCATCGGCGTGTCGGTCGATCCCTCTTCCGGAAACGCCCTCATCGCCGGGAATGCGATCTCGGGCGCCAAGGACGGCGCGATCCGCGCCATGAGCGGACCGGCCTCGATCGGCCCCGATCTTGCCACTGCCAGCGCCGAAGCGTTCGCCAACCTCGCCGTCTACGCCAACCGCGCGGGCTAGGCCCGCTTGCCCCCTGCAAGTGGCGAGGTCTCGCGCCCGGCAAGCTAGCGC
>JBFWTF010000153.1:0-6431 GCA_050247995.1 Methyloceanibacter sp. | reverse complement strand
GCCGCGCGGAATGATGGTTGCCTTGTGCACCGGATCCGAGGCCGGCAAGTGCAGCGCGACCAGCGCGTGCCCGCCCTCGTGATAGGCGGTCAGCGTCTTTTCCTCCTCGGTCATCACCATGGAGCGGCGCTCGGCGCCCATCAGCACCTTGTCCTTGGCATCCTCGAACTCGTGCTGCGTGACGAGGCGCTTGGAGCGGCGCGCCGCGAGCAGCGCCGCCTCGTTGACGAGGTTGGCGAGATCGGCGCCGGAGAATCCGGGCGTGCCGCGGGCGACGACGCGGAGATCGACGTCCGGCGCGAGCGGCACCTTGCGCACGTGCACCTTCAGGATCTTTTCGCGACCGATGATGTCGGGGCGCGGCACCACCACCTGGCGATCGAAACGGCCGGGGCGGAGCAGCGCCGGATCGAGCACGTCGGGACGGTTGGTCGCGGCGATGAGGATGATGCCCTCATTGGCTTCGAATCCATCCATCTCGACCAGCAACTGATTGAGCGTCTGCTCGCGCTCGTCATTGCCGCCGCCGAGGCCCGCGCCGCGATGACGGCCGACCGCGTCGATCTCGTCGATGAAGATGATGCAAGGCGCGTTCTTCTTCGCCTGGTCGAACATGTCGCGCACGCGGGACGCGCCCACGCCGACGAACATCTCGACGAAGTCCGAGCCGGAGATGGTGAAGAAGGGCACGTTGGCCTCGCCGGCGATGGCGCGCGCGAGCAGCGTCTTGCCGGTGCCGGGAGGACCGACCAAGAGCGCGCCGCGCGGAATGCGGCCGCCGAGCTTCTGGAACTTCTGCGGGTCGCGGAGGAACTCGACGATCTCCTGCAAGTCCTCCTTGGCCTCATCGACGCCGGCGACGTCGTCGAACGTGACGCGGCCGTGGCGTTCGGTGAGGAGCTTCGCCTTCGACTTGCCGAAGCCCATGGCGCGGCCGCCGCCCGACTGCATCTGGCGCATGAAAAACACCCAGACCGCGATCAAGAGCAGCATCGGGAACCACGACACCAGCACGCCGAGGAGCGAGGGGACATCTTCCTCGGACGGCTTTGCCGTGATCTTCACGCCCTTCTGGTTCAGCTTATCGACCAGGTTGGGATCGTTCGGCGCATAGGTCTGGAAGTTGCGGCCGTCGGAGAAATGTCCGGTGATCTGATTGCCGGCGATGGTCACGTCCTGGACGTTGCCGCCCTCGACCTCCGAGAGGAGCTGCGAAAAGCTGATCTCGTTGCCGCGGACCTGCACGCCCGGGCTCTGGAACAGGTTGAACAGGGCGACCAGGAGGAGGCCGATGAACACCCAAATGGCGAAGTTACGGAAGTTCGAATTCATGTTGGTCTGACGGCTCGCTTCTCTCGGGCTGCCGGCAGTGGCACCCTTGGTCTCACTCTAACGCCGAATTGAGGCTAAGCCTTGGTAAAATAGGAACGCCAATGCCGTTTGCCAAGCTAAGTACCCGAAAGAGGTGCATGTTTCCTCAACGGCACGTGCGTCCTATCGCCTCCGCACGTCGCGGCCCGCCTCGCTCACGAAATGCGCCCGGCAGAGGGGCACGAACGGTGGGGGCGTGCCCGGGAGCCTAAGCTGCGGCAGGCCGAGCAGCGCCTCGCCCCGCCAGCAGCACGGCAGCGTCCGCGCCGCGAGGCGCGGCAGCGCCGAAATCGCCTCGGAGCGCTCTCTAAGCGCCCGAAAACCCTCATCCCCCAAGGCCTTGACGATGACCGCCTCATTCGCCCCGGCGCCGAGCTCGACGGTGAAGCGATTGTCCCACAGCGCCCGCTCTCCGGGGCTGACCCGCGCCACGGGGAGCCCTTCCCCCCTCACCTCGCGGAAGACGCCGAGGCGCCCCGACACGTTCTCAAGCCGGCAGCGCCCGAGCGTGTGCGCCTTGTCCGGGTGAGCTCCCAGCGCGGCAAGGAGCGTCTCGAGCTTGGCAAGCTGCACCGGCGCCTCGCCGCCGCCGACCGCGGCGATGGTTTGCGCGAGCGCGCGAAGCGCGATCTCCTGCGGCGCCGCCGCGAGCGCCGCGCGATCGACGGTGGCGTAACCAGCCGCGCTCACCGCGCCGTGGCGCGCGAGGAAATCGCGCGCCGCCTCATCGAGCGCCTCGCGCGCCCGACGCAAGCGGCGGGCCGAAAGCGCCAGCGCCTCGGGCGTAAGCCCGAACGCCTCGAGCGCACTCGAACGCGCGCGAAGCCGCGCCCGTTCGAAGCGCGGATCGGCGTTGCTCGGATCGGTGACGTAGGCGAGACCCGCAGCATCGAGCGTTGCGACAAGCCGCGCCTTCGGCACGTCGAGCAAGGGGCGCAGGATTGTGATCCCGGCCCAGGCGCCCCTCTCGGGGATCGCGGCCAGGCCATCGAGGCCGCTGCCGCGTTTGAGCCGCATCAAGACGGTCTCGGCCTGATCGTCCTGGGTGTGGGCGGTGACGAGCGCGGGGATGCCGCGCGCGTGGCAGAAGGCCGCCATGAGATCGTAGCGCGCCACGCGCGCCCTTTCCTGGAGGTTCGCGGCCGGAGCCTCGGCCTTCTCCCATGTCAAGATCGCATGATCGAGGCCGAGCGCCGATGCCATGCGTCCGACGCCTTCAGCCTCCGCGCGCGCGCCGGCGCGGAGACCGTGATCGACGGTGAGGACGCTGAGCTTTGGGCCGTCCGCGCACTCCTCGCGCCAGCGCATGGCAAGCAGCATCAAGGCGAGGCTATCGGGACCGCCCGAGACGGCGAGCGCGACCTGCGCATAAGGCGCGAGAAGCGCGAAGAACCCGCGCGATTCGGACGGCGATAGGGGCAAGCTGTTCATTTCGGCAAGGGCTTCTTGCGCCACCTGCCGCAAAAGCACAAGCCGCACGAATCATCCGGCGCGAGCGGCGGCAAGCGCGGGATCGCGCTCCCGCGCCGCTCCGGCGGCGAGAAACGGGCCGGAGTCCGGAGGCCTAGTAATTGCCGGCGACGGCGGCGCTTCTCAGCACGGTCTGGGCCCGGCGATTCTGCGACCAGCAGGAGATATCGTCGCAAACCGCGACCGGTCGCTCCTTGCCGAAGGACACGGTCTTGATCCGGCTCGCGCTGACGCCGTGGCTTGCGAGGTAGCTCCTGACCGCCATGGCCCGCTTGGCGCCGAGCGCGAGGTTGTACTCGCGCGTACCGCGCTCATCGGCGTGGCCTTCGATCGTGACCCTGTATTGCGGATACTGGTTGAGCCAGTTGGCCTGGCTCGCGAGGATTCCTTGCGCCTCGCCGGTCAAGCTCGCGCTGTCCACCTGGAAGCGCACCACGTCGCCGACATTGACGGCGAAATCCCGCTCCGTACCCGGGGTTGCCGGCCCCTCTCCGCCGAGACCGTATTGCTTTGGCTGGGCCTGGCGCGAACAGGCGGCCATGACGACCGCCAAGGCGATGACGCCGGCGATCTTGCCGGCGCGCACGCATAGAGAACTCCAACGCATGACTGGTTACTCCCGCCCGTCGAACTTTAAGGAAATCCTAAAGTGGAAGTCCTTAACGATGTCCTAGCTTCCGCCGCGATCGGGCGGCGGGACTGGCGGGATGGGAACCCTGAAAATCAAAGGATGCCTGGGAGGCCGCTGCGCAGAGCGGCGTCCCGGCATCCTTAAATTCTCGCTGCGGAAGAGCTAAGCGCTTCCGCTATATCGGCCAAGCTTTAGACGCGTACACCCGGCTCGACCAAATGTCCGCCTAGCCGACCTTAAGGGGCTCAGCGACAACGGCTTTCTCGTGGTGACCCACGCAGCCAGCAAGCACGATGCCTGTGGTCACGATCATGGCCACGATGATGGCGCCCTTCAAACCCTGCATGGTCTTCTCTCCTTTGGTTAAAACGGCAGTAGCCGTCTTTGCATGTACCGGCGCGAGGTGTGCAGATCAAGAACGGACTCTTGGCCGCCGACCGTTTTCCGGCCGATTGGTGCCAAAATGCCACGCTGAATCCGAAGTTCCCTCCACCCCAGCTAGCCTCCAAAAAGAGGCCAAATCAAGCTCGGTTAACAGCCTCGCCGGTTATGCTTAACAAAGGGTGACCGGGACCCGAAATCTCGGCCCAAGGCACTGAGAATATTGCATATTCAGGCCTGGAAAGACCTAGTTGACGAGGGGCGACCAGGCCGGATCCGAGCCGAAAGCTGGCGTCGCCACCTGCCGCTCGTTGTAGCCGGTGAGATCGATGGTGAAGAGCCTCGGCCCCCCCGCCGCCCCGGGCTGCTCCCGGAAGAACATCAGCACCCTGCCATTCGGCGCCCAGGTCGGGCCCTCATTGTGGAATCCCTCGGTCAGAATCCGCTCGCCCGACCCGTCGGGGCGCATCACCCCGATCAGGAATTGACCCCCGCTCATCTTGGTGAACGCGATCAGGTCGCCGCGCGGCGACCACACCGGCGTCGAGTAGCTGCCGCCGCCTTGACTGATTCGGCGCGGGTTCGAGCCGTCGGCCCCCATGACGTAGAGCTGGCGCGACCCGGCGCGATCGCTCTCGAACACGATCTCGCGCCCATCGGGCGAATAGCAGGGCGCGGTGTCGATCGCGTTGTCGTTGGTGAGCTGCGCGGTGCGCCGGCTGCGCAAATCCATCACGAACAGATTGGTGTTGCCGTCGCGCTCCAGGCTCATCACGATCCGCTGGCCGTCGGGCGAAAAGCGCGGGGCGAACGTCATGCCCGGGAACGCGCCGACGATCTCCTTCTGCCCCGTCTCGATATTGAGCAGATAGACCTTGGGCGTGTCGCCCTCGAACGAGGTGTAGGTGATCTCCTGGGTCGAGGGGCTGAAGCGCGGCGTCAGCACCAGATTCTGTCCCGTGGTGAGCAGTTTCACGTTGAACCCGTCCTGATCCATGATCGCGAGGCGCTTCATGCGCTTGTTCTTCGGGCCGGACTCGTCCACGAACACGATGCGGGTGTCGAAGTAGCCCTTCTCGCCGGTGATGCGCTCGTAGATGGCGTCGGCGATGATATGGCCGATGCGGCGGGCATCCTTGGGCCTGGCGAAGAATTGCTCGCCCGCGAGCTGCGTTCCCGCGAACACGTCCCACAGGCGGAACTCGGCCCTGAGCCTGCCGTCGCTTGCGCCGATACGACCGACGGCGAGCGCCTGCGCGTTGACGACGCGCCAATCCTCGAAACGCGGCAAGCGATCGGGGCCGACCCCCTGCTCGATGAAGGCCGCTTGATCGATCGGGATGAAAAGGCCCGAGGCTTTGAGGTCGCTGGCCACCACGCCGGAAACCTCGCGCGCAACCTCGGGATCGATCGAGCCGTCGCCGAGGAAATCCGGGATGGCGATCGGCAGCGGCTGAATCGTGCCTTGAGTGATGTTGAGCTCGACCACCGCGCGCGCCGGAACCGGCGCAAGACTTGCGAGTGCAAGGAGAACGGCGGCGAGGCGCGAAAGTCGGAGGCGCAAGGGAGAATGTGCGGTCAGGGTCATGGCGGATCTTCTCTAGCCGGCGCGATACATGTCGCTTGGGTCGAAATTGAGGATCATGTCGCGCCAGAGCGCATATTTCTCGCTCGGGAGCGCATAAGGCTGGCACTGATAGACGGCACGCACCGCGCTATCGGCGGCAGCCTGGAAGAAGGGCGAGGAGCCGCTATTGGCGACGCTCGGATAGCCGATGAGCGTGCCGTCCTCGTTGAGCTTGAGGCGGAGCTTCACCACGATGTGCTCGGCGCCGAGGCCGCCTGGCGGCGGGCTCCAGCACTGCGCGATGCGAGCCCTCAGCGCATCGATCTCGTTGACCGACATCGCGGCTTCGGTGCCGTTCGACTGTCCCCGCACCTTGGCCGGCGCGTCGTCGGCGGCAAGCACGGGCGCGGGCGCGTCCGCGGCATCGGGAATCTTGTTGAGGAGCGCGGCGATGCGGTCGGTTTCGGACATGCGCTTCTTGGCCGGGGACGCCGGCTTCTTCGGCGCCGCAGCCTGTTTCGGCTTGGCCGGTTTCGGATCGGGCTTGCTTGCCGCCTTCGGGGCTGGTTTCGGCGATTCGGTCTTGGGCGCGGGCTCGGGCTTTGCTTGAGGCTCCGCCGAAGGCGCAAGCTCAGCCGCCTGCTCGGCAGGCTTCTTCGCCTCCTTCACGGCTTCAGGCTTCTTCTCCTTGGGCTTGCCGGCCAGCGGCGCGTCGTCCTTGCCGTCCTTGCTCCCGGCCTTGATCTTCGTCACCTCGGAAGGTGAGGCGAGATCGACCGGGATGGCGATGAGCGGCGCGGGGTCGATGCGCGCAGGCGGAAAGGCGACGAGCGCAAAGAACAGGATCGCCGAATGGAGCGCCGCCGATATGGCCGTGCTTCTGCCCATGCTCGCCTTCCGCGCTCCTCCTTACGGCTGATCCATCTGGTCGGTGACGATGGTCACGGGAAAGCCCGCTTGCCCGATCCGCGCCAGAACCTTGGCGACGTTGCCGTAAGCGGTGCCCTTGTC
>JBFWTF010000152.1:0-6490 GCA_050247995.1 Methyloceanibacter sp. | reverse complement strand
CGAACCGACATGCTTGGTGAAGATCTTCTCGACGCCAGGGTCGCTGTAATATTCCAGGAGCTTGTCTTTCGGCGTACGGGTGAGCTGATCGACTGTCGGCCAAAACCGTTCCGCGAGCTGCCAGCCGAGAACTTCGACGTTTTGCAGCAGCACCTCCACGGTCTGTTGGCTGTCCACGCGGGATTTCTCCCCATACTGACGTGTCCCCTGCCGCAGCCCAGTGACCGATTCCGCTTTTGCGAAATAGTTGGCGCCGTGATGCCGGTAGCCGCAGAGAGGCACGTCTATGAGTGCGGTGCCTCCCAAGGCATGACACAAGGGATTGAAATGGCCATCCGCCGAGCGAAGCAGCTTGTCGCCCGCCCCGTTCACCACGGCGCGACTAAGAATGGAGCGCCTGAACACGTTCGAGCTGCCGGGCGCCCACAGCCACCCGTTCCACGAGGGCCAGAGTATCGCCGTGTGCTTGTGCAGACGAAGGTAGTCTTCGTCAGAAATCGTCTCCAGCCGCATGACGCTCCCGGCCTCGCGAAGCCCCCTGAAAGCATCCTTGTGCTTCGAGTTGGTGTGGAAGTTGAGATATCCCCCGGTGAGCATGGAACCGGCTTGCGAGACCTCAACGACATTGCTCGATGTGAGGGCGACGCTGCGCGGGAGAGCCAAGTGGACCTGAAGATGCGTGGAGGCGAAATTGGGAAACAGAAAATCGTCCGCATCGACGAAGCACACGAAATTTCCATTGGTTCGCTCAAGCGCCCAAATGGCCGCTCCGAGCTGGCCGAGATTTTCGGGCATGGCTTCGACCGCAAACCTGGCGTCGTTGCCGACATGCCTAACGATCGTCTCGAGACTGTCATCGCTCGAGGCGTTATCGACGATCAGACATTCGAAATGCGGATAGTCCTGCGCGCGGATTGAATCGATCGTCTGGCCGACATATTGCCCATAGTTCCAATTCACGAGGATGAAGGTGAGCAGAGGCGGCTTCAGCAGGCCGCCCGAGGCGATGCCGATCGGCTGACGGTTGATGCGAAACGTTGGAGGGTCCTGAGGGCCAGACCTCGCTTCTCTCCTGCGCATCAATTCCAAGACCCCCCGGGTTGTATGAAGGTTGTATTTGATAGAATTGCACGTCTTTCGTGAGCTCTGCAACTCCCCTTGGCCCGCCGATGCGGCCGCTTTTGGCGTATCCAGGCCGGGAACGCGCAATGACTGTCGGAGGCGCGGGCTAACCCCCGCCGTCAGGGGGCGGTCGCGTCGGGCTCGCCGCAACGGCCGAGGATTTCCGCGCGGACCTTGTCCTTGAGCCGGATCGCGGCGGCGAAGTCTTGGCCGTCGGGCACGGCCAATCGTCCCACGCTGATCGAAACGCTTCCCCGCCGGGGGAACCACTGGCCGCTGCGCAGGATCGAGCGCGTGCCCTTGAGCGTAACCGGAAGGACTTTCAAAATCTCGCGCGCGGCGATGACGAAGGCGCCGAGCCGGAAGGGCAAGAGGCCGGGCGCGCGCGTGAACGTGCCCTCGGGCAGGAACACGAGCATCCTTCCCTCGCGCGCCGCTTGCAGCGCCTTGTTGGTGTCCTCGACGCCGCCTTCCGGATCGGTGCGATCGACGAACAGCGTGCCGAGCCGCCGCAGGAAGGTGCCGGCGAAGAACTGTCCTTCGAGCTCCTTCTTGGCGATGAAAGCGGGTTCGCCCGGAACTGCCGCCGCGAGCACGAGCGCATCGAGATAGCTCGCATGGTTGGCGGCGATGATGACGTTCCGCTCTTGCGGCCATGCGCCTTCCGTCTCGAGCCTGATGCCCATGAGCCCGAGCGTGGCCTTCGCCGTGGCGTGCACCAGCGCCCAGCGCCGCCCCTGCCCCGGCGTGAGCGGAACGGCGACGAAGAGGAAGGCGCCCAAGATCACGATCACGAACCACCACCACGCCGCGTAGAGATATTCGCCGGAGAGCCGCCGCGCCCTTACGAGCTGCTGCTTCACCCCGGCGAGCCCGAAACGCAGCATCTGCCGCCACGGCGCTTGCGGCCGCTCGAGCAGACGCCCCTGCTCGAACAGTTCGCGGGCCGCGGTGCGGCGCAGCTTCCCGCTCGAAGTCTTCGGGATCGTGCCGGGCGGCACGATAACGACCTCGTCCGGGGCCGTATCGAGCAAGGGCGTGACAGTGTCCTCGACGCGCTGGCGCAGCGCGGCCAACGAAGCCGCCTCGGTCTGGCGCGTCTCGGCGAGCAGGATCAAGCGTTCCGTGCCGCGCGCGAGGTCCTGACTGCCGAACGCGACGACGCACCCCTTGCGGATGCCGGGAACCTCGCCCGCGGCTTCCTCGATCTCGGTCGGATAGATGTTCCGCCCGGCCCTGATGATGATGTCCTTGGACCGGCCGGTGATGAAAACGTCGCCGGCCGCGATATAGGCGCGGTCGCCGCTGTTCAGCCAGTCGCCGTCATAGAGCTCGCGCGTCTTGGCCGGATTGTCGAAATAGCCCTTGGTGGCCGAGGGACCGCGGAACTGGAGCCGCCCCTCCTCGCGCTCGCCGACCTCGCCGGTCGGCCCGATGATACGAATCTCGTGTCCCGGAAGCGGACTGCCGCAGGCGACGAGCTCGAGCGCGTTGGGGTCGCCGGGCGCGGCCGGAACGGCGCGGGCGCGCTCGCTTAAGCCCGCGCGGTCCACCCGATCGATGACGGGCGCGCGAACCCGCGTCGGGAAGGAGAGCCCGACCGCGTTCTCGGCGAGGCCGTAGACCGGAACGAGGGCTTCGGGCTTGAAGCCGTGTTTGGCGAAGCGCGCCGTGAATTTGCGCACGGTGTCGGGCGAAACCGCCTCGGCGCCGTTGAAGACCATGCGGAGCGAGCTGAGATCGATGCCCGCGATCGCCTCGTCGGCGATCCGGTTGAGGCAAAGCCCGTAGCCGAAATTGGGCGAGGCCGACAAGGTCGCGCGATGGCGGTGGATGGCCCATAGCCACTGTTCGGGCCGCACCAGGAAGGTGAGCGGCGACATGACGATGAGCGGCGCGGCGTAATAGAGGCTGCCGAGCCAGGCGCCGATCAGGCCCATATCGTGATAAAGCGGCAGCCAGCTCACGAACACGTCTCTCGGGCTTGCGTCCATGGCGCTCCCCATGGCGCGAATATTGGCGAGCAGGTTGCCGTGGGTCAGGACCACGCCCTTGGGGTCGCCGGTGCTGCCGGAGGTATATTGAATAAGTGCGGTGGCCGCGGGCGGCGCCTGAGCGCCTTCGCCACCGGCGCTTTCCCGCAACGCCTCGACGCTCACGACGTCGCGCAGGCTCTCGACCTGCAATTTGACCAGCCGCGCGATCGCCGAAGCCGCCGGCGGCGCGACGAGAAATGCCGCGCCTGCATTGCGCAAGATGCCCGCTTGCCGGTTGAGATGCTCCTCGAGTTGCGAGGGGCGCACCGGCGGATAGATCGGCACCGGCACCCCGCCGGCATAGAGCACGCCGAAAAACGCCGCGAAGAACTCGAAGCTCGTCGGCAGCATGATCGCGACCCGCTCGCCGGGTTCGAGGCCCGCGCGCACGAAACCCTTCGCGGCGATGCGCGCGCCTTCCGCAAGCTCGCGATAGGTGAGCCGCGTCTCGGCGCCCACGTCCTGCCACAGCGTGACATGGACCCGGTCGCCGTGCTGGTTCACATGCCAGTCGAGCACCTCGGTGAGGGTCTTGAGATCGGCCGGCGCCGCCTCGACCGCGCCCTCTTCCACCGTCTCGGCCTGAGCCAGATCGATCGAAGGAAGCGCCGGCGCGCCGGCAAGCGCCGGCAGCAGATCCTCGAGCGTCTCGGCCTCGCCGAGAAGCGTATCGGGCAACCGCACCTGGAAGGCGCGCTCGATCCTGAGCAGAAGTTCGGCCCGGGTGAGGCTGTCGAAGCCCCAGTCGCGTTCGAGCGAACCGGTCAATCCGGCTATGCGCGGGCGGCTGGGGTTCATCTCGCGCGCGAGCGCGCTCGCGATAGCGACGAGCGAGAGGCCCGCCTGTTCGCGGATCTTCGCGTCTGAAGCCTCTTGCCTCGCCGGGGGCTCGCTCATCGTCACCCTTATAGACCCGGCCGTTTCCCCCTTCGAGCCGCGCGCGGGCTCATTTTGCCGGCCACGTTAAGAAACGCTCTCGGCGCCGGGGCGGTATTGCCGCCCTCTCCCGTGCTAGACTTGGGCCTATGCGAAAACACGGCTTCTGGCGGCGCGCGCTCATCGTCCTCTCAGCCATCTGGATCGTCATCGGCGGGAGCTTCGGCTGGAACCACGCCTATGACGATGTCGATGTGAAGTTCAAGCAATGCGTCACGGCCAATCCGGCCGATTTGCCGGCTTGCCGCGACGCGCGCAACAAGGCGCTCGCCGTGCCGAGGGGCGTGGCGGCGGCGATCGTCGCCTTCGGTCCGCTCCTTGTCCTGTGGCTGGCGACTTACGGGCTCGTTCTCCTTTTTCGCCGGATGCGGCGCGGCTCCCGGTCGCGCACGCCGCTCGAAAGCGAGCCTGGCGCGCATTGAAACGGCGCGTGCTATGCTGATCCGCGCGGGAGGAAGCAGATGACGGAACCAGCCGGCACGGAGCCGAAGCAGGGATTTCAGGGCGGCCTCCGCCACCTTGGCGGCGCCATGAAGGACACCGGCAGCGCCGCCTTACGCGAGACGCTTCTCTGGAGCGCCTATCAATGGACCGTGCTTGCGCTTCTCGTCGCGATCTTCCTGCTCGTCGCGCTGTCTTACGGCGGCATCAGGGCCGAGCTTGCCGCGATGAGGGAGAATGCTGGCGCAGGCGTTCAAGCGCCCGCCGGAGCGGACTTGAGCAAGCGCATGTCGGAGCTCGAAGCGAGCCTCGGCCAGGCGCTCACCGAGATGAAATCGGGCCTTGCCGCCGATCTCGCCGCGATCGGCGCCAAGCTCGATGCGCTGAGCCAAAAGACGAAGCCGGCCGCCGCCGCTCCACCGCCGCCCGCGCCCAAGCCTCAGCCGAAGCCGAAGCCGCAATAGCCTTCGCTCAATAATCCTTCAGGATCGCGGCGACGCGGCGGAACATCTGGTCCGCGGGATGGCCCTCGGGCACCGCCTTGGCTTCGTTCATGAACACGACCACGGTGGCGCCCGTGCTGTCGTTATGGAACATGGCGGCGGTGAAGCCGAAGCCCTCGCCGTTGTGGCCCCACCAGCCGAAGGTCTCACCGATGCCGAGCGCGTAACGATCGTAAGGCGGCCCCTCCTCGAGCGGCGCGCCCTTGAGCCGCGCGCTCTGCATGGCTTGTCTGAGCAGGCTTCCTGTGGCGAGCGCCTCGGCCCATACGCGCTCGTCGTCGAGGTTCGACACCATCGAGCCGGCCGGCCCGTAGATCGAAAGGTTCGCAGGCTGGGGCGTGAGCACGCCATCGACGGGCTCGTAGCCGATCGCGTGCGGCTCCGGCCACTCACGCGCGTCGGTGAGGTAGTGCGTGTTCTTGAGCCCGAGCGGCTCGAGGATCCGCTCGCTCAGCGCATCCTTGAAGTCCTTCCCCGTCACCCTCTCGACGACGGCGCCGAGCAGGTTGGTGTTGGCGTTGGTGTAGATGCGCCGCGTACTGGGAGCGAAGTTGGCCGGTTTGCCCAGCGCGTAGCTGTTGAGCTCTTCGAGGGTGAAGATCCTGTTGGGGTCGGCCTCGAAGTCCTTGATGAATTCCTCGCCGACGTAATCGGCGTTGCCGCTCGACATGGCGGCAAGCTCGCGCAAGGTGATCGCGCCGCCGCCCGTGACGCCGCTGACATATTTGTCGATCGGGTCGTCGAGGCTGAGCCTGCCCTCGCCCGCGAGCTGCAGGATCAAGGTCACGGTGTAGGACTTGGTGACGCTCCGGAGCGGCCAGGTCATGTCCTTGGTCACCGGCGCGCCCGTCGCGCGGTCGGCGATGCCAGCCGCTGCGATCCATGCCCCCTTCCCCGGCACCCACACGCCAACGGCGGCGCCGGGCACGTCGTAGGTCGCCATGATCTGGTCGAGGGCCTCCTGAAGCTTGGCTCTCAACGCTTCCGGCAGGTCGCCTTGCGGCGCAGGACTCGCGCTCGCGCCACCGCCCGTCGAGGCGGACGGCCCGGCCGTCGCGGTTGCCGACACCGCGACCGCAAGGGCAATCGCGGCAGCACGCAAGCACCGCGCCAGCAACCGAGACATGAGCTTCAACTCCTCTTTCGGCGCGAAATCAGCGGGCATCTATAGGCTGAACGGCCCGTCCTTGCCTATGGCGAAGGCCGAGGCGCCTTCCCCCTGAGCCTTGCCAATCGGGCGTCGCGGCGGCTAGAACGGCAGCCGCGCCCCGCGCCTTGCGCGGGGCAAACCCTCGCGCCACATATGGCGCTGGTGGGGGATCGTCTAACGGTAGGACAGCGGACTCTGACTCCGCCAGTCTTGGTTCGAATCCAAGTCCCCCAGCCACTCGTTTTTTCTACCCTTTACCCTTGGACCGCCTCGAACCCTTTGGGAGGGCTTTCGGGAAAATT
>JBFWTF010000151.1:0-6528 GCA_050247995.1 Methyloceanibacter sp. | reverse complement strand
CCTCGTCCACCAGCCCGCCGCGCGCGGTGTTGATGATGATCGCGGTCGGCTTCATCATCTTGAGCTCTTTGGCGCCGAACATGTTCTTGGTTTCGGGCGTGAGCGGCATGTGCAGGGTGATGACGTCGCTCTCCTTGATGAGCGTGTCGAGATCGACGAGACCGGGCTGCGGCACCACATCGTAGGGCAAAATGCGCATGCCGAGCGCTTGCGCCCGCTTGCCCACTTCCTTGCCGATCGCGCCATAGCCGACGATACCCATGGTCGAGCCGGCGATGTCGCGGATCGGGTGGTCGAAGAAGCAGAACTGCTGCGACTTGTTCCAGCGGCCGTTGCGCACGTCCTCGATATAGGCGGGAAGATTGCGCCGGAGCGCGAACATCAGCGCGAGCACATGCTCGGGCACGGTGTTGAAGGCGTAGTTGCGGATGTTGACGACGGCGATGCCGTTTTGCTTGCAGTAAGCCTTGTCGACCACGTCGGTGCCGGTCGCGGCGACGGCGATCAGCTTCAGCTTGGGCAGCTGCTTCAGCGTGTCGGCGCGCATCGGCACCTTGTTGATGATGGCGATGGTCGCGTCTTTCAGACGTTCGACGATGTCCTGCGGGGACCAGGTCGATTGATACTCCTGGTAGCTGTGCGGGAAATTGGGCTTTCGGACCTTGGCGTCGACCGACTCCCGATCGAGAAACACGATCGCGTGCTGCACGGAACTGACCCCTTCGTTGGCGCGGGACGCGGACCGCCACGCGACATGCCTCACCCTCCCCGGTGCTGAAGCTGAAACGCGCCGGAGACCTTGACCAAAATCAAAAGCGCGAGACGTTCGCCCCGCGCCGCCCCCTATTCGGCGGCGATCATCTTTTCCGTCGCCGCCGCGGCGTCGCGGAAGGCGGCCTGCGCCGCCGCCACGCCCGAGCCGAGCGCGACCTCGATGCCGACATCGCGCATCGCCATCTCGGCGCCGGCGATAGCGCCAAGCAGCATCAGTTCGTTCAGATCGCCCAAATGCCCGATGCGGAACAGCTTGCCCGCCACCTGCGACAGGCCGGCGCCGAGCGCGAGGTTATAGCGGCGATAGGCGCGGTCGATCACGTCGGCGCCGTTGAACCCGGCGGGCACCATGATGGCGGTCACGGTGTCGGAATGCCATTTCGGCTCCTTGGCGCAGAGCTTGAGCCCCCATGCATCGACCGCGGCGCGCGCGCCATTGGCGAGGCGGCGGTGCCGGGCGAAAACATTGTCGAGCCCTTCCTCGCGCAGCACGGCGAGCGCCTCGCGCAGGCCGTAGAGCAGCGGCAGGGCGGGCGTGTAGGGGAAGTAGCCGGTCGCGGGCGCCCGCATCTGATCGGCAAACTCGAAATAGGCGCGGCGGCACTTCGCCTCCTTCATGGCGGCGACGGCCCTTTGGCTCGCGCACACGATGCCGAGGCCGGCGGGAAGCATGAGGCCCTTCTGCGATCCGGTAATGGCGAGATCGACGCCCCACTCGTCCATGCGGAAATCGATGCTGCCGATCGAGCTCACGCCGTCAACGTAGAGCATGGCCGGATGCTTCGCGGCGTCGATGGCGCGGCGCACCGCGGCGACGTCGCTGGTGACGCCGGTGGCCGTCTCGTTATGGACCACCATGACGCCCTTGATCTCGTGAGCCTTGTCGGCGCGAAGCGCCTCCTCGATCCGCTCGGGGCTCGCGCCCGTGCCCCATTCTTCCTCCTGGACGATGACCTCGAGGCCGTGACGGCGGCCAAGCTCGATCCAGAGATGGCTGAATTGACCGAAGCGGGCGGCAAGCATCTTGTCGCCCGGCGAGCGGGTGTTGGTGAGCGCGCATTCCCAGGCGCCGGTGCCGCTCGACGGCAGGATGACGACGTCGCCATCCCTGGTCTTGAAGACCTGCTTCAAGCCTTCATAAAGAGGCTGCGTCAGCTTGGGAAAGTCGGGCGAGCGATGATCCTCCATGGCGACGTGCATGGCGCGCAAGATGCGATCGGGGATATTGGTCGGCCCCGGCACGAACAGAAAGTTGCGCCCGGGTCGTCTTGCTTCGGCCATAGTCGTTTCCCCTTGGAAATCCTGCCGCGCTGGAGGGATTGGTGTCGGCTCGCGAAAACAGGGTGTTAGCGTCAGCGGTTGTAGCTGGCAACCCTTTTCGCGACTAGAACAGGCCGGTAATCCGGCCGTCAGCCCCAAGCTCGATATTGTTCGCGGCCGGAACTTTCGGCAGCCCCGGCATGGTCATGATGTCGCCGCAGATGACCACGACGAACTCCGCCCCGGCCGAAAGCCTGACTTCGCGGATCGGTATGGTATGGCCGAGCGGTACACCCTTGGCATCCGGGTTGGTGGTGAAGCTGTATTGGGTCTTGGCCACGCAGATCGGGAACTTGCCGAAACCTTCCTTTTCGAGCTCGGCGAAGCGGTCCTTGACGCTCTTGTCGGCAGTAATGTCGTCGGCGCCGTAGATTTCCTGGGCGATGGTGCGGGTCTTGTCCCACAGCGACATGTTGTCGGGATAGAGCGGCCGGAAGTCGCTCGGCTTCTCGGCGATGGTGCGAACCACGACATGGGCAAGATCGGTGGCGCCTTCGCCGCCTTCAGCCCAGTGATCGGCCATGACGCATTCCGCCCCGATGGTCGAGCAGAGGCGCTTGAGCAGCGCGATCTCGGCATCGGTGTCGCTCGAGAAGCGGTTCACCGACACCACCACCGGCACGTGATACTTGCGGAGATTCTCGACGTGGCGCTCGAGATTGGCGAAGCCCTTCTCGAGAGCGGCGAGGTTCTCGCGCTTCAGGTCGTCCTTGGCGACGCCGCCATGCATCTTGAGCGCCCTGATGGTCGCGACCACCACGGCGCAAGCGGGCTTGAGGCCGGCCTTGCGGCACTTGATGTCGAAAAACTTCTCCGCGCCGAGATCGGCGCCGAAGCCCGCTTCGGTGACGACGTAATCGGCGAGCTTGAGCGCCGCCTTGGTCGCGATCACCGAATTGCAGCCATGGGCGATATTGGCGAAGGGACCGCCGTGAATGAAGGCCGGGTTGTTCTCGAGCGTCTGCACCAGGTTCGGCGCGAGCGCGTCCTTGAGCAGCGCGGCCATCGAGCCTGCCGCCGAAAGATCCTGTGCGGTGACGGATTTCTTGTCGCGGGTCTGGCCGATCTGGATCTGGCCGAGACGCCGCTGGAGATCGGCGAGGTCGGCGGCGAGGCAGAAAATCGCCATCACCTCCGAAGCCACGGTGATGTCGAAGCCGGCCTCGCGGGGGAAGCCGTTGGCGGCGCCGCCAAGCGAGGCGACGATCGAGCGCAGCGCCCGGTCGTTCATGTCGACGGCGCGGCGCCAAGTCACGCGGCGCACATCGATATCGAGCTTGTTGCCCCAATAGACGTGATTGTCGATCAGCGCCGCGAGCAGATTGTTGGCGGCGCCGATGGCGTGAAAGTCGCCGGTGAAATGCAGGTTGATGTCTTCCATCGGCACGACTTGCGCGTAGCCGCCGCCGGCGGCGCCGCCCTTCACCCCGAAGCAGGGCCCGAGCGAAGGCTCGCGAATGCAAACCATGGCCTTCTCGCCGATGGCGTTGAGCGCGTCGCCGAGACCGACCGTGGTCGTGGTCTTGCCTTCGCCGGCGGGGGTGGGCGTGATGGCGGTGACGAGGATCAGCTTGCCGTCGGGACGCTTCGCCAGAGAGGCGATATAGTCGAGCGAGACTTTGGCCTTGTAATGCCCGTACGGTTCGAGGTCGGCGGCCGGAATGCCGAGTTTCTCGGCGACTTCGAGAATCGGCCGCATCTCAGCGGACTGGCTGATCTCGATGTCGGATTTCGGGTTTTTGTGCTGATCGTGCGAACGCCTTGCGGCACCGTCACGCGACTGAGCTGACATAAGCTTAACGCCCCCCGACTTGCGGATGAATTGCAGAGGAAGAGCAAACTAATTCATTCGCTTGCCTTCTTGCAATCGTCTGTGCAGTTTCAGCTTCGCCAAACCGGGAGGATGCTGACCTATGCCGCCGCGAGAGCTGTTAAAGGCCATGTTTCAAGCCGCCGTCGAGGCGGCGCTTCCCTCGCTCTGCGTGCCGGCGCATCTGCCCAAACGGCCCAAGGGCCGCACCATCGTGATCGGCGCGGGGAAAGCCTCCGGCGCGATGGCCAAGGCGCTCGAGGATGCCTGGGAGGGGCCGATCGAAGGCCTCGTGGTGACGCGCTACGGCTATCGCGTACCGACGGAGCGGTTGGAGGTGGTCGAGGCCGCTCATCCCGTGCCGGACGCGGCCGGCCGCGAGGCCGCCGCCCGCATCTTCAAGCTGGTCCAGGGGCTCAACGAGGACGATCTCGTGCTCTGCCTGATCTCGGGCGGCGGCTCCGCCCTGCTCGCGCTTC
Source organism: Methyloceanibacter sp. (assembly GCA_050247995.1). Classification (GTDB taxonomy): domain Bacteria; phylum Pseudomonadota; class Alphaproteobacteria; order Rhizobiales; family Methyloligellaceae; genus Methyloceanibacter. Next base: position 2,145 of record JBFWTF010000151.1, on the reverse strand, counting down.
CGCCCGAAGGGCTCACGCTCGAAGACAAGCAGGCGGTGAACAAGGCCCTGCTCAAGAGCGGCGCGACGATCTCGGAGATGAACACGGTGCGCAAGCATCTCTCCGCCATCAAGGGGGGGCGGCTCGCCGCGGCGGCCGCGCCCGCACATGTCGTGGCGCTGATGATCTCCGACGTGCCGGGCGACGATCCCTCGATCATCGCTTCGGGCCCGACCGTGGCCGACCCTTCGACCAATGAAGACGCGCTCGCCATCGTCGCGAAGTACAAGATCGACGTGCCGGCCTCGGTGCTAACGCGGCTCAAGACCGCCGACGAGACGCCGAAGCCCGGCGATGCGCGGCTCGCCCGCGTCGAGAACATCATGATCGCCACCCCGCAAGCCTCGCTCGAAGCGGCTGCCGCGGTGGCGCTGCGCGCGGGCGTTAAGCCGGTCATCCTCGGCGATTCGATCGAAGGCGAGTCGCGCGACGTGGCGCTGGTTCACGCCGGCATCGCCCGGCAATGCGCCTTGCGTGGCCAGCCCGAGAAGCCGCCATGCGTCTTGATCTCGGGCGGCGAGACCACCATCACGCTCAAGGGCAAAGGCAAAGGCGGGCGCAACACCGAGTTCCTGCTCGCGCTCGCGATCGCCCTCGACGGCATGAAGAACATCTACGCCATCGCCGGAGACACCGACGGGATCGACGGCTCGGAGGACAATGCCGGCGCGCTGATCGATCCCGACACGCTCGCGCGCGCGGCGAAGGAAGGCGTCAACGCCAAGGCCATGCTCGCCGACAACGATCCGTGGAATTTCTTCAACGCGATCGGCGATCTGCTCGTGACCGGCCCGACGCTGACCAACGTCAACGATTTCCGCGCGGTGCTGATCGAGAAGTAGCGCTCGGGCGCGCGACCCTAGCCGGCGCGGCGCATCAGGATGCCGGAGAGCGGGCGATGGGCTTGAGCCTGGGTCTGCGCCACGGCTTGCGGCGGCGCCGGCGGCGCGCCCTCATGGCGGCGCCGCTCGCTGCCGAGGAGAACGTTGATCGCATCGAGCTCGGCCCGCATATCCTTGACCTTCTCGTCATGATCGCGCTTGAGCTGCTCAAGCCCCTTTTCGAACTTGGCTTGCGAGGCCTTGATGTGCTCGCCGATCATGGCCGCCCGCTCTTGCAGGTCGTTGCGGATATCGCGCATGGATGGGATCCCCCCGACTTTGGTTGACGCGGGTCTAACCCCGTGGCCCGGGTCCCGGTTCCCGGCCTGGGCAGCTCAATCCACGCCTTTCGCCACGGCGATACGGCGAAGCCCGCCGCGCTTTGGCGCGACGGGCTCCTCTGAAGCACAAGCCTAAGACGGGTGGAGGTCTTAGCTCGGCAACAGCACGGTATCGATGACGTGGATGACGCCGTTCGACTGCATCACGTTCTTGATGGTGATCTTGGCGGCGTCGCCTTTGGCGTCCCACACCCAGATCGCGCCGTCCTTGACCTCGACGGTGAGGTCTTCGCCTTCGACGGTCTTGAGCATGGCCTTGCCGCCGCCCTTCTCGACCGCCGCCATCAGGTCCTTGGCGGTGAGACGTCCGGGAACGACGTGATAGGTCAGGACCTGCGTCAGCTGACCCTTGTTCTCGGGCTTGAGCAGCGTGTCGACGGTGCCGGCCGGGAGCTTGGCGAAGGCATCGTTGGTGGGCGCGAACACCGTGAACGGGCCCTTGCCCTGGAGCGTATCGACGAGACCGGCGGCCTTGACGGCTGCGACCAGCGTGGTGTGGTCCTTGGAGTTGACGGCGTTCTGGATGATGTTCTTGGTGGGGAACATCGGGGCGCCGCCCACCATCACCGTCGCCTCCTTGGCGAAGGTCGGCGCGGCAGTGAAGGCTGCGAAGACAAGACCGGCCGCAGCAAGGCCGGACAAAGCGAATTTGGCGAACTTCATGACATCCTCCTAAGTTGCCTGTTGTCCCATTGGGGGGTACGGGCGGAGTTACGGCGGCGCGCGCCCGCGCGGATGCAGAAGCGGGCGATGACGTTTTCGTGAGCGGAAAATCCACAGTCATTGCCGGGCTTGACCCGGGCATGACGCGGTCAGGAAGCTAACGCGCTAGAGCTGGGCGAGCTTGCCGTTGGCGATGACGGGACCGGTCGGCTGGCCGGTGG
>JBFWTF010000150.1:0-6564 GCA_050247995.1 Methyloceanibacter sp. | reverse complement strand
CCGGCAAGACCGTCATTATCCTGGAAGACGTGACCACGACCGGCGGATCGGCGATGGATGCGGTCAAGGCGGTTGAGGAGGCCGGCGCGAAGGTCGCGCTCGTGATCTCGATCCTCGATCGCGGCGAGGGCGCGGCCGATCTCTATGCCAAGGCCGGCATCCCGTTCACCTCGCTGTTCCGCGCCGAGGAGTTCCTCGCGGTGGCTTGAGCCCGCGGCGGCAGTCACAAAACAATCCTTATGCTGAGGAGCGCTCCGAAGGAGCGCGTCTCGAAGCACAGCCAACGCATCCTTCGAGACGCCGCCTTCGGCGGCTCCTCAGGATGAGGGTTTGAGCTAACGCCGGCGGAGCAGCCGGTGGCGGACGTCCTCGAGCTGATCGAGCGTCGTATAGCGGATGCGAAGCTCGCCCCTCTCCCCCTTGCCCTTGCGGATCTCGACGTCGAGGCCGAGCACCTCGGCGAGCTCAGCCTCGGCGGCGCGCGTGTCCGAGTCCTTGCTCTTGCGGCGCTTCGTCTTGGCGGGGCCGTGATCCTGGGTGAGCGCCTCGACCTGGCGCACATTCAGCCCGCGGCTCGCAATGCGCTCGGCGAGCGCGGCGGCGTCGGCGCGGCCGACCAGCGGCCGCACGTGGCCCGCGCTCAGCGTGCCGGCGCGCACCAGCTCCTGCACGCTCTCCGGCAGCTTCAACAGACGCAACGTGTTGGCGAGATGGCTGCGGCTCTTGCCGACGATGCGCGCCAAATCCTCTTGCGTGTAGTCGTGGCCCTCGATCAGGAGCTTGTACCCCTCCCCCTCCTCGATCGCGTTCAGATCCTCGCGCTGCACGTTCTCGATGATGGCGATCTCGAGCGCTTCCTGATCGTTCAGTGTACGGACGATAACCGGCACGTCGTGAAGATTGGCGAGCTGGGCGGCGCGCCAGCGACGTTCGCCGGCGACGATCTCGTAGGTGTCGGTCCCCGACGGCCTGACCACGATCGGCTGCACCAGCCCGCGCTCGCGGATCGAGGCGGCAAGCTCCTCGAGCTGGGCCTCGGAGAAGCTCCGCCGCGGATTGAAGCGGCTCGGTTTCAGCGCCGCGAGCGGCACGGTGCGCCGGTCCTCGTCGGCCCCGAGCGCCGCGTCGTCGAAGCGGTCGCCGATCAGCGAGGCGAGCCCCCTCCCCAGTCTTGCCTTTTGCGCGCTTGCCGCCATTAGCGAGCCTCCTCCTCCAATGCCGAATGCGTCACGCCGCACGCATCCGCCGTTCGCGCTCGATCACCTCCGAGGCGAGTTGAATGTAAGCCTGGCTGCCGGAGCAGCGGTAATCGTAGAGCAGCACGGGCTTGCCGTGCGACGGCGACTCGGCCACGCGCACGTTGCGCGGAATGATGGTGGCATAGACCTTCTCGCCGAGGACGCGGCGTACGTCGTCGACCACCTGATCGGACAGGCTGGTGCGCTGGTCGTACATGGTGAGCACGATGCCGTGGATCTGGAGCTTGGGGTTGAGGCGCACCCTGATCTCCTCGACCGTGTTCAAGAGCTGGGCCAGACCTTCGAGCGCGAAGAACTCGCATTGCAGCGGCACGAGCACGGCATCGGCCGCGGCCAGCGCGTTGACGGTCAAGAGATTGAGCGAAGGCGGGCAGTCGATGAGGACATAGGTCGTCGCCATGTCCGGCGTCTCGCCGGCGGCCATCGCCGTGAGGCAATCGCGCAGGCGGTAATGCCTGCCGCCAGAGGCGCCCGACTCGCGCTCGAACGACATCAGGTCGATCGTCGCCGGCACGATGGAGAGCCGCGGCACATGGGTCGAGACCCTCGCCGCGGCGAGCGTCGCGCGCCCGTTCAAGACATCGAAGGTCGAGAGCGGCCGTTCGTCCACGCCGAGCCCGGTGCTGGCGTTGCCTTGCGGGTCGAGATCGATGATGAGCACGCGCTCGCCGACGGCGGCAAGCGCGGTGCCGAGATTGATCGCCGTCGTCGTCTTGCCGACGCCGCCCTTCTGATTGGCGAGAGCGAGAACGCGCATGCCGCGCGCGCCGAAAGCGTTCATGGCGCGCCCGTCTCCCGCTTGCGCCGAAGGTCGGTCACCGCGACGATGCACGAGTCCTTCGCGGTGATGCTCGGGTAAACGCGGCAGCCGAAATCGAAGCGCGTCCGCGCTGCCGCGATCTCGGCTTCTGCGTCACGCCCTTTCAAGAACAGCCCCCTGGTCTTAGGCCCGAAGAAGGGCGTTGCGAGGTCGAGGAGACGCGGCAGCGGCGCCAGCGCCCGCGCGCTCACAACGTCCGGCCTCAAAGGCTCGGCGCTTTCGGCAAGCTCTTCAATGCGCATCGCGTGAATGTCCACAGGTGCGGCGGTCGCGCGCGCGACCTCGGCGAGGAAGGCGCATTTCTTGCCGTTGCTTTCGACGAGGTGCATGCGGAAGTGCGGCCTGTCACTTTCGATAATGGCGACGACGAGCCCGGGAAAACCTGCCCCTGAGCCGAGATCGAGCCAGAGTCGCGCGTCCGGCGCAAGGGCGCAGAGTTGCGCCGAATCGGCGAAGTGGCGCGACCACAACGCGGGCAGGGTGGAGGGCGCGACCAGGTTCTTCGACTTCTGCCACAGGGCCAGCAAGTCGGCGTAACGGGCCAGCCTGTGGATTGTTTCACGTGGAACTTTAAAGACTTCGGCGAAGTCCTCCGGTCCTTCGATGCGGACGGCGCGGCTGTCACCGGGCATGGCGCGGCTGCCTTTCGCGCTCAAGCGGTCCTCGCCGCGGCGCCTTTCTTCAGATGCGCGAGCAGCAGCATGAGCGCGGCCGGCGTCATGCCGTCGAGCCGCGCGGCCTGCCCCAAGTTCCCGGGACGGTGCCGGTCGAGCTTGTGGCGAAGCTCGGCCGAGAGGCCCGGCAGGCTCGCGAAAGCGAAGTCGGGCGGAATGGCGATGCCCTCGTCCTTGCGGAAAGAGGCGATGTCGAGCTCCTGCCGCTTGACGTAAACGGCGTAGCGCGCATCGACGGCGAGCTGTTCGGCGATGGCCGGATCGAGGTTGCCGATCTCGGGCCAGATCGCGGCGAGGCGGGCGACGTCGATGCCGGGATAGCTCAAGAGCTCGAAGGCGCTGCGCTTGCGTCCGTCGCGATTGACGGTGAGCCCGAACCGCGCCGCCTCGTCGGGCGTGAGCGCGAGGCGCCCAAGCAGCGCCGCGCCGTCATCGAGCGCCTTCGCCTTCGCGGCGAAGGACGCGGCGCGAGCCGAGCCGACGCAGCCGATGGTGATGCCGAGAGGCGTCAGGCGCTGATCGGCATTGTCGGCGCGGAGGTTCAGCCGGTATTCGGCGCGGCTCGTGAACATGCGGTAGGGCTCGGTGACGCCGCGTGTGACGAGGTCGTCGATCATCACGCCGAGATAGCCGTCGGCGCGGCTCACGACAAAGCGCCGCTCGCCGCCGCCAGCCGAGAGCGCCGCATTCACCCCGGCGATGAGCCCCTGCCCCGCGGCTTCCTCGTAGCCGGTCGTGCCGTTGATCTGTCCCGCCAGGAACAGACCTGCGACCGCCTTGACTTCGAGGCCGGCCGAGAGTTCGCGCGGATCGATGTAATCGTACTCGATGGCGTAGCCCGGACGGATGACGCGCGCGGCTTCGAGCCCGGGGATGGTCGCGAGGAAGTCGCGCTGAACCTCCTCGGGGAGAGAGGTCGAGATGCCGTTGGGATAGACGGTGTCGTCGTCGAGGCCCTCGGGCTCGAGGAAGATCTGGTGGCTGCCACGCTCCTTGAAGCGCACCACCTTGTCCTCGATCGAGGGACAATAGCGCGGGCCGACGCTCGCGATCGCGCCCGAGTACATCGGGGCGCGGGCGAGATTCTTCGCGATGATGGCGTGTGTCGCGGCATTCGTGTGGGTGATGTGGCAGGCGATCTGCGGCGTCGCGATCTTATCGGTGAGGAACGAGAAGGGCCGGGGCGGATCGTCGCCCAACTGCACCTCGAGCGCGTCCCAGTTGATGGTGCGGCCGTCGAGGCGAGGGGGCGAGCCGGTCTTGAGCCGGCCCATGTTGAGCCCGAGCGCGTAGAGCCGCGACGAAAGGCCAAGGGCAGGGGCCTCGCCGATGCGTCCCGCCGGGATCTTGCGCTCGCCGATATGGATGAGGCCGCGCAGGAACGTGCCGGTGGTCAGCACCACGGCGCGGGCATTGAGCGTCCGCCCATCGCCGGTGACGATGCCGGTGACGGCGCCGTCCGCGACGATGAGGTCTTCGACCGTGGCCTCGATCACCTCAAGGCCGGGCGTCGCGCCGATCGCGGCCTGCATGGCCCGGCGGTAAAGTTTGCGGTCGGCCTGGGCGCGGGGGCCTTGAACGGCGGCGCCCTTGCTCCGGTTCAGGACCCTGAACTGGATGCCGGCCGCGTCAGCCACCCGGCCCATCAGCCCATCGAGGGCGTCGATCTCGCGCACGAGATGGCCCTTGCCGAGGCCGCCGATGGCCGGATTGCAGGACATCTCCCCGACGGTGGAAAAGCTGTGAGTGACGAGGGCGGTCGCCGCGCCCATCCGCGCCGCCGCCGACGCGGCCTCGCAGCCGGCATGGCCGCCGCCGATCACGATCACGTCGAAGCCCCTGTTCATGACCTGTTTCATTGGCCCGTACCTAGTCGGTTCGCGCCCCTTCGTCAAAGCGGCCCGATTGTTTCACGTGAATCAGGACCGCGGAGCTTACTTGCCGATGCAGAACTCGGCGAAGATCGCGCCGAGCACCTCCTCGACATCGATCCGCCCGGTGAGCCGCCCAAGATGGTGCGCGGCGAGCCGCAGCTCCTCGGCCTTCAGCTCGGGGGCGAGCCCGCGATCGCCGTAGCGTTCGAGCGCGGCGAGCGCCGCCTCGAGCTCTATCCGGTGACGCGTCCGCGTCAGAAGCGGAGCCCCCGCGCCCGCGCCCGCCCCGAGCGCGGCTCTCTCGGCCAGCATGTCGACGAGCTGCCCGAGCCCCTCGCCCGTCATCGCCGAAACGCGGCACGCGGCGCGGTCCGTTCCCTCGCGCGGCGCGAGATCGATCTTGTTCAGCACGGTGACGAGCCGGGCCGCACCGCCCTCGCCCGCCTCGCGCGGCGCAAGCGCCCGCGGTGCGTCCCATTGCGGCGCCGTGGCATCGACGATCCAGAGAACGAGGTCGGCGTCCCCCGCCCGCGCCAGAGCGCGCCTGATCCCCTCGGCCTCGACCTTGCCTTCCGCAGCGCGCAGTCCGGCCGTGTCGATCAGCATGACCGGCACGCCGCCGAGATCGAGATGGACCTCGATGATATCGCGCGTGGTGCCCGCCTCCTCCGACACGATCGCCGCCTCGCGCTTGGCAAGCGCGTTGAGCAGGCTCGACTTGCCGGCGTTGGGCGCGCCGGCGATGACGACCCTGAACCCGTCGCGCAGGCGCATCCCGCTCCGGTCGGAGAGATGGCGCGCGATCGCGGCGCCGAGCTGCGCGACGATGGGATCGGCCTTCGCCACGACGCCGGCGACCACGTCGCCTTCGTCGGCGAAGTCGAGACCGGCTTCGACCAGTCCTTGCGCACGCACGAGCTCGGCGCGCCAGCCTTCGTAGAGAGCGCGCAGAGAGCCTTCGGCTTGCGCCAGGGCCTGGCGGCGCTGCGCTTCGGTCTCGGCGTTGATGAGATCGGCAAGTCCTTCGGCCTCGGTCAGATCGAGCTTGCCGTTCTCGAAGGCGCGGCGCGCGAACTCGCCAGGCTCGGCCAGACGTGTGCCCGGCAGCGCGAGCGCGGCATCGATCACCGCGCCGATCACCGCGCGGCCGCCATGCACGTGGAGCTCGGCCATGTCCTCGCCGGTGAAGCTCGAAGGACCTTCGAACATCAGCACGAGGCCGCGATCGATCGGCGCCGCGTTCGCGAGCCCAATTGCGCGGAGGCTGGCATGGCGGGGAGGGGGCGCGCCGCCGCACAGCGCATCGAGAACCGCGCGCGTCTTGGGACCCGAAACGCGGATGACGGCGATTGCCGCAATGCCGGCGCCGCTCGCGGGCGCAACGATCGTATCGGCGGGGCTCATGACGGCCTGCTCATCGCGGGGGCGATCTCCGGCGGGACGCGCTATCCTAGGGCGTCGCGAAAGGAAGGACCATGCAGGAGCGCTTTGACGGTAACCAGCTCGGCCGGGAGACGAGCCCCTATCTCCTCCAGCACAAGGACAACCCGGTCCATTGGCGTCCCTGGGGCGAGGCGGCGCTCGCCGAGGCGCGCGCAAGCGGCAAGCCGATCCTGCTCTCGGTCGGCTACGCCGCCTGCCATTGGTGCCACGTGATGGCGCATGAGAGCTTCGAGGACGACGCCACCGCCAAAGTCATGAACGACCTCTTCGTCAACATCAAAGTGGACCGCGAGGAGCGCCCCGACATCGACGCGATCTACATGGGCGCGCTGCATGCCCTCGGCGAGCAGGGCGGCTGGCCGCTCACCATGTTCCTCACCGCCGACGCCGAGCCGTTCTGGGGCGGGACCTATTTCCCCAAGGACGAGCGCTTCGGCCGTCCAGCGTTCGTCCGTGTACTGATTGAGATCGCGCGGATCTATCGCGACGAGTCC
>JBFWTF010000149.1:0-6572 GCA_050247995.1 Methyloceanibacter sp. | reverse complement strand
GTCGGCCGCACGAGATCGTACATCGCCGCATCGACGATGGTGAAAATCTTCGACGCGCCGCCCTTCACATAGAGCACGCGCGAACCGAGGATGCCGGCATTGCCGGCGATCATGCGGCCGGGCTCGAACAAGAGCCTCAAACCAAGTCCGCCGACCGTCTGCTTGACGAGAGCGGCGTAATCGGCGGGCGAGGGCGGCACTTGATCGTCGCGATAGGGAATGCCGAGCCCGCCGCCGAGATTGACGAAGTCGATCGTGGCCCCCTCCTGGCGCAGACGCTCGACCAGCTCCTTCAACAAGGCGAACGCGTTGCGGAACGGATCGAGCTCCGTGATCTGGCTGCCGATATGCATGTGGACGCCGGTGGGCGCGATCCCGGGAAGCCGGCGCGCGAGCGCATAGAGGCGGGACGCCTCCTCGAACGGCACGCCGAACTTGTTCTCGGCCTTGCCCGTCGCGATCTTGTGGTGGGTCTTGGCGTCGACGTCGGGGTTGACGCGAAATGCGATGCGCGCCGTCGCTCCCCGCCCTGCGGCGACGTCGCTCAGGCGCGAAAGCTCGGCCTCGGATTCGACGTTGAAGGCGAGAATGCCGGCATCGAGCCCGAACGCCATCTCCTCGGGCGTCTTGCCGACGCCGGAGAACACGATGGAATCGGGCCGGACCTTGACCGCGAGCGCGCGGCGGAGCTCGCCTTCCGACACGACATCCATGCCGGCGCCGAGCCTTGCCAGCGTCGCGAGCACGCCGAGATTTGAGTTGGCCTTGACCGAGTAGCAGACGAGCGTGCCCGGCATGCCGGCGAAGGCGTCGGCGAAGACGCGGTAGTGACGCTCGAGCGTCGCGGTCGAGTAGCAATAGAAGGGCGTTCCGACCGCGGCGGCGAGTTCGGAAAGATCGACCTCCTCGGCGTGGAGCACAGCGGTGTGGGAAACGCCGCGCCGGTAGGCGAAATGGTGCATTGGGGAATGACGTCTATTGGAGCAGGCGGTCGATCCAGAGGCTGCGAGCCGGTGCCTTCGACATCTTGGTGGACGGATCCGCCTCGGCTTCAGGATAAGTCGGTTTGGGACGCTCCAACGAACCCCGGCGCCCGCAGGCCGAAAGCCCGATGGTCAGCACCAGCACAAGCGTTAAAAGGATGCGCAAAGCGCTTCCCATGGTCGTGCCCCTGTTCCCTCGAGCCTTTTTTCGGCTCTTCGACTATCCTTTTATCGCGTTTCGGCGTCCTTCTCCAAACGCTTTATCCACCGTTTCGCCTGCCTTTTGACGTTGGCGGGGGCGGTTCCCCCATAGCTAGTGCGGCTTTTGACCGATCCGGAGACGTCGAGGGCCGCATAGACCTCCTCCGTGATCCGCTTCTCGATGGTCTTAAGCTCCGAAAGCGGCAGTTTTTTGAGGTCGGTGCCCCGTGATTCGGCCAGCGCCACGATCTTGCCCGCGGCATGGTGCGCCTCCCGGAAGGGCAGCCCGAGCTTGAGCACGAGCCAATCGGCGAGGTCGGTCGCGGTCGCATGCCCCAAGGACGCGGCCCGCTTCATGGCCTTGAGGTCGGGCTCCATGTCCTCGACCATGCCGGTCATGGCGGCGATCCCGAGCTTGAGCGCATCGAGCGCGTCGAACACGGGCACCTTGTCCTCCTGCATGTCCTTGGCATAGGCCAGCGGCAGGCCCTTCATCACCATCAGCAGCGTCTGGAAGGCGCCCGCGATCCGTCCGGTCTTGGCGCGCACCAGTTCGGCGGCGTCGGGGTTGCGCTTCTGCGGCATGATCGAGGAGCCGGTGGTGAACTTGTCCGAGAGCCGCACGAAGCCCCATTGGGGCGAGGCCCAGTTCACCATCTCTTCGCCGAGCCGCGACAGATGCATGGCGGCGATCGCCGCGGCGGCAAGCGCCTCGAGCGCGAAGTCGCGATCCGAGACCGCGTCGAGCGAATTGGCCGCAGGTCCCGCGAAGCCGAGCGCGCGCGCCGTCGCCTCCCGGTCGATGGGGAAGGACGTGCCGGCGAGCGCCGCCGCTCCGAGCGGGCACTCGCCGAGCCTGGTGGCGGCGTCGGCGAAGCGGCCCCTGTCGCGCGAAAGCATTTCGACATAGGCGAGCAGGTGATGGCCGAACGTGACCGGCTGGGCCGTCTGGAGATGGGTGAAGCCCGGCATCACCGCGCCCGCGAAGGCGAGCGCCTTCGTGGCGAGCGCGAGCTGAAGCCCGGCAAGCGCCCTGTCGAGGGCCCCGATCTCATCCCGGACGTAGAGCTTGAAATCGGTCGCGACCTGGTCGTTGCGCGAGCGCGCGGTGTGGAGCTTGCCCGCCACCGGCCCGATCAGCTCGCGCAGGCGGTTCTCGACATTGAGATGAATGTCCTCGAGCGCGCGCGAGAATTTGAACTTGCCCGCCTCGATCTCGGCCGCGATGGCATCGAGGCCGGCCGCGATCGCGTCGGCCTCCTTGGGTTCGATGATGCCGGTCGCGCCGAGCATGGCGACATGGGCCTTGGAGGCCACGATATCGTGACGCCACAGGCGCTTGTCGAAGTCGATGGAGGCATTTATCTCCTCCATGATCTCGGATGGACTGGCGGCAAAGCGGCCGCCCCACATGGTGTTCGTCATCGCTTGCGCCTTAGGGCCAGGCAAGGTGAGCGGGAAGATTTGAGCAGACGCAACAAACGCGAACGCGCCGCGCCGCCGGCCATCTATCTCGTCGCCGCGCTGCTGGCGGCGATCGCCGGATTCGGCACGGTATATTGGAGTTTCGCCCCCTCTGACAATGGCCGGTCCGGCGGGACCGTTACCTCTCCCTTGCCGAGCGCCCCGGGCGCGCCCGCACCGGGCGCCGCAAGTCCGCTTGCGGGCCTCAACAAGGGCGCCATGGCGGCTCTCGTCCTTCGCCCGGAACCGGTTGATTTGCCTGACTTTTCTTTCACGTCCGAGGGCGCCGCCAAGACCCTTGGAGACTTCGCCGGCAAGGTCGTGCTGATGAATATCTGGGCCACCTGGTGCGTTCCCTGCCGCGAGGAGATGCCGGCGCTCGATAAGCTCGAGGCCAAGCTCGGCGGCAAGGACTTCGCCGTGGTCGCGGTCAATATCGACAAGGGCGGGCCGGACAAGGCCGCGTCCTTCCTGAAGGAAACCGGCGCCACGCACCTTCCCCTTTACACCGACCCCACCGGCAAGCTGTTCGCGACGCTGAAGGCCGTCGGCATGCCGACCACGCTGATCCTCGACCGCAAAGGCCGCGAGATCGCCCGCCTCGTCGGTCCCGCCGACTGGGCTTCGCCCGAAGCGCTCGCGGTCATCGAGGCGGCGATCGCCGCGCCTCCCGCCTAGCCGCTACTCGACCGGAACCACCGTGTCCGTCTCGAGCCGGTAATTGTACTTGCAAGTTTCATCGACGGGCTTGTTGCAAGGGATGCCCGAGGTCGTCACGTGGAGCATGCGCTTGCCGCCGCTCTTGCCGAATTTGTAGCTCCGCACCAGATCCTCGAACACCACGTCCCAGGACGTTGCCCCGTCCCAGAAATAGATCTGGATGGTGCAGCCGGCGTCGTTGCACAGCGGATTGATGCCGCCCTCGCATTTCATCTTGGCGTAGTCGGCAATCCAGTCCTCGCCGCCGTCGCCGTTGATGTCCTCCATCGTGAGCACGGCGTCGGTGTTGGGCTTACCGTCCATGTCCTTGCAGGCGCGCGCCGCCTCGGCGAGCGCCTCGACGACATTGTCCGGCGGGGTGGTTGCGGCGGCGAATGCGGACGGCATGGACGCGGCCAGCAGAGCCCACGCCGCGAGGCCGAGGACCTGGCGCGATTTGGAGCTCACCGGTTGCCTGAGCTTGCCGTGCTCCGCGACTTCTTCTTGCGGACCGTTCTTTTTTTCGTCGGCGCGGCCTTGCGCGCGCCGCAGACGCTGTCGCGGAGATGGGTGGGGCCGCTGCTCAGCGAGGCTTGAATGGCCAATCCGTCCAGACTGGTGCCGAACAGGGACTTCCAGAAGTAGCGCTTGAAGCCGTTATCGAGCAGATCGACGGCGCGCTCGCGGCGCGAGGCGACCGAGGGCTCGCCGAGGATCACGGCGACGAGCTTGCGCCCCTCGCGCGTCGCGCTCGCCACCACGTTGAAGCCCGAGTCGCAAATGAAACCGGTCTTCATGCCGTCGGCACCGGGGTAGTTGACGAGAAGGCCGTTATGCGTGCGCAAGGTCTGCTTGCCGACCTGGACCTGCGTGGCCGTGAACAGATCGGCATGTTCCGGGAACTCGATGATGATGGCGCGGGCGAGCTTGGCGAGATCGCGGGCCGTCGTCACCTGCCGTTCGTCGGGAAGGCCGTTGGGGTTGGCGAAGACGGTGCGGGTCATGTTGAGGCGTTTGGCCTCCTCGTTCATGCGCGCCACGAACGCTTCCTCGCTGCCCGCCACCGCCTCGGCGATCATCATGGCGACATCATTGGCCGATTTGACGATGAGAACCTGAAGCGCGACTTCGAGGGTGATCGATTGGCCCTCTTTCAACCAGAGTTTGCTCGGGGCTTGCTGCGTCGCCTTCTTGGAGCAAACGATCGGCGTATCGGGCGCGACGGTGCCTTCCTTCAGGGCCTGGAAGGCGACGTAGGCTGTCATCAGCTTGGTGAGCGAGGCCGGGAACCAGGCGGCGTCGGGATCCTCGGCGTAGAAGACGGTGCCGTTAAAGGGCTCGAAGACGAGGGCTGGGCTTGCCGACGCCGGCGCCGGCGCCAGCAAAACCGCTCCGAGGATGAGGCCGAAACCGGCCCGCCGCAATTTCATCCCTAACCCCTCATCCAATCCAGTGCCGCGGGGCCCGCTGGCGCGGGCCGCCCGGTCTAAACACATGTGGGGCAACGATCTCCCCGGGCCCCTCCCGATGGGGTTGATCCCTATAGTGCCGCCAATTTCGACTGTTCCGTGGCGTGCGGGCCGAAACCGGCTTTTGCTAAAGGCACGCCGATGACGGCCGTGCCCACACGCCCCGGATCGAAAAATCTTGGTGAACCCCCGTCCGCCGGGGAGAGTAGCGCGCCCGCCCCAATTCGCAACTGCGAAATTGGCATACCCTAAGCCGCCCGCCCGCCGCGATGGCTAGAGACAAGGAGGTGGCGCGCGCGCTAGGACAGGGACGCGTTGCAATCCTCCGGCGCACCCCATGGACGCAGATTCAAGGCGTAGACAGCTCGCCGCGGCCCTCCGCCGCGTGGCCGGTGGCGACCGCGCCGCCTTGCGCCTTGTCTACGATGAGACTGCGGCGAAGCTATTCGGCGTCTGCCTCCGTATCTTGAACGACCGCGGCGAGGCGGAGGACGTGTTGCAAGACGTTTATCTCAACGTGTGGCGGAAGGCGGCGAGTTTCGACGAAGCGCGCGCGAGCCCGATCACCTGGCTCGTCGCCATCGCCCGCAATCGCGCCATCGATCGCGTCCGCGCCGGCGGCGTGACGCGGTTCAGCGCGCCGCTCGAGGAGGCGTCGGACGTCCTCGATCCCGCGCCGCTCGCCGTCGAGACGATCGAAGCGGCTCAGGAGAACCGCAGGCTCTATGGCTGTCTCGAGGAGCTCGAGACGCGCCAGCAGGCGGCGATCCGCGCCGCCTTTGTCGACGGGTTGACCTATGAGGAGCTTGCCGCGCGGTCCGACGTGCCGCTCGGGACGATGAAGAGCTGGATCAGGCGTGGACTTGCCAAGCTGAGAGCGTGCCTCGAGCGATGAGCGACACCGGCAAGAGAGACAACGAGGGCATGGGCCTGACGGCCGCCGAATATGTGCTCGGCGTGCTCGATGCCGCGCAGCGCGGCGCCGCCGAGCGGAGGATCGGCCGCGATCCCGCTTTCGCGCGCGAGGTCGCCTTCTGGGAGGAGCGGCTCGGCGGGCTTGCCGCGTCCGTGCCCGAGGTCGCTCCGCCGCGCGGCATGTGGGCGAGGATCGAAGCCGCGCTCGGGCCCGCCGGAGCTGTTGAGCGCGCCGGGTTGTGGCAGAGCGTGAGCTTCTGGCGCGGCCTTGCGCTGGGCGCGAGCGCGCTCGCCGCCGCCTGTCTCGCCGCGCTCATCTATGTCGGCGCGATTGGCGGCCCCGGCGCGCCGCTGGTTGCGCGCCTCGATGCCGATGGCGGCCAGGCGGGCTTCGTCGCCGCCGTCAACCGGGGCGACGCGAGCCTCACCATCGTGCCCGCGGCGCTCCTCGGCGAGGAGCAGAAATCGCTCGAGCTTTGGCTGATCCCGCCCGGCGACAAGCCGCATTCGCTCGGGCTCATCGATCCGAGCCGGCCGGTCACGATCAAGGTGCCGAAGGATCTTCTGACGCGGGTCAGCAACGAGGCCGTGCTCGCGGTTTCGCTCGAGCCGCTCGGCGGCTCGCCCACCGGCCAGCCGACCGGTCCCGTCATCGCCAACGGCAAGCTCGCCCAGCTCTAGCGCGTTAGCTTCCTGACCGCGTCATGCCCGGGTCAAGCCCGGCAATGACTGTGGATTTTCCGCTCACGAATACGTCATCGCCCGCTTCTGCATCCGCGCGGGCGCGCGCCGCCGTAACTCCGCCCGTACCCCCCAATGGGTCAACAGGCATCTTAGGTGG
>JBFWTF010000148.1:0-6586 GCA_050247995.1 Methyloceanibacter sp. | reverse complement strand
CGGGCTTAGCAACGAGTTCTTGCGCTTCGACGCGGCATCCTTCATCGCCGGAGCTCTTGAGCGCTCGGACAGCATGGACCCGACAATCGCCTACGCGTCGCACCCACCCCTTGCCCTGAGAGCGAGGGCTCTGTTCTGGTTTGACCAATATCGTATTGAACATTTTCCCAAAACGGATGCATCATCTCTCGCTGCGTTTAGCAGATTGGATGATCGCGTGATGCGGGACATGAACAAATACATTGAAAGTGGCGTCGCCAAGTTGAGCTCAGAGGCCTCGTTGGAATTGAGGAAATGGATCTGGACGGCAACCGCGATATCCAAGCGTCGGTTCGATACAAAATCTCAGACTGTCATAAAGCAGGAGTTTGGAGAGACGTTCTGTATCAAAGTGAGAGATATGCTGGGTTCTCTCCCCACCGATGCGGCGTTTGATTGGGCCTCAGACAACGCCGCAACCGCATTCAGCCATTTTCGTTCAATGTTTCCCCGGCGCGCATCGACTGAAGCGCTCGCAACACTCAGGAAGAGCGAGGATGCGTTGCTGGAAAAGGATGAACGGAGCTTCCTCAGGTCGCGCGAATGGGCAAGAGCTTTACTCGCTCCATAGAAGCAAGCGCTTCCGCGCGAACAAGGCTGAGAAATTAACCCGTTCGCGTTGCGGTCCTATCGCAACCGGCGGCACGTGCCTTATTTGAAGAATAGGCGGAATGGCCCTGCGACGCCGGCGGCTTTGAGCGTGGCGAGCGAAAGGTGGTGGGCCCGGGAGGGCTCGAACCTCCAACCAGACGGTTATGAGCCGCCGGCTCTAACCAATTGAGCTACGGGCCCGCTTTCTCTTGCCTCTCGCCGCCGCGCCTTTTGTCCTCTGGCGCGTCATCTTGCCCCAAAAGTCTGCGACTTTTCGGGATGATGCCGGCGGATTTCCGCGTCATAGCAGAATTCCGGGGCGCGGGTGAAATTCCCCCTAGAATTCATCCCCGGTTCAGGCTGAAGCGTCTAATGCAGTGACAGGTCATAGATTGGGAACCAAGCACATGGCTCACACGCCCCACCGCAGCCTCCTCGCCCTCCTCATAGCCGCAGCTTTATTGGCGCCGGCCGCAGCACCGCCAGCATCGGCCCACGACCAGCCCGAGAAGCGGACGATCTCGCTCGGCGCTGCCGGCACGGTCAAGACCACGCCCGACATGGTCAAGATCGCGACCGGCGTGACCAGCGAAGCGCGTTCCGCGCGCGAGGCGCTCGACCAGAACACGGCGGCGATGGCCAAGGTGGTCGAGACGCTCAAGCAAGACGGCATCGAGGCCAAGGACATCCAGACGGCGAATTTTTCGGTCGGGCCCATCTACGAGCAGAGGCCGGTCGAAGCGTCAGACGGCAAGGCACCCGCCATCGTGGGCTATCGCGTGACCAACCAGGTCCGCATCACGCTGCGCGATACGGCCAAGCTCGGCGCCATCCTCGACAAGGTGGTGAGCCTCGGCGCCAATCAGATCGACTCGATCGAATTCGGCGTGTCGGAGCCCGAGGCGCTCAAGGACGAGGCGCGCAAGCGCGCGCTCAAGAACGTGACCGACAACGCCAAGCTCTACGCCGAAGCCGCTGGCGTCACGCTCGGTCAGATCCTCAGCATCACCGAGGAGGATAGCTCCTATCAGCCGGTCTTCAGGGGCGCCGCGGCGCCGATGGAGATGGCCAAGGCGGTGCCGATCGAGGCGGGCACGGCCGCCGTCGAGGTGCGCGTGCGCGTGAGCTGGGAAATCGACTGAGTCATTCCCTCCCCCCTGTGAGGGGGAGGGTCAGGGAGGGGGGTCGAACGCAAGGACTCCTCGCCGCTGCGGAACCGTTGATTTCTCACCCCCTCCACGCGCCAATACCCGCGCTCAAGCAGCGAGACGGCGGCGCATCAATGATGGCGCGTGCTCCCCCTCAAGGGGGGAGCGAAAAATGATACAGGCGGCGGAGCGAGAGCTGAGCGCTCCTCAGCATGAGGGTTGCGCGGGCCGCTCAAACAGCTGCATCATTCCGGCGGAAGCCGGAATCCAGAAGGAACATGCACCGCGCTAGCGACTCTGGATACCGGCTTGCGCCGGTATGACGGTTGGCACCCTACCCGCCCCGTCATGGCCGGGCTTGACCCGGCCATCCACGATTAACTTGCCCGCCAAAATCGTGGATGCCCGGATCGAGTCCGGGCATGACGGTCTTATCGTCATGACGGTCTTATTGTTGTGGTGGGCGGTTCCTGATTCATATCAAGGCCGAACGCGTTCCCGTTCTGCTAGTTTGGCAGGCATGGCAGCCCCCAAAGCCAAACCCTCGGACGATGGCGACATCCACGCCCGCGACCGCGCCGTCATGGTGTCGCGGCATTTGCAGGCGCGCGGCATCGCCGATCCGCTCGTGCTCGAGGCCATGGGCGAGGTGCCGCGCGAGGCCTTCGTCCCTCCGCATTTGAAGGAGTTCGCCTACGAGGACTCGCCGCTGCCGATCGAGGCGGGCCAGACCATCTCGCAGCCCTATATCGTCGCTCGCATGATCGAGCTGCTCGGGCTCCGCCGCGGCGACAAGGTGCTCGAAGTCGGCGCCGGTTCGGGCTACGCCGCTTCGGTGCTTGGGCGCATCGCCGGCAAGGTCTTCGCCATCGAGCGCCACGAGGTTCTCGCCAACGAAGCAAGGGAGCGCATCGGACGCCTCGGCTACGCCAACACCAAGATCATCTTCGCCGACGGCACCAAGGGCCTGCCCGAAGAGGCGCCGTTCGACGCCATCCTCGTCTCGGCCGGGGGGCCGAAAGTCCCCGAACCGCTGAAACGGCAGCTTACCATCGGCGGGCGCATGGTGATCCCGGTCGGGACCGGCGTCCACCAAACGCTCCTGCTCGTCCGCCGCACGGGCGAGGATGAGTTCGAGGAGGAGGACCACGGCGCCGTCACCTTCGTGCCGCTGATCGGGGCCGAAGGCTGGGTCGAGCCCGAAGCGGCGAAGAAGGAAACCGGCATCGACGCGCAAAGCGCGGGCTTTGCCGCGAGCCTGCCCTCGCCCGCCTTGCGCGCCAAGCCGATGCGCGGCCGCCTCAGCGATCTCATCGCCGAGGCGGCCGAGCCGTTCGGCGATCTCGATGAGCTCTCGCGTCTTGCGATGCGTTTCGCCCATAAGCGCGTCGTGCTGCTCGGCGAAG
Organism: Methyloceanibacter sp.; assembly: GCA_050247995.1. GTDB lineage: Bacteria > Pseudomonadota > Alphaproteobacteria > Rhizobiales > Methyloligellaceae > Methyloceanibacter. Next base: position 3,402 of record JBFWTF010000148.1, on the reverse strand, counting down.
CGACGCACGGCACGGCCGAGTTCTACGATGCGCGCGCGGCGATCACGGCGATGCTAGTCGAGAAGCACGGCTTCAATATCGTCGCGGTCGAGGCCGACTGGCCCGACGCCACGGTCTACGACGCCTATATGCGCGGACGGAAGCGGCCGGGTTCGGTGGCCGGCGCCTTCACCCGCTTTCCCACCTGGATGTGGCGGAACGGCGAGGTCGGCGCCTTCCTCAACCGCCTCAAGGCGATCAACGAGACGATCGGCGAGCCCCAGCGCCGTTGCGGCTTCTACGGCCTCGACGTCTACAGCCTCGGCGCCTCGATCGCTGCCGTGCTCGAATATCTCGACCGCATCGACCCCGAGGCGGCGCGGATCGCGCGCGAGCGCTATGGCTGCCTCGCGCCCTGGCGCGCCGATCCGGTGCGCTACGGCCGCATGGCGCTGACCCGCGGCTATGCGCTGTGCGAGAAGCCGGTCGCCGACGCGCTGCTCGACCTGCTCAACAAGCGCCTCGACTATCTCGTGCGCGACGGCGAGGCCTTTTTCGACGCCGAGCAGAACGCCCGCATCGTGGCGGCGGCCGAGGAATATTACCGGGTGATGTATTACGGCGACGCGGTGTCGTGGAACCTGCGCGACCAGCACATGTTCGACACGCTCGAGCGGCTGCTCGACCATCGCGGTCCCGGATCGAAGGCGGTGGTGTGGGCGCACAACTCGCATATCGGCAATGCCGAGTTCACCGAGATGGGCCAGGTCAGGGGCGAGCACAATATCGGGCAGCTCGCCCGCGCCAGATTCGGCGACGAGGCGGCGCTGATCGGCTTCGGCACCGATCGCGGCACGGTCGCGGCGGCATCGAACTGGGACGGCCCGATGGAGATCAAGCGGGTGCGCCCGGCGCGCGACGATTCCTACGAGGGGGCCTCGCGCGATGCCGGCATCGCCGCCTTCTTCCTCGAGACGGGACCGGGGCAGAAGCAAAGCGTGCGCGATGCGCTGGCCGAGCCCCTGCTCGAGCGCGCGATCGGAGTGATCTACCGGCCCGAGACCGAGCTTCTGTCGCACTATTTCCAGGCCGAGCTGTCGCGGCAATTCGACGCCTGGATCTGGTTCACCGAGACCAAGGCGGTCGCGGCGCGCGCGGACGCCCACCCCCACGGTCCCGACGAGACCTACCCGTTCGGGCTCTAACCAACTTCCTCATGCTGAAGAGCGCTCCGAAGGAGCGCGACTCGAAGCGCGCGCGCGCATGGCGATGCGAACGCATCCTTCGAGACGCCGCCTTCGGCGGCTCCTCCGGATGAGGAGCAATGTTCACCGGCATGCCGCACGGTTTTGCGCTATCGTCCTTGGCCGCAACCGGAGCCGGAGGACAGCCGCTCATGCTCTCATTCCAGATCGAACCGCTTCTGGCCGCCGCCGTGGTGGTCGCCACCGCCCTGACCGACGCCGTCTATGTGATGTTCACCAATTCCGTGGTCAGGCGCCGCCGCCTGCCGGCGGCAAGCTGGAGCAGCATCTGGTACCTGCTCTCGTCCTTCGCGGTCATCAACTATACGCAACACTGGGGTTACGTGATTTTCGCCGCGTTAGGCTCCTTCATCGGCGCCTATGCGACCATGACCTTCCTGCATCCGGGAGCAACCTATCCGACCCAGCCGCCCGGTTCCTCGCCGCTTTAGGCGTCATTGGCAACCTCCGAGCGTCATCCTGGGAAATCGACCGACGCGCCACAATTTCCCCTCTCCCCTTGAGGGAGAGGGCTTCCTGCCGCGATCTTGCGCCGCGAAGCTTGCGCAAGTCGCGTGGCGGGAAGGGTGAGGGGTGAATCTTTCTTGACGCGGGCTTACGCCCGCTTACCCCTCACCGCGCGCGCTAGCGCTCACGGAGCGAAACGATAGCGCATCGAAAGTGCGCGCGCGTGCTCTCCCTCAAGGGGAGAGCAGATCAAATTTGCGCCTTGTGTCGCGCGGCTCAAGCCGCGGCGGCTTCGCGTCCGTTATGCGTGAGCTCTTTGCGCGGGCGCGCGGGCAGCTTCTCCTGCGCGTGACCGTTCGCGCCGACACGCACCGAGCGTCCATCGAAATAGGCGCCGGGCTCGATCGAAAGCGTGTCGTGCTGGATGTCGCCGACGACATGGGCGCGGCTCTTGAGCACGACCTCGCCGCCGCGGATGGGGCCTTCGACGCGGCCGTTCACCACGACGCGCTCGGCCTGGATGCCGCCCGCGATCGAGGCTTTGGGCGAAACCACGAGCGAGGTGCAATAAAGATCGCCCTCGATCTGGCCGTTGACTTCGACGAGGCCCTCGGCCGTGACCGAGCCAATGATCTTCAATCCTTCAGCAATGATGGTCCCTCTGCGCCTGAACATGAACGTCCCTCCTACGCCTACAAGGATTTCCACGAGGGGCGAAACGGCGCGGCCGCCTCACAAGTTCCACGCCGCGGCCCAATTTGTGGCGGGCGGTGTTGCAGCAAAAGCGGCAGAAATCTCGGAAAATTGTTGATATCGCGGGCCGTTTGATGGCGGGAACCACGCGCCCAGCCCGGCGGTTAATCCCGGGCCAGAGAGAGATCGCAGGAAATCCCCCATGCAGCGCGTTGCGGGCGCCATCGGCTTCAGCATCAGTCCGGCGACCTGGGCCGCGGCCCTCGTCGTGGTCGCGGGCTGGATCACGGGCGCGCTCTTCATCGCCCAACATATCGCCTCGACGCCGCAAGACCTGACGCAGCGACAGGCTCTGGTCGCACCTCAACCTGAGCCCGAACCGAGCCAGATCTCGAACGGCGCGGCCAAGGCCGCGCGCGAGCCCGTGAAGCAGGTTCGTCTCGCGCCTGATCCTTCAATGCCCGCAGCGCCGCGCCAAGCGTCGCGGAACGAGGCCGCGAAGGACGCGACCTTGCCCCGCGCATCGCATGACAAGGCGGCCCGCGCCGGCGGCGAGACCGGCCGGGCCTCCTGGTACGATATCGCGGCGAGCACGGCGAGCGGCGAGGCGATGGACGGCGCGGCCTTGACCGCGGCGCATCCCTCCCTCCCCTTCGGCAGCAAGGTCAGGGTCGCCAATCTCGCCAACGGCCGCTCCGTCGTGGTGCGCATCAACGACCGCGGGCCCTACAGCAAGGGGCGCATCATCGACGTGTCGCGGGCGGCGGCGGAACAACTCGGCATGCTCCGCGCCGGCGTCGCGCGGGTGAGCGTAACCCCTGTCGCTGACGCGGCCGCTAGCAAGACCGCCGCGCCCGGCGAGGTCGCGAGCGACGCGGTCGCTGGTGACGCGGTCGCAAGCGCGCGCGACGGCGCGTCCCCGCTCCAGCGCTAACCGAGCCCGCGCATGTCCGAATACGAGGACCCCTCATGCTGAGGAGCGCGCTGAAAGCGCGCGTCTCGAAGCACGCCATGAGGT
>JBFWTF010000147.1:0-6671 GCA_050247995.1 Methyloceanibacter sp. | reverse complement strand
CGCCAATACGACAAGACCCTGACCAAGGCCGAGCAGCAGGCGGTGATCAGCGATTTGCAGCAAGCCTCGACCACGAAAGACGAAGAACCCGGCGCGGTGAACGATCCCGCGACCGAGGAGGACAACACGAACTAGGACCGTAGCCCGCGGGCGAGCGGCTTGCCCGTGCGCCCGCTTCTATGGTTCAAGAGAGGCCCCTTAGGGGTCTGATCGGGGTGGGACCCTCGCGGTGACCAGCGATTTCCACAGAATTAAGCGCTTGCCGCCTTACGTCTTCGAGCAAGTCAACAAGCTCAAGGCGGAAGCTCGCGCGCGCGGCGATGACATCATCGATTTCGGCATGGGCAATCCCGACATGCCGACGCCGGACCATATCGTCGCCAAGCTGACCGAGACGCTGCGCGACCCGCGCACGAGCCGCTACTCGGCGTCGAAGGGGATCGGCGGCTTGCGCCGGGCCCAGGCCGCCTACTATGGGCGCCGCTTCGGCGTGAAGCTCAATCCCGACACGCAAGTGATCGTGACGCTCGGGTCCAAGGAGGGCTTCGCCAATACCGCCCAGGCGATCACCGCGCCGGGCGACGTCATCCTCGTGCCGAACCCGACCTATCCCATCCACGAGTTCGGCTTCATCATGTCGGGCGGCGTCATCCGGCATTTGCCCGCAAGCACCGACTCCCAATTCCTGGTCTCGCTCGACCGCGCCGTGCGCCATTCGGTGCCGAAACCCTCGGTGCTCGTGCTGAACTATCCGGCCAATCCGACCGCCCAGGTCGCCACGCTCGACTTCTATCGCGAGATCGTCGCCTTCGCCCGGAAGCACGACCTGATCGTGCTGTCCGATCTCGCTTACGCCGAGATCTATTTCGAGGGCGAGAAGCCGCCCTCGATCCTGCAAGTGCCGGGCGCCGTCGATATCGCCATCGAGTTCACCACCTTGTCCAAGACCTACGCCATGCCCGGCTGGCGGGTCGGCTTCGCCGTGGGCAACGAGCGCCTCATCCACGCGCTCACCCGCGTCAAGTCATATCTCGACTACGGCGCCTTCACCCCGATCCAGGTGGCCGCCTCCGCCGCGCTCAACGGGCCGCAGGACTGCATCGACGAGATCCGCGCGATCTACCGCCGCCGCCGCGATTGCCTGGTTGACGCCATGCGGCGCGCCGGCTGGCCGGTGCCTTCGCCGCCCGCCACCATGTTCGCCTGGGCGCCGATCCCGGACATGTTCGCCCATCTCGGCTCGCTCGAATTTTCCAAGCTGCTGCTGGAGAAAGCCTCGGTCGCGGTCTCTCCCGGCGTCGGCTTCGGCGAGTACGGCGAGGGCTATGTCCGCATCGCGCTCGTCGAGAACGAGCAGCGCATCCGTCAGGCCGGGCGCAACATCCGCAAGTTCCTCGCCGATTCCGCCAAGACGATGCACAATGTGATTCCTATTGCATCCAAGGCCAATCGGTCGTTCTGATCCTTTCCCATGACGGACGCATTGAAGTTAGGTGTGGCCGGCGTCGGCACGGTCGGCGGCGGTCTGTTGCGGCTCTTGGCGGCGCGCAAGGGCGATCTTGCCGCGCGTGCCGGCCGGCCCATCGAGGTCGTGGCCGTATCGGCGCGAAACCGTGACAAAAAGCGCGACGCCGACCTGTCGGGCTTTCGCTTCGTCGCTGACCCGGTGGCGCTCGCCACCGATCCCGAGATTGAGGTCTTCGTCGAGCTGATCGGCGGCGAGGAGGGCGTGGCGAGGGAGGCGGTCGAGGCGGCGCTCGCCGCCGGCAAGCATGTCGTCACCGCCAACAAGGCGCTGCTCGCCCATCACGGACCGGCCCTGGCCGCGCTCGCCGAGAAGAACGGCGTTACGCTCAATTTCGAGGCGGCCGTCGCCGGCGGCATCCCCGTGGTCAAGGTCATCCGCGAGGCCCTGCAAGGCAACGACATTTCCCGCGTCTACGGCATCCTCAACGGCACCTGCAATTACATCCTCACCCTGATGGAGAAGGAGGGCAGGAGCTTCGACGACGTGCTGAAGGAGGCGCAGGCCCAAGGCTATGCCGAGGCCGACCCGACCTTCGACATCGGCGGCTTCGACACCGCGCACAAGCTCGCGCTGCTCACGAGCCTTGCCTTTGGCACGCGCGTGAATTTCGAGTCGGTCTATGTCGAGGGCATCGAACAGATCACCCCCGCCGATATCGAGGCGGCGGGCGATCTCGGCTACCGCATCAAGCTGCTCGGCGTCGCGCTCCGCACCGAGAGCGGCATCGAGCAGCGCGTCCACCCGACCATGGTGCCGAAGGATCGGGCCATCGCCGATGTCGATGGCGTGCTGAACTGCGTCGCCATCGACGGCGACTTCGTCGGCGAGGTGATGCTGATCGGTCCGGGCGCGGGCGCAGGCCCCACGGCCTCCGCCGTGATGAGCGACCTGATCGACATCGCCCGCGGCCACGTCCTGCCGCCCTTCGGCGCCAAGGCGAAGGCGCTCAAGCCCTACAAGAAGGCGGAGATGCGGGCCCACGAAGGCGGCTATTACATCAGGCTTTCGGTCTACGACCGCCCGGGCGCGTTCGCGGCCATCGCCGGCCGCATGGCCGATCAAGGCATCTCGATCGAGAGCATCGTGCAGCGCCGCCCCGGCGCCGAGCTTCCCGGCTTCAACCGGCGCGACGAGAAGGCGCCCGCCTTCGTCGTGCTCATCACCCATCAGACCACCGAGGCCGCCATCCGCCAGGCGCTTGCCGCCATCGAGCGCGACGGCCATGTCGATCAAAAGCCGCAGATGATCCGCATCGAAAAATTGTGATAGTGAGTGTGTATCCCTAAGGGCGCCGCCCCATGAGCGCCCGAGGGAGGGAGGAACGGTCGTGTCGAAGGCTCCGGCGAAGACCGAGCTCGACCGCGCTTTGGCGCTCGATATCGTGCGTGTGACCGAGGCCACGGCCGTCGCCGGCGCGCTGTGGCGGGGCAGGGGCAACGAGGCCGCCGCCGACGAGGCCGCAGCCGAAGCCATGTATCGCGAGCTCGAGCGCCTCGCCATCGAAGGCATCGTCGTCGTCGGCGAGGGCGAGGAGAACGAGACCCCGCTGCTCTATATCGGCGAGATGGTGGGCGGAAGCGCCGCTGCGGCCTTCAAGGTCGATCTCGCCGTGGACCCCATCGAGGGTTCGACGCTTTGCGCCAAGGCGCTGCCCAATGCGCTCGCCGTGCTCGTGGTGGCCGAGCGCGGCAGCCTGCTCAAGGTGCCCGCCATCTATATGGACAAGATCGCGATTGGCCCCGGCTATCCCGAGGGCCTGGTCGATCTCGACGCCTCGCCCGCCGACAACCTCAAGGCGCTCGCCGCCGCCAAGAACGTGCCGATCGGCGAGATCACGGTCTGCATGCTCGACCGCCCGCGCCATGCCAAGCTGATCGAAGAAGTGCGCGAGACCGGCGCATCGCTTCGCCTCATCGGCGACGGCGATATCGCCGGCGTGATCCACGTCACCAAGCCGATGGAGACCGGCATCGACATCTATCTCGGCATCGGCGGCGCGCCCGAAGGCGTTCTGGCCGCGGCGGCGCTGGCCTGCATCGGCGGGCAGATGCAAGGGCGCCTCGTGGCCTCGAGCGAACAGCATCGCGCCCGCGCCCGCGCCGCCGGCATCCACGACCTCGACCGCAAGTACCACATGCGCGACATGGTGACGGGCGATATCGCCTTTGCCGCGACCGGCATCACCGACGGCTCGCTCCTGGAAGGCGTCCGCTTCACCAAGAACGCGATCCACACCCATACGCTCGTCATGCGCGCCTCGACCCGCACGGTGCGCTGGATCAAGGCCGAACACCCCAATATCGCCAAGTTCGACTAAGGGCTTGGCGGCAGGGGGCAGCGAACCCCGCGAATCACCTTACACTCCCCGCGCTCAAGGAAATGCGCGTGAGATGGTGTGAGCCGTGACGGCTGCCTTAAAACTTGCAGGGACAGAGAGCCTAAGCCCGTTCCTCGGCGTCGAACGCTCGGCGCGCGGCTATCGCTGGGTCGAGCGGCTCGATCCTTCGCGCGCGCTTCTCGCCGCCGCCATCTCCCAAGGCCACGGCTTGCCGGAACTGCTCGGCCGCGTGCTCGCCGCGCGCGGCGCCGACATGCACAACGCGGCGCGTTACCTCGATCCGTCGCTCCGCGCGCTCCTGCCCGATCCCGCCCGCTTCCAGGACATGGACAAGGCGGCCTCGCGCTTCGCCCGCGCCGTCGCGCAGAGCGAGCCGGTCGCCGTGTTCGGCGACTACGATGTCGATGGCGCGGCCTCGGTCGCTCTGATCGAGCGCTTCCTGCGCGCGCACGGGCAGAGCCCCGCGACCTACATCCCCGACCGCCTCACCGAGGGCTACGGGCCTTCGCCGCAGTCGCTCGCGGGCCTCGCGCAAGAGGGCGCGCGCCTCATCCTCACCGTCGATTGCGGCACGACAGCCGGGCCGGCGATCGAGGCCGCCAATGCGGCCGGCGCCGAAGTGATCGTCATCGACCATCACCAGGCCGACGAGGCGCTGCCGCCGGCTTACGCCGTGCTCAACCCCAACCGGCAGGACGACCTTTCGGGACAGGGCCATCTGGCGGCCGCGGGCGTGGTGTTTCTCTTTTTGGTGGCGACGGTGCGCGCGCTTCGCCGCGAAGGTTTCTACGGCGCGGGCCCGGAGCCCGATCTCCTCGGCCTGCTCGATCTCGTCGCGCTTGCCACGGTCTGCGACGTCGTGCCGTTCAAGGACGTGAACCGCGCCTTCGTCGCGCAGGGGCTGAAAGTGCTGCGGCTCAGGCACAATCAGGGCTTGCGCGCGCTCGCCGACGCCGCGCGCATCGACGCCGCGCCCAATTGCTATGCGCTCGGTTTCCTGCTCGGGCCGCGCATCAATGCCGGGGGCAGGGTGGGCGCATCGTCGCTCGGCGCGAGGCTCCTTGCCACCGACGACGATATCGAGGCGCGCGCGATCGCGCAGAAGCTCGAAGCCTTCAACGCCGAGCGGAAGGCGATCGAGGAGCGCATGCTCGAAGAGGCCTTCGCTTTCGCCGAGGCAGCGCTTGCCAGAGATCCCGGGCGGCCGCTTCTCTTCCTCGCCGCCGAAGGCTGGCACAAGGGCCTGCTCGGTCTCGTCGCGGGCCGTATCGCCGAGCGCTTCAGGCTTCCAACTTTCGTCTCTTCGCTCGAGCCCGACGGCTTCGCCACGGGCTCGGCCCGCTCCATCGCCTCGGTCGATCTCGGCGCCGTGGTGCGGAGCGCCGTGCATGAGGGCCTTCTCGTCAAAGGCGGCGGCCACGTCATGGCGGCGGGCTTCAAGTTCGAGCGGCGGAAACAGGACCGCCTCGTCGCCTTCCTGCACGAGCGCCTGGCGGGTCCGGTGGCGGAAGCCGGCAGGTTGCGTGTGCTTGCCATCGACGGCGCGCTTGCCGCCGGCGGCGCCAACCTAGCGCTGATGGATCAGCTCGACCGCGCCGGGCCTTACGGCCCCGGCCACGCCGAGCCGCGCTTCGTGCTGCCTTCGCACCGGCTCTTGCGCGTGCGCGCCATCAAAGACATGCATCTCCGCTGCACGCTGCGCGCGCCCGACGGGGCAAAGCTCGAGGCTTGCGCCTTCCGCATCGCCGACACGCCGCTTGGGCAGCTCCTGCTCGGCGGCGAGGGGCAGGCGATGCATGTCGCGGGGCATTTGCGCCGGAACGCCTGGCAGGGCCGCGAGAGCGTCGAGCTCCTGATCGAGGACGCCGCCCCGGCGCAAGGTTAGGCCAGCGCCTGCCTTGCTTGCGGCCTCAAGGCCTTCTATATCGAGCCTTCAGCGCCCCCTTCGTCTAATGGTCAGGACGTCAGGTTTTCAACCTGAAAACAGGGGTTCGATCCCCCTAGGGGGCGCCACTCTTGTATAATGCCGGCTGGTGAGACGCGTCCCCAACCCTGGGAGCCTCGGCCATGCGCCCACGACAATTCCCGACGCTTGCGCTCGCGACCTGCCTCTTGGCGCTTGCAGCGGTCCCGCCCGCCGCGGCGAAGATCGAATGCCGCGAGAACTTCCAGGTGACCAAGAAATACGGCTTGATCTCGACGCCCTATTGCGAGGACCAGCAGATCGCCCGCGTCGCCCGCTCCTACGGCTTCAACGTGACCGACGCCGAGGTGCGCAACAACCCCAACACCAAGGTCTATCTCTGCCAGATCATCGGCAACGATAACCGGCTCAAGGGCTCCTGCGGCGCTTACGCCGAACCGCGCGGCTTCCCCTGGTAGCGATGACGCGCTGGCTCGCGTCGGCCCTCGCGGCCGAATCGCACTAGAATGGGTGCGGCTCCGGACGAGAGCCGACAAACAAATCCCGGCCCCGGACAAGGGCCATCGACACCTCAAGCCCCGCGGACTACCCGCGGGGCTTCTTGTATTTGCGCCGCTTGGGCGATGGCGTCGGGGTGTTGTCGGCGATGCAGTTGGCCATGAAGTGCTCCCGGTCGCCGCGTCCCATGAACGCGATCCGCGCCGCCTGCGCCATACAGTAATCCTCGACCCAGGGCGGAGCCGACCATGCCGGACTTGCTCCGATCAGAACCAGGCACGAAAGCGTCGCGAGCGGATATTTCATGGCTGCGGCGGCACGCGAACGAGGCCCGCTACCACTTGCCGACATTCGGCATCGAGGCCCAGGGCTCCTGCTTGGGC
>JBFWTF010000146.1:0-6695 GCA_050247995.1 Methyloceanibacter sp. | reverse complement strand
GAGATCAGGGACGCCACCGCCTATTTCGAGGTGACGCTCAATCCGGCGAACGACCTCAAATTCGAGCGCATCTTCAACACGCCGCGGCGGGGCCTGGGCGAATCCAGCCTCAAGTCTCTGCATCAGCTTGCGCGCGCGCAAAGCCTGCCGCTGTTCCAGGCGGCGCGGCTCCTCACTGAGACCGAAGAGCTCAAGCCCAAGCCGCGCAAGGCGCTCGCCGATTTGATCGCTGCCTTCGACCGCTGGCGCTCGCTGATCGACACCATGCGCCACACCGAACTCGCCGAGCTGATCCTCGACGAGTCGGGCTATACCGGCATGTGGCAGGCCGAGCGCTCGCCGCAAGCGCAGTCGAAGCTCGAGAACCTGAAAGAGCTGATCCGCTTCATGGAGGAGTTCGACACGCTCGCGGGCTTCCTCGAGCATGTGAGCCTGGTCATGGATGCCGAGACCGAGGAAGGCGCGGACCGCGTCAACCTGATGACGCTGCATTCGGCCAAGGGGCTCGAATTCGACACCGTGTTCCTGCCCGGCTGGGACGAAGGGCTTCTGCCGCATCAGCGGAGCCTCGATGAGACGGGGCGCGCAGGGCTGGAAGAAGAGCGGCGGCTCGCCCATGTCGGCCTCACCCGCGCGCGGAAATTCGCCAAGATCACCTTCGCCCAGAACCGCCGCAACCACGGCACCTGGCAGACGGCGCTCCCCTCCCGCTTCATCGACGAGCTTCCCGTCGCCCATATCGAGGTCGCCGAGGACAAGGGCTTGCGCGGTTACGGGCCGAGCCGCTTCGATACGGCCGAGACCCTGTTCGCGAGCGGCTTCTACGAGACGCCGGGCTGGCAGCGCGCCAAGCGAAACCGCGCCGCAGGCGGCGGAGCGGCGAAGCGCGGACCCGTCACCATCGAAGGCACGCTCGTCGCTTCGAGCACGGCCGAAGGCGCGGGGCTGGCGATCGGCGCGCGCGTGTTCCACCAGAAATTCGGCTATGGCCGCGTGACGCAGATCGACGGCAACAAGCTCACGGTCGATTTCGACAAGGCCGGTCAGAAGAAGGTCGTGGACAGCTTCGTCGAGCGGGCCTGAGGGCCGCGCTGGCCAGAGCACTAGCGCTCTAGACCCCCAACCCGACCCTCCCCCTTGCAGGGGAGGGAAACCAAACGTCGCTCCCGGTTTTTCTACCGAGGGGGGAGTAAGAGGGGGGTCACCATCCAAATTCGATGGGGTCGTGTTCGATGGGGTCGTGGCTCGGTTGAGGCGAGTTGAACCCTCTTCCCCGAGTAGAACAAAACGTGTACATTGGCCCTTCTCAGAACGGGAGGAGCCCCCATGCGGAGCGTGATCGCAAGCGGTTTCGTGCTGATTTCATTGGGATTTTTGATTTTTCCGGGCCCTTCGGCCGCGATTGCCGAGGAAGTTTGCCGTTGCAAGGGCTGCGGCTGCAAAGGCGGCTCGGGCTGGCGCGGCCCCGACGGGTTCTGCGTCTCGCAAGGCAAGCTCGCGGAGGTCTGCGGCACGCCGGCGGGCGAGCCGTGCAAGCACGAGGCGGCGCCGCGCGTCTGCTTCGGCAACAAGTCCTGAGCTACTCGGATTGAGCGGCAGACCCCCACTCCGGCCCTCCCCCTTGCAGGGGGAGGGAGAGCACGCCGATCACCGCTGCTCTCCGCGGTGCCGTGGGGGTCGCGATTGATCGGGCATGGCGCCGGGGCCTAAGCTCCGCGCCATGCAGCTCAAGCCTGGCACAGCGCAATCGCCCTCGCCGCTTCCTCGCGCGGCTGAAGGGGGAAAGGACGCGAAGGCGGGGACGGCGCCTGCGCTCAAGCCGTCACGCGCGCGCTTCATTCCCGTCAGCCGCTACGGTCTCAGGGCGCGGCTCGCCGATTTCCTCGGCGAGGACGGCGAAGCGGGCGGCGACGCCAAGGCCTGGCAACGCGCGCTCGATTGCCTCGCCGCCTGGCGCCATCAGGATTATCGCAAGCGGCTGCTCGATCTGCTCGAGGACTATCTCCCCTTCAGTCCCGACAGCGACACGGCGAACCTGGTTGCGCTTGACGAGAAGGCGCAGGCGAAGGCGCGCGACGAATTCATCGCAAGCGTCGAGCGCCTGCTCGTGCAGGCGAACTTCGTCCGGCTCGACCCTGACGATTTGCAGCGCATCCTGATCGAGCGATCGCCGCACGGCTTGAGCCTCAAGGTCGATCTCGGCGATTTCGACGACCTCTTGCTCTACTACCGGGGCACGGCCGTCGAGACGCGCGAGCAGCGCGACCCGTGGCGGGTCTTTCTTGCCAAGACGCGTTTCGAGATTCCGGTGTTCGAGCGCCTGTTCCTCGTGCTGAAGCTGAAGCCGCTCGCGGCGCGCGCGGCCGAGATCGCGGCGCAATCCGGGCTCGATCCCGCGCGCGCGCTCAAGATCGCCGAGAAACGCCGCGAGCATCTGCCGGCCGGGGTCTCGAGCGAGCATATCTACGTCAAGATGTTCAAGCGCATTCCGCAGGTCGATCTGGAGATGCTGTTCCCCAACACCAAGATCCAGTTCAAGCCGTTCGACAAGGTGAAACTCGCGGTCACGGCCGGGGGCGGAACGGTCGCGGGCGTGGCCGGGACCGCGACCAAGCTCCTGGCCGCGACCAACCCCTTCACGCTCGCCTTCGGCATTTTCGGCTTGAGTGCGGTGATCTTCCGCCAGGCGATGAAGTTCTTCCACACGAGGAACGCGTACATGATGGTTCTGGCGCAGAGCCTCTATTTTTGCAGCCTCGCCAATAATCGCGGCGCCCTCACTCTCATCGCCGACGGCGCCGAGGAAGAGGACGTGAAGGAGGACATGCTGCTCTATGCTTTCCTCGCCCGCGCGCCCGCGCGGAAGAACGGGCTCGCCGACGTCAAGACCGAGGTGATCCGCTTCCTTCAGGAGCGGTGCGGGGCGAAGGTCGATTTCGACGCCGAGGAAACGCTGCGCCGGCTCGTCGCCGACGGTCTCGTGCGCCGCGACGCGAAGGGAAATCTTTCCGCGATCGCGCCGGAGGAGGCGCGCGCCCATCTCGACCGTCTGTGGGACCGGCTGCTCGATACCGATAGCCTCGACCGCGCCAGCGCCGCGAAGGATTCGTGAGACGTGGCGGAGAGCGCGGGCCAAGTGACGCATCAGGCGCGGATCGAGGTGCCGGAAGCGGCGGCGCTGCGTCTTGCCGAGGCGCTCGAAGCTTCGGTTGACCCCTCCCCCGTCGCGGTCGGGCTGTTCGAGCGCGGCGAAGACCGTTTCGAGGTCTTCGCCCATTACAATGCGGCGCCGTCGCGCGAGGCCTTGCTCGCGCTGATCGCCGGGGCCGTAAAGGAGGACGGCGCCGGCACGCTCGAGATCGAGGCGCTGCCTCCCACCAATTGGGTCACACTGTCGCAAGGACAGCGCGGCAAGGTCGTTGCCGGGCGCTTCCTCGTTCATGGCAGCCACGACCGGGAAAAGGTGCCACCAAGCCTGCTCGCCATCGAGATCGACGCGGGCCAGGCTTTCGGCACGGCGCATCACGCGACGACGCGCGGCTGCCTCATCGCGCTGGACGACGCGCTCAAGCGCGGGCGCCCGCGCGTTGTCGTCGACATCGGCACCGGAACGGGCGTGCTCGCCATCGCCGTGGCGAAGGCGCTCCGGCAAAAGGTGCTTGCGAGCGACAATGACAAGGTCGCGGCCAGAACCGCGGCGGAGAATGCGCGCAAGAACGGCGTGGCTAGCCTGGTCAGGGTCGTCACCGCCGAGGGGTTCGCCCATCCCGCGCTGCGGCAGGCGAAAGCCGATCTCCTCTTCGCCAACCTGCTGGAAGGCGCGCTCTATGCGCTCGCGCCGCAATTGGCGCGCCATGTCGCGCCAGGCGGCATCGCCGTGCTTTCGGGGCTCACTGAAACCCAGGCGCGAGGGATCGAGGCGCGCACCAGGGCGCACGGCTTTATGCTGAAAAAGCGAATCATTCTCGAAGGATGGACGACGCTCGTGATCGCCCGCGACAACGCGCGCCGGGCCGGCGATTGATCGGCGCGGCGTTTTCCGCGTACAAGGGCGGGCCATGTTTCAGCTTTTCGACGATGTCAGTTCCCCCGGGGCGAGCGGCGAGCGGATCAAGGCGCTCCAGGGCGAATTGAGGTCGCGCAAGCTCAAGGGCTATCTCGTTCCCCATAACGACGAGCATCAGAGCGAGTACCTCGCCCCTCAGTTCGAGCGCCTCGCCTGGCTCACCGGGTTCACCGGATCGGCCGGGAACGCGGTGGTGCTGGACAAGGAGGCGGCGCTGTTCGTCGATGGGCGCTACACCATCCAGGCGCGCGCCCAGACCGATTCCGAGCTGTTCGAGGTGCTGCAAACGCCGGAGGCCAAGGCCTCGAGCTGGATCGCCGAGAGGCTCGCCAAGGGCGGGTCGGTCGGCTACGACCCCTCGCTCCACGCCGTCAAGGAAATCGAGCGGCTGACCGAGACGCTCGCCAAGTCCGGCATCAAGCTCGTCCCGGTCGAGCCCAATCTCATCGACGCGATCTGGAAGGACCGGCCGAAGCCCGCGGCAACCGCCGTCGTCCCCCACGGCATCGAATATGCGGGACGCACCGCGCGGGATAAGATCCGCGACGTGCAGGCCGCGCTCGCGGCCGACAAGGCCGACGCCGTCCTCCTCACCCTGCTCGATTCCATCGCCTGGCTGTTCAACATCAGGGGCGGCGACATCAAGCACACGCCGGTCGCGCTCGCCTTCGCCATCGTCCCGGCGACGGGGCGCCCCACGCTCTTCATCGATCCGGCCAAGATCGGCGACAACGTCAAGGGCGAGATTCGCGAAACCGCCGATCTCGCCGAGCCGGCGGCGCTCGCGGACCATCTCAAGACGCTCGGCGAGGCAGGAGCCCGCGTCAGACTCGATCCCGACACCGCGCCGGTCAAGTTCGCGCAAGAATTGAAGATTGCCGGCGCGCAAATCGTGCCGGGTCAAGACCCGTGCATCCTGCCCAAGGCGATCAAGAACGCGACCGAGATCGCGGGCGCCCGCACCGCCCATCTCAGGGACGGCGTCGCCATGGTGCGCTTCCTCGCCTGGCTCGACGAGGTCGCCGTGTCGGGCAAGATCGACGAGGTCGCGGCCGCGATCAAGCTCGAAGACTGCCGGCGCGAGTCGGGCCAGCTCAAGGATATCAGCTTCGATACGATCTCGGCTTCGGGCCCGCACGGCGCCATCGTGCATTACCGGCCGACGACGAAATCGAAACGCCTGATCGAGGCGGGCACGCTCTATCTGATCGATTCGGGCGGGCAGTATCGCGAGGCCACGACCGACGTGACGCGCACAATCGCCATCGGCACGCCCAATGCGGAGATGCGCCGGCATTACGGGCTGGTGCTCAAGGCCCATATCGCCATCGCCACTTCGCGCTTCCCCAAGGGCACGCGCGGCCAGGATCTCGATCCCTTCGCGCGGCGGCCGCTATGGGATGCGGGCCTCGATTTCGACCACGGCACCGGCCACGGCATCGGCTCCTATCTCTCGGTGCATGAGGGGCCGCAGCGCCTGTCGCGGCTCGGCAGCGTCGAGCTCGAGCCCGGCATGATCCTGTCGAACGAGCCGGGCTTCTACCGCGAGGGTCATTACGGCATCAGGCTGGAAAATCTCGTGCTGGTCACGCCGCTCGCGAAAATCCCCGGCGGCACGCGCGAGATGATGGGCTTCGAGACGCTGACCCTCGTCCCCTTCGACCGCCGCCTGATCGATCCGAAGCAGCTGCTCCCCGCAGAACTCGCCTGGCTCAACGCCTACCACGCCCGCGTGCGGCGCGAGATCGAGCCGATCCTGCTCTCGGACGACCGGGCCTTCCTCCGCCACGCCACCGCCCCGATCGGCTGAGGCGAGGCACCGCCTCGATTCTCGGCCTCACCCTGAGGAGCCGCCGAAGGCGGCGTCACGAAGGGCGCGCCACTTTGTGTGTGCGTGCTTCGAGACGCGCTTCCTTTCGGAGCGCTCCTCAGCATGAGGGCGGAGGTGGCGCGACGGGCTCGCGCAATGCCCCTCTCCCCTCGTGGGACGCCGCTTCGCGGCTTACCCCTCACCGCGAGCGCAATTGCGCTCAAGCGGCAAAGCGATAGTGCATCGGAAATGCGCTCGCGTGCTCTCCCCCAAGGGGAGAGCGAAAAAATGGTCGCGCCGTCAATCGATCAGCTTCAGCCACTCGTCTTCGGTGAGGACGGTGAGCCCAAGCGCATTCGCCTCTTTCAGCTTGGAGCCCGCGCCGGGGCCCGCCACCACATAGTCGGTCTTCTTCGATACCGACCCCGCCACCTTGGCGCCGAGGCGCTCGGCGCGGGCCTTGGCCTCGGGGCGCGTCATCTTTTCGAGCGTGCCGGTGAAGACCACAATCTTGCCGGAGATGGGCGAGGCGTGATCGACAGCTTCGAGCGGCTCGGGGCTGACTTCCTTCAGAAGGTCGGTGACGACCGCCAGATTGTGCGGCTCGGCGAAGAAATCGGCGATCGCGGCAGCGACCGTCGGGCCGATGCCCTCGATATTGTCGAGCTCGGCGAAGGCTTCCGTGCCGCGGCCCTTGGCGACGGCGCGCATCGCCGAAACGAAGCGCTCGATGGTACCGTAGTTCCGCGCCAGAAGCCGCGCCGTGGTCTCGCCCACATGCGGAATGCCGAGCGCATGGATGAAACGGTCGAGCCTGAT
>JBFWTF010000145.1:0-6742 GCA_050247995.1 Methyloceanibacter sp. | reverse complement strand
CCGATCCACCTTTTCGATCAGCTCCTCGGTCGCGAGCGTGCGCCCATGGATGAGAATCTGGCGGGCGATCTGCTCGGCGCGGGCGCTCGAGCTTTCGAGCCCGGTGAGGAGCCCCATCTTGAGCTGGGCCTTGACGCGGGCGACCTCATCGGTGCTGAAGCCCTTCTCGGCGGCCTTGACCAGCTCGTCGCGGATCACGGCAAAAAGATCGTGGGCGCGGTCGGAGGCGCCGGCGGCATGGATGGTGAACATGCCGCTGTCGTCGAGCCCGCTGGCAAAGGCATAGACGGCGTAGCAAAGCCCGCGCCGCTCGCGCACTTCCTGGAAGAGACGCGAGGACATGCCGCCGCCGAGCGCGCCGGCGCAGACCTGCGCCGTGAAATAGTCGGGGTGGCGGTAATGGGGCGCCTCGAAGGCGAGCACGAGATGGGTCTGCTCGAAATCCTCCTCGCAACGCCTGACGCCGCCGGAATAGACGGCAGCTTGCGGGGCCGCCGCGGCCACGGGATCGAAACCGCAGAGCCTGCGCTCGGCTTCGGCGAGAAGGGCGCCATGATCGACGGCGCCGGCGGCGGCGAGCACCATGCCGGGCGCGTGATAATGCGCGGACAGATAAGCGCCGAGATGGGAGCGCTCGAAACAGGCCACGCTCTCCGCCGTGCCGAGGATCGGCCGCCCCACCGGCTGGCCGGGGAAGGCCGCTTCCTGGAGCAGGTCGAAGGCGATGTCCTCGGGCGAATCCATCGAAGCGGCGATCTCTTGCAGGATCACGCCGCGCTCGCGGGCAAGCTCGGTCGTATCGAAGCGCGGGGCGACGACGATGTCGCTCAGGATGTCGAGCGCGAGCGGCACGTCCTCGCGCATCACGCGCGCATAATAGGCGGTGGTATCGACGCCGGTCGCGGCGTTGAGTTCGCCGCCGACGGCCTCGATCTCCTCGGCGATATCCTGGGCGCTCCGGCGCGCCGTGCCCTTGAAGGCCATGTGCTCGAGGAAATGGGCGATGCCATGCTCGCTCGCGCCCTCGCTGCGGCTGCCGGCGCCCACCCAAAGCCCGAGCGATACCGTCTCGACCTCGGGCATGGCGTGGCTCACGACCGTGAGCCCGTTGGCGAGTTTTGACCGTTCGAGGCTCACGCGCGGGCCCCGGTCGTGTGCCGTGCCTGCGCGCCGCTCCCGCCGGCGCGGGCATTGGCGGCGATGAAGGAAGCGACCGCGCCATAGTCGTTGGGAAGCGAGGTGCAGCGCTCGTGCCGTCCGAGCTTCAGCCGCAGACGCTCGGGCTCCTCGGGCACGCGGCCCGAGGCGCGCTCGACCGCCTCGGGGAACTTGGCGGCATGCGCCGTGGAGAGGACGATCATCGGCGAGGCGTCATGCGAGCTCTCGTCGCGCGCGGCGGCAATTGCGACGGCGGTGTGAGGATCGGCGAGAAAGCCGGTCTCCTCGACGAGACTGCGAATGGTCATGGCGGTCTCGGGCTCGCCGATGGCATGGGCGCCGAAGAGCGCGCGCAATGAGGAAAGCTCGGCGTCGTTGAGACGGAAGGCGCCGGTCTTGCGCAACGAGTCCATCAGCGCGCGCACGCGGCCCGCGTCGCGGCCGGCAAGCTCGAACAGAAGGCGCTCGAAATTGCTGGCAAGCTGGATGTCCATGCTGGGGCTTGATGTCGCGATCACGCTTCCGGGCTCATAGGCGCCAGAGCCCAGAACGCGAACCAGACTGTCGTTGAGGTTCGTGGCAATAACGAGGCGCGAGACCGGCAAGCCCATCCGCTTGGCGGCGTAACCCGCGAAAATATCACCGAAATTTCCGGTAGGCACGGTGAAGGCCATGGCTCGATGGGGCGCGCCGAGGCTGACTGCGGCGGTGAAGTAATACGGGATCTGGGCAAGGATGCGCGCGAAATTGATCGAGTTGATGCCGGTGAGCGCGAGAGGCTCGCGCAGAGCGGGATCGCCGAACAGCCCCTTCACGATGGTCTGGCAATCGTCGAACGTCCCCTCGACGGCGATGTTGTGCACGTTCGCTTCGGAGGCGGTCGTCATCTGGCGGCGCTGCACGTCGCTGATGCGCCCCTTCGGATGCAGGATGAAGATGTCGATGGCCTCAAGCCCGCGGAAGGCCTCGATCGCCGCGGCGCCGGTGTCGCCGGACGTCGCCCCGATCACGGTGGCATGGGCGCGCCGGCGCATGAGCGCGCGATTCATCAGCCGCGCCACCACCTGCATGGCGAGGTCCTTGAAGGCGAGCGTCGGGCCATGAAACAGCTCCAGAATGAAGCTGTTGGGTGCGATCTGACGGAGGGGGGCCACGGCGGGATGATGGAAGCTGCCATAAGCCTCCTCCAGCACCCCTTCGAGATCGTCGAGGCATCGGTCGCCGGCGAGATAGGGCTGCATCACGCGGAAGGCCGCATCGGCGTAGTCGAGGCCGGCGAGCCCTTCGATCGCCTCGGGCGAAAGATGCGGCCAGGCCTCGGGCATGTAGAGGCCGCCGTCGCTGGCGAGCGCGGCAAGGAGCACGCCCTCGAAGGGAAGCGACGGCGCTTCACCGCGCGTTGAGACGAATTTCAAGACGAGCCTCTCGGGGCAAGGCAAATGGGGGTTTCGCGCCAGACCCTAGCGGGCGCAGGCCCTGCGGGCAATAACGGGGCCTGTCCAGGGTTAGTCTTTTTCGCCTTGGGGCGATGGGCGCTTGCCCGTCTTGGCCTTCCACACATACGCCCCGTAAACGCAGAGGAGCGCCCCGGCCAGCAGAAGCCAGGTGATGGCGTATTGCAGATGGTTGTTGGGAAGATCGAGCCGCGTCTGGCCGCCCTCAGGCCAGCCGCCGGGCGCCTCGCCCTTCTCGGCCTCGAGGAAGAAGGGCGCGGCCGTAACGGCTTGGCCCGGAAACATCGAGCGCGTCATGGCGCCGGCATCGCGCCAGAACCAGCGATTGGTCTCAGGATCGTTGTCGGGGATGAAGAGGGTTTGGGTCTCGGGCATGCGCACGAGGCCGGTGACGGCGACGACGCCGCCGACCTCGCCTTCGGCGCGCGAGGCCGGGTCTCTCAGCTTGTCGGGGACGAAGCCCCGATCGATGAGAACGGTCTCGCCATCTTGCGTCGCGAGCGGGGTGACGACATGCCACCCGGCCTCGCCCTCATTGACGGCGAAGAGGTAGCGCTCCTTGGCGTGGTCGTAGCGCCCGGTGACGGCCACGCGGTAGTAGCTCGGATCCTCTCCTCGCGCCGCCATCGCGGTCGCCTCCTCGAGGGCGATCGGCGGGGCCTTGGCCCGGGCCTCGATCTTGGCGATCAGCCCCTCTTTCCACCGGAGGCGCTCGAGCTGCCAGAATCCGAGGCCGGCGAGCACGGCAACCGCCGCGACCACCAGCAGGGTGAAGCCGAGGAGCCCTCTGGCCACCGGTCTCATTTCCCGGCGAGCTTGCCCTCCTCCGCCTTGTGCCTGAACTGGAGCGCGATGAGCGCGCCCTTGAAGGAGCGGAGCAGGAGGAGCGGCAACAGGATGGCGAGCGGGCCCCACAGCGCGGCATGGAGCCAATAAGGCGGGGCGTAGAGGACTTCGGTGATGAGCGCGAGGCCCGTGACCACGAACCCGGTCACGAGGATGACGAACACAGCGGGCCCGTCGCCCGAATCGGCGAAGGCATAGTCGAGCCCGCATTTGTCGCATTTGGGCGCAAGCGTGAGATAGCCGCTAAACAGCCTGCCGCGATGACAGGCGGGACAGCGCCCCAGGATGCCCGCGGCAAGGGTCGCACCGAGACCGTGCGCATCGGGACTCGCTTGGCCATGGTTCATCGCGATGTCCTCAAACGAAAAGGGGGACGGCATGCGGCCGCCCCCCTTCGACTGAAGTGTAAACGAGTCTAATGGGCGTAGTTGCTGCCGGCACCCCACACATAAATGCAGGTGAACAGGAACAGCCAGACCACGTCAACGAAGTGCCAATACCAGGCGGCCGCCTCGAAGCCGAAATGCATCTTCGGGGTAAAGGCGCCGCGCAAGGCACGGACCAGGCACACGAGAAGGAAAATCGTGCCGACGATCACATGGAAGCCGTGGAAGCCCGTCGCCATGAAGAACGTCGAGCCGTAAATGTGGTTGGCGAAGCCGAAGCCCGCATGCATGTACTCGTAGGCTTGACAAGCCGTGAACAGGATGCCGAGCACGACGGTGCAGGCGAGACCGAGAACGAGTCCCCTGCGATCGTTGTGAAGCAGCGCATGGTGCGCCCAGGTCACGGTCGTGCCCGAGGTGAGCAGGATCAGCGTGTTGACGAGGGGCAGACCCCACGGATCGAAGGTGTGCTTGAAACTGCCAAGTCCCGGCACATCGGTGTCGGCGCTCGGGATCGGCGGCCATTGTCCGCCAAGCACCTGCGTGCGGGCATAAGTGATGGCCTCGTCGGGATAGAGCGCGGCGTCGAAATAGGCCCAGAACCAGGCGACGAAGAACATCACCTCCGAGGCGATGAACAGGATCATGCCGTAGCGCAAATGAAGCTGCACGACCGGCGTCTCGTAGCCCTCGTTCGCCTCCTTGATGACGTCGCGCCACCAGCCGAACATAGTGAAGATCACGAGGAGGAGGCCCGGGAGCACGTACCAGAGGTGCGGCGTGCCCGCCTTCTTCGAGATGAAGAACATGACCGTGCCGACGGCGAGCGTCAGCGCCCCAATCGCGCCCACGATCGGCCATGGGCTCGGATTGACGAGATGATAGTCGTGCTGTTTGGCGTGCGCTTCAGCCATGATTCGCTCCTGTTCCTCCCAAACCTGCCGAGGCGGCGCCCCGCCTCAAATCCGTCATGACCCCGCCCTTCCGCCCGCGTCGGAGCGATAGAAGGTGTAGGACAACGTGATCTCGGAAATGTTCTTGGTGTCGTCGTCATCGACGATCTTGGGATCGACGAAGAAGGTCACCGGCATCTCGATGCTCTGGCCGGGCGCCAGCGTTTGCTCCTTGAAGCAGAAGCACTCGATCTTGTTGAAGTAGCGCGCGGCCCGTTCGGGCACAACGTTGAAGACGGCGGTACCCTTCACGGCGGCATTCGAGTTGTTGACGGCCTTGAAAAAGGCGAGCGTGGTTTCGCCGATCTTGATGTCGATTTCCCGCTCGACGGGGGCGAAGCTCCACGGCAGGCCGCGATCGACATTGGCGTCGAAGCGAACCTGGATAGCGCGATCGATAACTTGCACGGGCGCGGCATCGGCACGCTGCGGCACGCCGCCAAAGCCCGTGACCTGGCAGAACATGCGGTAGAGCGGCACGGCGGCGAAGGAAAGCCCGACCATCGCGGCGACGAGGCCGGCGAGCGTCAGCGCCACCGTCCCGTGGCGTTTGCGCTGATCGTTTCCTGTCTGTGCTGTCGCGTTCATCGAGTTGTCCAAAGCTCACAGCGGCCGGTTGGCGACGTTGCCGCCGAGCCTGACGATCGTAACAATGAAGAACAGCACCACAAGGCCGGCAAGGATCCAGGCAATGGCGATGGATCGCATGCGTTGACGGCGTTTTCGCTCCTGTTCCGCATCTTGCATCACGACGCCCAAAGAGACATGAAACTCCCGCCGCCAATGCCGAAACCATGCTCGACGAGCAGCACGGCAAAGAGCAGGAACAGGTAAAGCACGGAGTAGCCGAAAAGGTTCTTGGCGGCCCGGTCGGCCGCCTCGCCTTCCCGCTTGCGATAACAGTCGATCGCCATGACGACGAACAGCGCGCCGAGCACGGCGGCGACGGCCGCATAAAGAGCGCCGCCGAGGCCGACGAACACGGGGGCCAAGCCAAGCGGCGCGAGAATGAGGCTGTAGATCAGGATTTGCGTCCTGGTGGCGCTGGCGCCGGCAACCACCGGCAACATCGGTACGCCGGCCTTCTCATAGTCGCGGGTGCGCAGCAGGGCGAGCGCCCAGAAATGAGGCGGCGTCCACACGAAAATAATGAGGAACAGCACGAAGGCCTCGAGGCTGATGCCGCCGGTCACAGCGGCCCAGCCGATCATCGGCGGCAGCGCCCCGGCGGCGCCGCCGATGACGATGTTCTGGGGCGTCGTCCGTTTCAGCCACATCGTATAGACGAACACGTAGAAGAAGATGGTGAAGGCGAGCAGCGAAGCGGCGAGCCAATTGGCCATCACGCCAAGACAGACGATCGAGCCCACGGCGAGAACCGCGCCGAAGGACCGCGCCTCATCGGGGGTGACATGGCCGCGCGGCACCGGGCGCGCGGCGGTGCGGGCCATCCGCGCATCGATATCGGCGTCGAACCACATATTGAGCGCGCCGGCGGCGCCCGCTCCGGCGGCGATGCAGATGAGCGAGGCAAGCGCGAGCACCGGATGCACGGACTCGGGCGCCGCGACGAGGCCGACGAGCGCGGTGAATACCACGAGGAACATCACGCGCGGCTTCATCAGCGCGACGTAGTCGGCGACGTCGCCGCCTGCGCCCGCTTCCCCGCTCGGGGCCGTTACAGAAATCGCGGCGTCGGTCATGCCTCAATCACTCAAGCGGCTGGCGGCTCGAGCGATTGCTCGAGCCGCCAGACCTCGGTCCTCATTTGATGCGCGGCAGCGTCTCGAAGGTATTGAACGGCGGCGGCGACGGCACCGTCCATTCGAGCGTCGTTGCTCCCGCTCCCCACGGATTGGCCGCAGCGTGCTGCTTGCGGGCAAACGCGTAGAAGATGCCGAACAAGAAGACGATGAAGCCGGCAAAGGAGAGATACGCCCCGAGC
>JBFWTF010000144.1:0-6775 GCA_050247995.1 Methyloceanibacter sp. | reverse complement strand
GCGAGTAGGAACAAGAACGTTAACGCCAAATCGCCCGACACGGCCTTCACCAACATTGTGCAGCAGGGCAACTTCGTCGACCGATCCGGCGCGACAGTCGACGTGAAAATCTCTGAGCTGTACGACACCGCGTCGCGGGGCTACGAATATGATCGCCTCGAGCCCAAGCCTTCGCTGCGCATTGGAGGTGTGCTTGGACCCGGCATGACATTCGTCCCGATCGGTAGGTTTTCGCAAAGCCTTGCGGAAGCGGGTGAACCGGGCTTACCGCTCTCAGCCAGTGTCACCGTTAAGCCTCAACTTCTCAACTCTTTCGCCACTCGTCTGGGTGAACTGGCAATCCAGGGCCTCCGTCCCATAGAAGCGCCCGCCAAGTTGGCAACAGTCCGCATAACCGGAGTGCGTGCGCCCGCGGACCCGCAAGCATACGTTCGCGTGTTCCTAAACTGCCCTTACTTGACGCCTGAAACCCCCATTGACGATCCGCATTACGTCTCCACTTTTGCCTTCTTCACCGAAAGAGGGGAGACCCACGGTGCACATGTCGAAGAGGGCCTTACATACGCCTTCGACATAACCGATACGCTTGATGCATTAAGGCGCAGCGGACGCTATCCTGAGGAAGCGCTCAAGCCGCAGCTTCTCGCCTTTGGTGGAGAGAACCAGCCAATAGCGCTGGAAGTGGCAGGCGAAGCCAAGATCGCTTTCCTCGAGGCAGAAAAGATTTGATGAGTCTGCGATATAGCAGTTTCGGTGCATTACCTGTCGCGTTCTGCATTTGTGTCCTCTTCGTTGCTGGACAAGCATTGTCGGACCCTCCGGCGAAAGTGACCGGCGATGCCGGCTGTGACCGCGCCATGCAGATCGCTGCCGAGGGTAACTCCGGCACCGGCAGTCCGCAGTTCGGCCCTGCCCAGGAGTTGGTCGTGCCCCTCGACTTCGCCAAAGTCGAGATACGATTGTCGAATCCCGCCGTCAGGGCCAACCAGGAGCCGGCAAGACTTCGCCTGCGGCTCAACGAGGTGAAAATCTACGATCGGCCTGCCATCGGTATGCGCGTATTCCTCGACACACCCGATGCCGTAGCCTAAGACCCCGATTCCGCGCCCGGCTATGTGGAGAGTTTCGCGTTCTTTCCATTGCCTAGCGGAACGAGTTCAGGCGAGACGGTTGGCAGCTTTCTGGTTGATCTCGACGAGGCTGTGTCGAGACTTGCCAACGCTGCGCTCCTCCCCGCGCAAGGCCATCGCTTGACGATAATTCCAATCGATGCCGATGGCAGACCGAGCGGTCGGGTCGCTGTCGGCTCGTCGGAGGTGCTGGGAAGCTAGCTCCAGGGTGCCCGTCCAGCGCTAATCGGCGTCCATCTTGAGCGCGGCGATGAAGGCCTCTTGCGGGATCTCGACCTTGCCGAAGCTCCGCATCTTCTTCTTTCCCGCCTTCTGCTTGTCGAGCAGCTTGCGCTTGCGGGTGATGTCGCCGCCGTAGCATTTGGCCGTAACGTCCTTGCGCAGCGCGCTGATCGTCTCGCGCGCGATCACCTTGCCGCCGATCGCCGCCTGGATCGGGATCTTGAACATGTGGCGCGGGATCAGGTCCTTCAGCTTGTCCACCATGGCGCGGCCGCGCGCCTCGGCGCGGGAGCGGTTGACGATCACCGACAGCGCATCGACCGGCTCGTTGTTGACGAGCAGCGCCATCTTGACCAGGTCGCCCTCCTCGTAGCCGATGATGTGATAGTCGAACGAGGCGTAGCCGCGCGAAACCGATTTCAGCCGGTCGTAGAAATCGAACACGACCTCGTTGAGCGGCAGCTCGTAGACCAGCATGGCGCGGCTTCCGGCATAGCTCAAATTCTTCTGCCGGCCGCGCCGGTCCTCGCACAGCTTGAGCACGGCGCCGAGATGCTCGTCCGGAACGAGGATGGTGGCCTCGATCCACGGCTCCTCGATCATGGCGATCCGCTGCGGCTCGGGCATGTCGGCCGGATTGTGCAGCTCCTTCATCGTGCCGTCGGTCATATGCACGCGATAGATGACCGATGGCGCCGTGGCGATAAGGTCGATGTTGAACTCGCGCTCGAGTCTCTCGCGGATGATCTCGAGATGGAGCAGGCCGAGGAAGCCGCAGCGGAAGCCGAAGCCGAGCGCGGCCGAGGTCTCCATCTCGTAGCTGAAGCTCGCGTCGTTGAGGCGGAGCTTGGCCACGGCCTCGCGCAAATCCTCGAATTCGCTCGCATCGACGGGAAACAGGCCGCAGAACACCACCGGCTGCGCCGGCTTGAAGCCGGGCAGGGCCGCGTCGGCGGGTTTCCTCTCGTCGGTGACGGTATCGCCGACGCGCGTGTCGGCGACCTGGCGGATCGAGGCGGTGAAGAAGCCGATCTCGCCGGGTCCCAGCCGGTCGCGCGCTTCCTGCTTGGGGCGGAAGATGCCGACGCGGTCGACCTGATAGGCGGCGCCGGTGGACATCAGCCTGATGCGCTGGCCCTTGGCGAGCACGCCGTCGATGATGCGGACCAGGACCACGACGCCGAGATAGGAATCGTACCAGCTATCGACGAGGAGCGCTTTCAGCGGCGCGCGCGCATCGCCCTTGGGCGCGGGCAGGCGCGCCACGATGGCCTCGAGCACGTCCGCGACGCCCCGGCCGGTCTTCGCCGAGATTTCGAGCGCGTCATGGGCATCGAGCCCGATCACGTCCTCGATCTGCTGGCGCACGCGGTCAGGTTCGGCGGCGGGGAGGTCGATCTTGTTGAGGACCGGCACCACCTCGTGATTGTTGTCGAGCGCCTGATAGACGTTGGCCAGGGTCTGCGCCTCGACCCCTTGGGTGGCGTCCACCACCAGGAGTGAGCCCTCGCAGGCGGCAAGGCTGCGGTTCACCTCGTAGGCGAAATCGACATGGCCCGGCGTGTCGATCAGGTTGAGCTCGTAGAGCACCCCGTCGCGCGCGCGGTAGTCGAGGCGCACCGTCTGCGCCTTGATGGTGATGCCGCGCTCGCGCTCGATCTCCATCGAGTCGAGCACCTGCTCCTTCATCTCCCGCGCGCTCAACCCCCCGCAGAGCTGAATCAGCCGGTCTGCGAGCGTCGATTTGCCGTGGTCGATATGGGCGATGATGGAGAAGTTGCGGATGCGGGAAAGCGGCGGCGTCTCGAATTCACTCATGCGCGGCTTGGTACGGGACCGGGCCCCGGAGGGTCAAGCAAGCGTTGGGCCAAATGCGGCGAAATGGTGAGACGAAGCGCCCTATTGTTGTTTCGGTTCCGGTCTAGAGACTGCCCGTGTGCAAACCCATACGGAGAAAACCTGATGCTTAAGAGAGTGATCTTTGCCGCCGTGGCGGCCGCCTTCGTGACCGTTTCGGCTCTGCCGGTTGCGCTGACCGCCGCCGAGGCCGGGATGAGCTGCAAGCAGGCCGCCAAGGCGAAGTTCCCGGGCGACCACAAGGCCCGCCACGCCTACAAGAAGGCGTGCAAGGAGGCTTATAAGGCGCAGAAGGCCTAGGAAACGGGGCCTTTTACCGAATCTGTGTTGTCGAGAGAGGGGCCGTTTCGGCCCCTTTCTTATTGCCCCTCACCCTCTTATTGCCCCTTACCGCTTGAAAGGCCGCCCATCCTGCCCGGGAGCGCCTCTCCTCGTTGCAGCAACCGAAAAGCAACAACGTTCGCGAAATCGGGAAATGGCCCGTGAAGCTTGTTGACGGGGGAGAATAAAGCGAGCTTATTCCGCGGCGTAAGTCACGTCGTCACGCACGGGAGTAACCTTATGCTTAAGAAAGTGTTTTTGGCCTCGGCGATGTCGCTGCTTGTGGCCGGCGTCACCTTGACCGCAGCGCCCAGCGAGAGCTTCGCTTGCAAGAGCCATTGCTTCAAGAAGGCGAAGGCGAAATACGGCCATGGCCACTTCAAGGATCGCCACGCCTACCGCAAGGCCTGCCACAAGGCCCACAAGGCCGCCAAGAAGTAGGCGAGCCTTCGCACAAACTGATTCCCAGGGACCCGCTTCGGCGGGTCCCTTCATTTCACCGTCAGGGAATCTTCGCTCCGGCCTACCGGTTCGCCGTGCGCGAGGATTTCTTGTAGCGAAGCTTGGGCGTCGCGGGCGCTGGGCAATAGAGGGCGTCAAAAGAGCCTGGCTGCGCGATGCACTGGCCATTGCGCATGACCGGTGGATCGTAAATTCCCGTGGCCCCCAACACTGGCACGGCCATGATCGCTAAGATCGTCCCCATCCGACCCTCCCAATTTGGCGTGGCAGCCCGAGCATGGGCGCCACCCCTCAAGCTTACACGCTAGAGTGCGCTCGGGCTGTTGCCCGTTGGGCACACAGGCCGGGTATTCCCCAAAAATTATCCCGTGATCGAAGCGGCCGGATTTAGATGCCGGCGTACCACTCGTAGCCCAAATCCTCCCAGAAGCCGCCGCGGCCGCCCCTGATGGCGCCGAAGCTTTCCACCGCCTCGATCCGCATCACGTATTTCGCCATTTTGTAGCCGAGCTGGCGCTCGACCCTGAGGCGCAAGGGCGCGCCGTGGGCGATGGGAAGCGTCTGGTCGTTCATCTCGTAGGCGAGAATGGTTTGCTCGTGGAAGGCGTCCTCGAGCCCGATCGATTCGTAGTAGCGATCGGCCTCCGTGCCGGTGTCGCCCAGCATGTCGGCGCAATAGAACACGATGTAACGCGCATTGGGCTTGAGCTGTGCGCGGTCGAGCAGGGCGCTGAGCCGCGCCCCCTTCCACTTGCCGATCGAGCTCCAGCCTTCGACGCAATCGTGCCGCGTGATCTGGGTGCGCGACGGCATGGCGCGAAGCTCGGCGAGCGAGAGTTCGAGCGGCGCGGAAACCAGGCCGCCGACGGCAAGCTTCCAGTCGGCGAAGCCGTTTTCGGCGTGAGCGACATAGGCGGGATCGTCGGGGCTGGTCGAGCCGTTCGCCTTGAAGTCGCGCGAGAGGTCGGCCTCGCTGTATTCGCGCGCGAGGTCTTGCGGCGTCAGAAGCGCGCGCTGTGTCACGCGCGTCAAGGTCTCGCCCGCATCGAGAATGCGCTTGACCCAATTCTGGTCCGACAGGTCATCGCACCCGCCAAGCAGCGCCGTGCTCGCCGCGGCGAGCCCGCGCGCGAGGAACCCGCGCCGGTTAAGTCGCCGTGCTTCGCTCACGATTTCTCCTCCGCAGGCTCGATCGCGTAGCTTCCGGTAATCATCGACCGGAGATTGTTCCACAGGCCGGAGAGCACGACCATGACGAGATGCACGACGACGAAGAGGACGATGCCGGAAGCGGCAACGAAATGGATGGTGCGCGCCGTCTGCCTGCCGCCCAGGATCTTGAGCAGCCAGGGAAAGGCCGCGTCCATGCCGGGCGACATGGCAAGCCCGGTCAGGAGCATGAGCGGCAGCAGCGCGAGGGCGACGGCGAGATAGGCGAGCTTCTGCAGCACGTTGTAGCGCTTCGCCGCTTCGCCCTTGGGAAATTTGAGCCGCGCATGCTCGCGGATCGAGGTCCCGATATGCGCCAAGTCCTGGCGCGAGGGCGTAAGGTCGCGGCGGAGATGGCCGCTCCCGAGGCTCCACAAGAGGTAAGCGAGCCCGTTGAGGAGGAACAGCCAGGCGAAGAAGAAATGCCACCGCCGTCCCATGGCGAGATCGCGATGTCCGGGCAGCGTCGCCCACCAGGGGAAGCCGCGAGCGTCGTAACCGCTATCGGCATCGCCGCTCAGGCCGAACACCCCGGTCGTGGCAATGGCGTAGCCGAAGATCGTGGTGACGCCCCGCGCGGTTTCGCCGTCCTGGACCGCGCCCATCGCCAGGACCGGATCGTCGAACGTCGATTTCGCGCCGAGATAGAGCGCGGGATGAGCGTTGAAGATCTGCAAGCCGCTCATCAAGAGCACGAGCAGCACGAGCGCGTTGACCCAATGGGTGATCCGCACCGTCGCCGAATGGCGGTAGACGATTTCGCCTTGGTTGTTGCCTGTTGCGTTCATCGCCGTAGCCGATCCTCAATTGTCCGGAATCATCTACGGCCGGCCCGGGCGTTTGGATGCGCTCAGCTCGGCTTGCCCCAGATTTCTTCGAGCCGCTGAGCGCGGCCGCAGCCCCATTTGTAGTACTTGTAACTCACCGGATTCTGGTTGTGGTAATCCTGGTGGTAGTCCTCGGCGGCGGTGAACGTCGTCACCGACTTGATCGCGGTCGCGACCGTCTTGTTGAAGCGCTTGGCGACCTCTTCCTTCGTCTTCTCGGCGAGCGCCTTCTCCGCGTCGTCGCCGACGAAGATGGCGGTCTCGTAGGCGCTGCCTTTGTCGCAGAACTGTCCCTTGGGATCGAACGGATCGATGTTGCGCCAGAAGTGATCGACGAGCGCGGCGTAAGTCACCTTGGCCGGGTCGTAGGTCACCTTGACCGCCTCGTAGTAGCCCTCATGGTCGCCGTAATTGGGGTTCGGCATGGTGCCGCCGGCATAGCCCGAGACCGTCTCGGTGACGCCATCGACCTCGTCGAAGGCGGCCTCCACGCACCAGAAGCAGCCGCCGGCGAAGATGGCGGTCTTGGTCTCGCCGGCGCGCACGCCGGCGGCGCCGGTGGCGAGCACGACCACCGCAAGCAAGGCCGCGGTCAGCGCCGCGCAGATCGATTTCGCCATCATGGAAGTGTCTCCGGGCCAGAGTGTCGCCAATGACAATATGGAGCGCCCGGAACGCGGCAAAGTGGCTCTCGCGCGACCGTGAAATGAATTGAAGCGCGTAAATCCCCCGCCGATAAGCGCTTGG
>JBFWTF010000143.1:0-6830 GCA_050247995.1 Methyloceanibacter sp. | reverse complement strand
CCGGCGGCCATCAGCTTCGCGGGGATGACGGCGAAGGAGGCCGCCTCCTCCTCGTTGGGGCTGAGCACCCAACCCGATATGAAAATCACGTAGACAGCGACATTCAATACGATCAGCGCCACCGTCACATATTGAAAGTGAATGCGCTTCAGAGGATTCGTGTCATGGAGCGGGATGAACACGGATACTTCGCTCGCTCTCCGTCAGCGGTTTTGGCCGGGGACCCAGGTGACGTCGGACTTACCCTTGTCATTGGCGAAGCGCGCCGCAACGAACAGGAAATCCGACAGGCGGTTGATGTAGCGAAGAGCGGGCGCAGCCACGGTCTCGCCCTTGCGCGCGTCAAGCGCCACCATCAGGCGCTCGGCGCGGCGCGAGATGGTGCGGGCGAGATGGAGGAAGCTCGCGGCGGGTGAGCCGCCCGGCAGCACGAACGAGCGCAAAGGCTCGAGCTCGCCGTTGAGCGTATCGATCTCCCGCTCCAGCCGCTCGACCTGGGCATCGGTGACTTGCAGGCGACCGCGCGCGTCCTTGCTCTCGTCGGGATAGCAAAGGTCGGCGCCGAGATCGAAGAGGTCGTTCTGGATGCGTGCGAGCATGGCATCGAGGACGAGCTGGCCGTCCCGGGTGTGGAGCCGGGCAAGGCCGATGGCGGCGTTGGTCTCGTCGAGCGTGCCGTAGGCCTCGACCCTGAGATCGTATTTCGCCACGCGCCTGCCTGACCCGAGCGCCGTCGTGCCGTCGTCGCCGGTGCGCGTGTAAATCTTGTTGAGGACGACCATCGCCTGGAGACCTTCACCGACCCGACAACCAGATGGCCGCCATGACGAGGCAAAGCGCGACGAACTGCAATATCACGCGCCAGCGCATTAGGCGCTGGCTGGTATTGGGGCTGCCCCCGCGCAGCATGTTCCAGAGCCCGAGAAGGAGCACGGTGCCGACGGCGAAGAGGGCAAACGGAATGACGTAATTGGTGAGGACGGTCGTCATGGGGCTCGGGCGGCGATTTGGGGGCTGCGACAGGCTATTGCGACAGAGATTTGCACTTTCCGAGAAACTTATCTACGGCGGCCTTCATCCCCCTGGCGGACCAGGTTGCCCTCCTCCCGGCGCCTGTCACGGCAACGTCCTTGCCGGTGAGCAGGACGGCAAAAAACGGATCGTCGGGCGCGAGCCGGGCGGCCAGCTCGGTTCCCCCCGTCATCTGGGAATCCTCGCTCGGCTGCGGAATGCCGGTCAGTTCCGCCTGCTTCCCGCCGCTCTTGAGCTTGAGGGTGACCTCCTTGCCGCTCTCCATTCCCACCAGTTCCTCGGCGCCGGCGCGGACCTCGATCACGTCGGGCGATTTGCACAAGAGTCTCAAGCTCGCGTCGCTTTCCTCGGCGCGAACGCGCGCCTCGAGATAGAACGCATTCCGCGCCGTCCAGTCGAGGTCTTCGGCGCCAGCGCGCAGAGGCCAAGTCATGGCGAGCAAAATGACAAGGTGCACGGCGGAGACCTGTCTCATCGATGCCTCCAGCGGGATCTCTCGCCCTTCAGAGATTGAGGAACAAGAAAGCGGAATTGAGCGCGGCCGCGAAACACACCCACAGCAAGTACGGCAAGAGAAGGAGCGCGGCGCCCCGGCTCGACCGGTCGAAGAGAACGATGGTGACGGCGATGGCGGCAAGGAGCACGAGAATAACCAAGAGGCCCAAGCCCGGGTTCCTGAGCCAGAAGAAGGCGAAGGACCAGGCGAGGTTCAAGGCGAGCTGAATGCCGAACCAGACAAGGCCGAGCGTGCGGTCCTCGTCCTTGCCCTTGGCGCGCCAGAACAGCCAGGCCGCGACCGCCATCATGGCGTAGAGGATGGTCCACACCACGGGGAAGACGCTGTTCGGCGGAGCGAAGCCCGGCCGTTCGAGCGTCGCGTACCAGTCGAGATTGGGCCGGGTAAGGAGGCCGCCGAGCGCCGATACGGCGAAACAGACCGCGAGCGCCGCGAGGAGCGCGATCAGGTTCCGTCTGGTCTCGACCGATACCGCCATGCCGATCCGCCCGCCGCGCCACCCTAGCCTTCGAGCAGGCGCCGCGCGATGACGTGGGCCTGGATTTCGGCTGCGCCCTCGAAGATCGAAAGGATGCGGGCGTCGCACAGCACCCGGCTCACGGGATATTCCAGCGCGAAGCCGTTGCCGCCATGAATCTGAAGCGCGTTGTCGGCGGCGGCCCAGGCCGCGCGCGCGGCCAAGAGCTTCGCCATGCCGGCTTCGAGATCGCAGCGGCGTCCGGCATCCTTCTCGCGCGCGGCGAAGTAGGTGAGTTGACGCGCCATGAGGATTTCCGCCGCCATCATCGCGAGCTTGTCCGACACGCGCGGGAAGGCGACGATAGGCTTGCCGAATTGAATGCGCTCCATGCCGTAGCGAAGGCCGAGATCGAGCGCCGACTGCGCCACGCCGATGGCGCGCGCCGCCGTCTGGATGCGCGCCGCCTCGAAGGTCTGCATCAACTGCTTGAAGCCCTGGCCCTCGACGCCGCCGAGGAGATTGGCGGCCGGAACGGCGAAGCCGTCGAACGAGATATCGAACTCCTTCATGCCGCGATAGCCGAGCACCTCGATCTCGCCGCCGGTCATGCCTTCGGCCGGGAAAGGATTGTCGTCGGTGCCGCGCGGCTTGGGCGCAAGGAACATCGACAGGCCGCGATAGCCTTTCTCCTTGGGATCGGTGCGCGCGAGCACGGTCATGAGATCGGCGCGGGCGGCGTGGGTGATCCAGGTCTTCTGTCCCGTGATGCGATAAACGTCGCCGTCGCGGACGGCGCGGGTCGAGAGCGAGGCGAGGTCCGAGCCGGTATTGGGCTCGGTGAACACCGCCGTCGGCAAGATCTCGCCCGAGGCGATTCTGGGCAGCCATTCCTCTTTCTGCGCGTCGGTGCCGCCGTTCAGGATCAACTCCTCGGCGATCTCCGAGCGGGTGCCGAGCGAGCCGACACCGATATAGCCGCGCGAAAGCTCCTCGGAGACGACGCACATCGCCTCTTTACCCAAGCCCAGCCCGCCATATTCCTCAGGGAGCGTCAGCGAGAACACGCCAAGCTCGCTCATCTTTTCGATGAGCGGCAGCGGCACGTACTCGTCCTTCAAGTGCCAGTCTTGCGCGTGGGGCACGACCTCGGCTTCGGAAAAGCGGCGCATCTCGTCGCGGATAGCCTGGAGGGTCTCGTCGAGGCCGGTATCGCCGTAGGTCGCGGTGCCCTGGCTCTCCTTGATGAGTTCGACGACGCGGGCCCGGGTTTCGGGCGTCGCCGCCCCGATCAGGGCGCGGACCGAAGGCGTGAGGAAGGCAGCCCCGAGGCTGTCGCTCGCGCCAAGCTCGTGCAGACGAACGGTCTCGCCCTGGCTCATGACGACGCCGCCCGCGAGCTGGGCGAGATACTCGGCCGCGCCGATCCCGGCGAGCAGCCGTTCCATCTCGCCGAAACGGCCTTCGCTGTCGAGGCGCTGGGCATAGTCCGCAAGCTGCTGGAGCGCTTCGGCATAGGTCGCGATCCAGGCAAGGCCGTGGGCCGCGTGCTGCTCGCGCTCGAGCGCCTCGGCGTCGATCTTGCCGCCGGCCGACACCTTGGCGGCGACGGCCTCGACGGCGCCCGCGCGCAACTGGGCGGCGGATTCAGCGGCATCGGCAAGAAGGGGAATAAGCTCCGACGCGGTCCGCGCCCCCCCTCCGGCCACGGTTTCGGCGACAGTCACGGCTCAGACTCCTGGCTCAAACGTTGCGAATTCGGGGCACACCGAAGCCTGCTCCGCGAAAGGAGTCAAACCAGAATTGACGGGTCTTGCCCTAGCCGCCGTGCATCTGGCGGCTTGCTTCCTGGACGTCCTCGAAGCTCCGCAAACCGGTGCAGGGCGCGCTGACGAGGACGGCCATGTTGCCCGGCCGGTGCTCGTTCTTCCACATGCGCATATGCGCCTTGGGAATCTGCTCCCAGGGGAAGACTTCGCTCATGCACGGATCGATGCGCCGCTCGACCACGAGCTTGTTGGCCTGGCTTGCCTGGAGGAGATGGGCGAAATGCGAACCCTGGATGCGCTTCTGGTGCATCCACACATAGCGGGCGTCCATGGTGAGGTTGTAGCCGGTGGTGCCGGCGCAGATGACGACCATGCCGCCGCGCTTCACCACGAAACAGGACACCGGGAAGGTCGACTCGCCCGGATGCTCGAATACGCAATCGACGTTCACGCCCTTGCCGGTGATGTCCCAGATCGCCTTGCCGAATTTGCGCGTCTCCTTCAGCCAGGCATCGAATTCGGGCGTGCCGACCTTGGGGAGCTGGCCCCAACAATTGAAGTCCTTGCGGTTGATGACGCCCTTGGCGCCGAGCGACATGACGAATTCGCGCTTGTCTTCGTCAGAGACGACGCCGATGGCATTGGCGCCGGCGGTGGCGCAGAGCTGAACCGCCATGGAGCCGAGACCGCCGGAGGCGCCCCACACCAGAACGTTGTGACCCGGCTTCGTCGTATGCGGGCGATGCCCGAACAGCATGCGGTACGAAGTGGCGAGGCACAGCGTGTAGCAGGCGGCCTCTTCCCAGGTGAGGTGCTTCGGCCGCTCGAGAAGCTGACGATCCTGCACGCGGCAGAACTGCGCGAAGGAACCGTCGGGCGTCTCGTAGCCCCAGATGCGCTGCGACACCGAGAACATCGGATCGCCGCCATTGCATTCCTCGTCGTCGCCGTCGTCCTGATTGCAGTGGATGACGACTTCGTCGCCGACCTTCCAGCGTTTGACCTTGGAGCCGACCGCCCAGACGATGCCCGAGGCATCGGAGCCGGCGATATGATAGGGTTGCTTGTGGACGTCGAACATCGAGACGGGCTTGCCGAGCGAAGCCCACACGCCGTTGTAATTGACGCCGGCCGCCATCACCAAAACCAGCACTTCGTGCGAGTCGAGTTCCCAGGTCGGAACCACCTCGACCTGCATGGCCGTCTCGGGCGGGCCCTCGCGGTCGCGCCGGATGGTCCAGGCATACATATTCTTGGGCACGTGACCGAGGGGCGGAATCTCGCCGATCTCATAGAGATCTTTGACCGCGCTCGCAGTCGTTGCTTCCGATACTGCGGCTAAAGACATCTCGTTCATCCGGTTTAAGTCCCCCCAGACCTGACGGGCGGCGCTCTGTTGCACTGCCGCAATTCTGTTCTAATCATCTCGCGTCTGCAACAAATTTGCGCACCCTACCCCTAATGCGCAAAAGCGCCCCAAAAGGCGCCATTTTCTGCCCAAATTCCCCCAATTTCCGGCCCCGAGCAGCGAGCCGGAAGGAGCGGTAGCAAATACTGGCGCCCCTGCCCAGGCTAAAATGCCTCTGGCCCACGCCTGCCGCACAAGCGATTCGCCCGGTAGCGGCGTGCCCCGTGGGCTTCGGGTTTTTCCCGCACGTTCGGGCTTCGGAGCCGCCGCTTCATTGTTTCTTGGGCGCTCGCCGCTATGTTGCCCTTGCGCGGCGGGCATGCTTCGATGCGGGCCGCTTGCGCCGAACCGTTTGCAGCAGGCCGCTAGCGGCAAATCACGCCATCGAGCAGGACTATGAGCGGAAAATCGTCAAAGCGGGACAAGCCCTGGCTGTTCCGCACCTATGCCGGCCATTCCACGGCCAAGGCCTCCAACGCGCTTTACCGGAAGAACCTCGCCAAGGGTCAGACGGGGCTTTCGGTCGCCTTCGACCTGCCGACGCAGACCGGCTACGACTCCGACCATGCGCTCGCCCGCGGCGAAGTGGGCAAAGTGGGCGTGCCGATCTCCCATCTCGGCGACATGCGCGCGCTGTTCGAGGGCATCCCGCTCAGCGAGATGAACACCTCGATGACGATCAACGCCACGGCCGCGTGGCTGCTCGCCCTCTATGCCGCGCTCGCCGAGGAGCAAGGCGCCGCCAAGGCGAAGCTCACCGGCACGGTGCAGAACGACATTCTGAAAGAGTATCTGTCGCGCGGCACTTACGTGTTCCCACCGGAGCCGTCCTTGCGTCTGGTCAAGGACGTGATCGTCTATACCGCGCGCGAGATGCCGAAATGGAACCCGACCAATGTCTGCTCCTATCATTTGCAGGAAGCGGGGGCCACGCCGGCGCAAGAACTCGCCTTCGCGCTCGCCAATGCCGAGGCCGTGCTCGACGCGGTGAGGACTTCCGGCGAAGTGCCTGACGCCGAATTTCCCGCGCTCGTCGGCCGCATCAGTTTCTTCGTCAATGCCGGCGTGCGCTTCATCACCGAAGTGGCGAAGATGCGCGCCTTCGTCGATCTGTGGGACGAGATCACGGAGAAGCGCTACGGGGTCGAGGACCCGGCGCTGCGCCGTTTCCGCTACGGCGTGCAGGTGAACTCGCTCGGCCTCACCGAGCAGCAGCCCGAGAACAACGTCTATCGCATCCTCTTGTCGATGCTCGCGGTCACGCTGTCGAAAAAGGCGCGGGCGCGCGCGGTGCAGCTTCCCGCCTGGAACGAGGCGCTCGGCCTGCCGACGCCCTGGGACCAGCAATGGTCGCTCAGGCTCCAGCAGATCGTCGCGTTCGAGACCGACCTGCTCGAGTATGGCGACATCTTCGACGGATCGGCCGAGATCGAGCGAAAAGTCGAGGCGCTGAAGGAAGAGGCGCGGACCGAGCTCGCCAAGATCCAGGCGATGGGCGGCGCGGTCGCCTCCATCGACTATATGAAGGAGGCGCTGATCGCCTCGAACGCCTCCCGCGTCGCCGCCATCGAGAGGGGCGAGCAGGTTCTGGTCGGGGTCAACGCCTATACCGAGACGGAAGCCTCGCCGCTCGCCTCATCCGGAATG
>JBFWTF010000142.1:0-6865 GCA_050247995.1 Methyloceanibacter sp. | reverse complement strand
TGATCGCCGCCCTAACCACTACGATCGTCAAGACGGCGATGGCGCTGGTCGTCGCCGGACCCTCCTTCGCCAAGCCGCTCCTCGCCGCCGCCGTCCTGATCCCGCTGGCGGGGCTCGGCGCGGTCTATTTCCTGTAACGGCGACGGCCCGCACCTAGAACTTGTTGTAGGTCACGCAACAGCAGTCCTTCAGGCCGTCATCGCGCAGCTTGCAGGAGGTCTTTTCCTCGACATTCGCACAAGCTTGCGGCAGGGCGTTCGCGGCGAGCCCTTTGCTGCACGTGGACGCGGTGTAGTGGACGCAATTGCCGCCGAGCAGTTCCGAATTCTCCGGACACTGACAGTTCGGCGGCGTTCCCACCATGCCGCCCTGGCAGGCGTTGGGATCGGCCGGCATAGCTTGCGGCGCTTGGCCGTTATTGCCGCCGGGCCAGATGCCGCTCGGCGCCGACCAAGTGGAGCTGCCTCCGCCAGGCGCTTCGCCGCCTATGCTCCCACCCTTGCCGAAGAGCTTGCCGCCGGTCGCGGGGCGGCATTGGAACTTGCCATCGAACACGCCGCACTCGGCCACGGCGTCAAGGACAAGGCCGCGCCCGCCCGCGAATGGCTTGGGCGCAGGCACGAGCGCCGCCGCGTTGCGATCGGACGCAAGCAGTGCGAGACAAACGACAGCCGACAGCAAAACCGCGCGAAATGCAGCCATGAACGATCCCTCCACCCGGCATAATGGCACAGGAGCGGGGACATGGCAGCCGATGTTGCGACGCGGTGCAAGGGCAGGGCGCCCGCTATCGGGGGCCTTGCTAAAGGCCGTTTCGCTTGTCACGATGTCCCCCTTAAGGCTTGCGCGGGTGGGTGCGTCAGGAGCCTTCCGCGCGGGATCAACCGCGAAGGGAGGAGACCATGGGCCAAGCGCAGGGCCAACCAGCCCGCAGCGCCCGCTGCATCGCACTGGTTGGCCCCTATCTCAGCGGCAAGACGACGCTTCTCGAATCCATTCTCGCCCGCACCGGCGCCATTACCCGTCAGGGCACGATGGCCGGCGGCAACACGGTGGGCGACGCCTCCCCCGAGGCCCGGCATCACGGCATGAGCGTCGAGCTCAACGTGGGCACCGTCGATTTCCTCGGCGATAGTTTCACCTTCCTCGACTGTCCCGGTTCGATCGAATTTCAGGCCGACGCGGCCGACGCTCTGTCGGCTTGCGATGCCGCCGTGGTCGTCTGCGAGCCCGACGAGAAGAAGGTTCCGGCGCTGCAATTGATCCTCAAGCAGCTCGAAGATCGCGGCATCCCGCATTTCCTCTTCATCAACAAGATCGACAAGGCCGAAGCGCGCGTGCGCGATATCGTGCCGATGCTCCAGCCCGCGAGCACCAAGCCGCTCGTGCTGCGCCAAGTTCCCATCTGGGAGAACGACATCGTCACCGGCTTCATCGATCTCGCGCTCGAACGCGCCTTTATCTATCGCGAGCATGCACCGAGCGAGGTCGTGGCCATCCCCGACGCACTCGCCGCGAGCGAGAAAGAGGCGCGCTTCTCCATGCTGGAAAAGCTCGCCGACTACGACGACGAGCTGATGGAGCAGCTCCTGGAAGATGTGCCGCCGCCGCGCGACAAGGTGTTCGACGATCTCTCCAAGGAGTTTCGCGAAGGGTTGATATGCCCGGTGATCATGGGCTCGGCCGAGAACGGCAACGGCATCTTGCGCCTGCTCAAGGCGCTCCGGCACGAAGCGCCATTCGTGGAGGTCACGGCCAAGCGGCTCGGCGTGGACAAGGCGCCGTCCTGCGCCCTCGTCGCCAAGACCTTCCATACCGCCCATGGCGGCAAGCTGACGCTTGTCCGCGTGCTCACCGGCAGTTTTGCCGATGGCGCTACCGTCTATGGCGGGGAGAGCGAAGAGCGCATCTCCGGCGTCTTCAACGTCATGGGTCAGGAGCCGACCAAGCGCGGCGAGGCGAAGGCGGGCGATACGGTCGCCTTCGGCCGTCTCGACAGCATCAAGACCGGAACGGTGTTGACCGAAGAGAAGGGCAAGAAGATCGAGATCGATACCGTAGCCGCGGCGAACCCCGTGTTCGGTCTCGCCATCGCCGCCAAGGAGAAGAAGGACGAGGTGAAGCTCACGTCGGCGATCGCCAAGATCATCGAGGAGGATCCCTCGATCTCGCTCACGCACAGTCAGGACATGGGCGAGATGGTGCTGTGGGGCCAGGGCGAAATGCATTTGCGCGTCGCGCTCGAGCGGCTGGTGCGCAAATACGGCATCGATGCCTCGACGCGGCCGCGCCAGATTCCCTACCGCGAGACCATTCGCAAATCGGTGGAGGTGCGCGGCCGGCACAAGAAGCAATCCGGCGGCCACGGCCAGTTCGGCGATGTCGTGGTCACGATCAAGCCGCGCCCGCGCGGGGGCGGTTTCGAGTTCAGCGACGAGATCACCGGCGGCGTGGTGCCGAAGAACTATATTCCATCGGTCGAGATCGGGGTGCGCGATTACCTCCACTCGGGCCCGCTCGGCTTTCCCGTGGTCGATGTCGCCGTGTGCCTGATCGACGGGTCGTACCACTCGGTCGATTCCTCGGACATGGCCTTCCGGCAGGCCGGCCGCATCGCCATGAGCGAGGGCATGCCGCAATGCTCGCCGGTTCTGCTCGAACCGGTCATGGCGGTCGAGATCGCCGTGCCGTCGGAGGCGACCGCGAAGGTCAACTCCATCGTCTCGTCCCGGCGCGGACAGATTCTCGGCTTTGACGCGCGCTCCGGCTGGACCGGGTGGGACGTGGTCGAGGCGAACATCCCCGAGTCCGAGATCCAAAACCTGATCGTCGAGCTTCGCTCGGCGACGGCGGGGGTCGGCACCTTCAATGCCAAGTTCGATCATCTGGCGGAGCTCACCGGCAAGGCTGCCGAACATGTGCTCGCGGCCCGCGGCTCGAAGGCGGCGTAAGGGGGCTTTGGGCTGTAACGATTGCCTAAGGCTTGCGCGCTAGCTTGGCGCCGGCCCTGCGCGCGGCGTGCCGACGTCGGGTTGCGTCACGAACATTTGCCCGGAAAAGTTTTGTCGCGTCCCTCCCATACTTCCGAACGGCCTTTTAGCTGGATCGTCTTCGCTCTCGCCAGCCTGGCCGCGGCGGCGATCCTTCTGACCCTCGTTGCCGTCCCCCAGTGGCTGTCGCAACAGGCGCGCTGGGAACAGCTCCGCAAGGACGTCGCAGCGATCGGGCAGATCGCCGCGACGGCCGTCGATGGC
Organism: Methyloceanibacter sp.; assembly: GCA_050247995.1. Lineage (GTDB taxonomy): Bacteria > Pseudomonadota > Alphaproteobacteria > Rhizobiales > Methyloligellaceae > Methyloceanibacter. Next base: position 3,611 of record JBFWTF010000142.1, on the reverse strand, counting down.
GACCTCCACCGGCGCTTGATAGATCCGAAGAATTACAGCGACGAACTCTATGCGCGCGCGCTCGAACCGCTGGTGCGGCTCCACTCCGCCGATCCCGATATTTTCTATCTCTACACGATGGTCGATCGCGGCGGTGTCGCTCATTTCATCCTCGACACGGCCGCTTCGCCCCATTTGCGCACCGAGCACGCGTTGAAGGCGTCGGAATATGACGAAGAGTTTGTGCCGCGGGAGAAGGATGACTGGCTCGAGCAACTCGCCGCCGGCAAGACCTATGTCAACCGGGACTTCGAGGAAGACGATTACGGCACCTTCCTCACCGCGCTCGCGCCCATCTACGACAGCCAAGGGCGCTATAGCGGCTTTGTCGGCGTCGATTTCGACACGGAATACTATCTCACGCGCGAGGCGCGCTTCCGGGCCATTGCCATCGCCACGCTCGGCGCCGCGCTCCTTCTCGCCCTCGCGGCCGGCTACGCGGTGGCGGTTTATCACGGAGCGATGCAGCGGCGCATGCGCGAGCTTCACGAGAGCTCGATCCGTGACAGCTTGACGGGCATGCTCAACCGCCGTGGCGCCATGGACGTCATTAAGAAGGCGGTTGAGCGTCATGCCGGACGAAGCGCGATGCTGATCGTCGATATCGACAATCTGAAACTCATCAACGATTTGCGCGGACATACGACCGGCGATGCGGTCATTGCCCGGGCCTCCGAGGCGATCCGCGCAAGCCTTGAAGCCGGCGACGAATGCGCACGGCTCGGCGACGAATTCCTGATCTTCGCGCCGAACCGCGACGCCGAGAGCGCCAAGGCGATCGGCCTCGAGATACTCGGCAAGCTGTTACGGGAAGGGATGCCGCTTGCCGGCGCCCGGTTCACCGTATCGATTGGCATCGCGGTCTCTGACGGGCGCGAGGCGGATTTTGCGCGGATGCACCGGGAGGCCGATTCGGCCCTGCACCAGGCCCGGGCCGAGGGCAGGAATCGCGTGGAAGTGTACGAGCCCAGTGACGAAAAATCCGAGCGGCAGCCCGCCACGTCTCGGCAAGTGACGGCATAGGTCCGTTCCGGCGAGAAGCACCAGGCCAAGTCGGCTCCTCAAGCCGGGCCGGATCCCGCTTGTTCCGACGACTGTTTCCTGCGGGATATCCGCTGCAACCAGCGCAAGGCGAGCCACAGCAGAAGGACAATGGCGAGCAGCGTGAGGAAAGGCGCCGCGAGCGCGAGCAGCGACACGAGCAGCGACCCGCCAAATTCGGCAGTTGCGATGACGGGGTTGCCGAGACCGCCGGTGAACGCGGTCGATTTTGCCCTGACGAGCGTGGTCACGGATTGGGTCGCGCCGGCGATGCCGCCGCCAGCGATGATCGCGGCGGCCCATTTCACCATCGGCGGCAGGTCGGTCATGACGGCGGCGGCGACGATCGTGCCGGCGACGAAGGCGGCCGGCGTCGCCAGCGTGTCGAGCAGATTGTCGATGCCCGGAATGTAATAGGCGAGAATCTCGGCCGCCGCTGCCACGCCGAGCAGGACGAGCGCCGGCAGCGTGCCGAGCCAGGCGAAGTTTTCGCTCAAGGGCAGGTGTCCGGTATAGGCCGCGGCGCTTGCGACCAGCATCGGCAGGAACAGCCGCAATCCGGTCGCCGCCGCAAGCCCGACGCCGAGCGCGACCGAGAGAGCGAGATCGAATTCGGACATGGGCGGGACGTTACCACGCTTGCGGCTTCGCCACACGCGGGCGCGCGAGGACGGCAGACAAGCAACCAAATTTGACCGCAAGAAACGGATCGCCGCAAGCAATCCGGCGAAATATGTCATGTCCCGAACCGGAAATGAGGGAGTTCGGCCCATGACCCTGCTTGGAGGCAAGGTGGCCGTCGTTACCGGCGCATCGTCGGGCATCGGACGCTCGACCGCGCTGTTGTTCGCGGCAAAGGGCGCCGCCGTCGTGCTGACTGCCCGGCGCAGGGCCCGGCTCGAGGAAGTCGCCGACGCAATTCGCGGGCTCGGCGGCCGGGCTCAGGTCGTGGCGGGGGACACCGGCGATCCCGAAACCCATCAGCAACTGGTCGCGGTCGCCGTAAGGGCGTTCGGCGGGCTCGACATTGCGATCAACAATGCCGGCACTGTCGGTCCGCTCAAGCCCTTGGCCGAGATCACCCCGGAGGAATGGCAGGAAACGCTGACGACCAACTTGACCGCGGCCTTCCTCGGCGCCCGCAGCCAGATTCCCGCAATGCTCCATCGCGGCGGCGGCTCGATCGTCTTCACGTCGAGCTTCGTCGGCACAAGCGTCGGGCTTCCGGGCATGGCCGCTTATGGCGCCTCGAAAGCGGCGCTGATGGGCCTGGTGAAAGGCATCGCCGCCGATTATGCGGCCGAAGGCATTCGAGCAAATGCGCTGCTGCCCGGCGGGGTCGATACCGAGATGGCGGGCGACCAGAGCAGCAAGGATTGGGCTGCCGGCTTGCACGCGATGAAGCGGATCGCTCAGCCCGACGAGATTGCAGCCGCTGCCCTTTTCCTTGCCAGCTCCATGGCGAGTTTCGTCACGGGGTCCGCGCTCTTCGTCGATGGCGGCAACGCCGCCGTGAAGTGACGCCGTTCGGCATGACGGTTTAAAGCGTAGCCAGCATGAAGCGACGATCGGATGCGGGCTGCGGCCAAGCCGCGACGCTCGGCCGCGCGCGCCATGCCGCGGCATCATTGCTCCCTGGGATTGGCCTGCCGCCAGTCGGAAGGACTCTGGAAAGTGCCGCGCCAGATGCCGCGCTTGGCGGTCTGCGCCTCCGCCTCGGCGTCGCGATAGGGGTTGCCGGCGGGGCCGCCGAGATCGATGGCGTAGCCGTCGCGCACCATCGCTTCGCCGAGATCGGGCACGCCCGCGGCGCTACAGACCGCGACGGTCCGCCCGTAGCGATCGGTGGCGCGCGCCTCGCAATTGACGTTGCCGCTTTTCATGAGGGTCGTGAGCTTCGCCTTGGCGGCGCGGCCGCACAGCCAGGTCTTGCCGTTCGCCTCGGCGCAGGTCTGCGCGAGCTCCGGCGCGTCGATGCCGAAGAGGCGGTATTCGGCGCCATTGCCCGCGCGTATGGTGTCGCCATCGACCGAGACGATGTTCGCGCCGGGGCCGAAAGGGGGGACCTCGACGGTGCAATAGCGCTCGATGAGAATGACCGCGACGACCACGAGCGCAAGCGCGATCAGCTTGCCGAGCGCCTGCGCCAGCGCGCGGGAGGATTGCTTGTCGGTCTCCTGGCCTTTTCGTCCGGTCACGGTTCAAGCAGGTAGCGCAGATTCGCCCGCGCGGCGAGAGATCGCCGCTTCCGGTCGCGCTAGCTCCCGTCGATGCGCTTGGCGATGATGGCGATGGCTTGCTGATAGACGCCGGCCGCGTTCCAGCCTTGGATCGCGGCAAAGTTCGGCTGGCCGGGCTGGTAGCCCGCGCCCTTGACCCAGCCATGCCCCTTGAGGAAATTCGCCGTCGAGGCCAGAGCGTCGGCCTTGGTGTTGAGGTTGATGACGCCGTTGCCGTCGCCGTCGACGGCGTAGAGCAGGATGCTCTTGGGCAAGAACTGGGTCTGGCCGACCTCGCCATGCATCGCCCCG
>JBFWTF010000141.1:0-6941 GCA_050247995.1 Methyloceanibacter sp. | reverse complement strand
CGCGCTGACCAAGCGCGGCAAGCATCTCGGCGCCGACATCCCCATGTGCGGCGTGCCGGTCCATTCCGCCGACGATTACCTCCAGCGCCTGATCGCTTGCGGGCACCGGGTCGCGGTGTGCGAGCAGACCGAGGACCCGGCCGAAGCCAAGCGGCGCGGGCCGAAGGCTGTGGTGCGCCGCGACGTCGTCCGCCTCGTGACCCCCGGGACCCTGACCGAGGAGACGCTGCTCGACGCCCGCGCCCACAATTTCTTGACCGCGCTGTTCCGGGCGCCGGCCAAGGAGGGCGCCGAGCCCGCTTTCGCCCTTGCCTCGCTCGACATCTCGACCGGCGAGCTGATCGCATCGTCCGTGCGCGCGGGCGACCTGCCCGGCGAGCTCGCCCGGATCAAGCCCGGAGAGGTTCTGGCCGGGGACGACATCACCGGCGAGCCTGCGCTTCGCCGCCAGATCGAGGAAGCTGGCGCCGCGCTCACGCCATGCCCGCGCGCCCATTTCGATTCGGTCGCGGGCGAACGGGCTCTGAAGCTGCGTCTCGGCGTCGCCGCGCTCGATGCTTTCGGCGCCTTCACGCGGGCCGAGCTTGCCGCGCTTGCCGGCCTCCTCACCTATGTCGAGATCACCCAGGTCGGCAAGGCGCCGCTCTTGAGGCCGCCGCGGAAAGAGCACGAAGGCGCCTTCCTCGTCATCGATGCCGCGACGCGCGCCAATCTCGAGCTCGTCCGCTCGAGCCAGGGCGCGCGCCCCGGAAGCCTCCTTGCCGCGATCGACCGCACCGTGACCGCGGCCGGCGCGCGGGAATTGGCGAGCCGGCTGGGCAGCCCCTTGACCGATCCCAAGCCGCTCAACGCGCGGCTTGATGCCGTCGCCTATCTCGCCGACGAGCCGCGGCTCCGGCACGATCTCCGCGCTGCGCTAAGGCTCGCGCCCGATCTCGCCCGCGCGCTCGCGCGGCTCGCGCTGTCGCGCGGTGGCCCGCGCGATCTCGGCGCCGTGGGCGACGCTATTCGCTCCGCCGAAGCGCTTGCCGCCACGCTCGCGCAAGGGGCGGGCGCGCTCGGTCTTCCGCTCGAGCTTTCGGGGATCAAGGCGCGGCTCGCGGCGGCGCCGCTCGCCCTCGCCGAGACCCTGTCCGCGACGCTCGCCGACACGCTTCCGCTCAATGCCCGCGATGGCGGCTTCATCCGCGACGGCGCCGATAGAGATCTCGACGAGCACCGGCGCTTGCGCGACGGCAGCCGCCAGGTCATCGCCGGATTGCAGGCGACCTATGCCGAGAAGACCGGGGTCAAATCGCTCAAGGTGCGCCACAACAACGTGCTCGGCTATTTCGTCGAGGTCACGGCCTTGCACGGCGCTTCTCTGACCAAGCCGCCGCATGTGGAGCTCTTCATCCATCGCCAGACGCTTGCCAATGCCGTGCGCTTCTCGACGCCCGAGCTTGCCGCGCTGGAAGCGCGCATCACCCAGGCCGCCGATCGCGCGCGCGCGCTCGAGCTCGAAATCTTCGCGCGGCTCTCCGAAAGCGTGCTGGCCGAGCAGGCTCCGCTCTCGGCCGCGAGCGCCGCTCTCGCCGAACTCGACCATTACGCCGGGCTCGCCGAGCTTGCCGTCGAGGAGAGCTACGTTCGTCCCAAGATCGACGCGAGCCTCGTCTTTGCCGTCGAAGGCGGACGCCACCCGATGGTCGAGCAGAACTTGCGGCGCAATGACGGCATCGCCTTCGTCGGCAATGACTGCGTCCTCGGCGCCGAGGGCGGCAACGACACGCGACTTCTCGTCGTCACCGGACCCAACATGGCGGGAAAGTCGACCTTCCTGCGCCAGAACGCCCTGATCGCGGTCCTGGCCCAAGCCGGCTCCTTCGTTCCGGCGGTAAGCGCCCATATCGGCATCGTCGATCGCCTGTTCAGCCGCGTCGGCGCCGCCGACGATCTCGCGAGGGGGCGCTCGACCTTCATGGTCGAGATGGTCGAGACCGCCGCCATCCTCAATCAGGCGACCGAGCGCTCCTTCGTCATTCTCGACGAGATCGGGCGGGGAACGGCCACCTTCGACGGACTCTCGATCGCCTGGGCCGCGCTCGAATATCTGCATGAGGTCAGCCGCTCGCGCGTCCTGTTCGCGACCCACTATCACGAGCTCACCGCGCTCGCCGACAAGCTCGCCCATGCCGGCAACGCGACCGTCGAAGTGAAGGAATGGCGCGACGAGATCGTGTTTCTTTATCGGGTGGTGATGGGCGCCGCCGATCGCTCCTACGGCATCCATGTGGCCAAGCTCGCCGGGCTGCCGTCGCCGGTCCTCGCCCGCGCGGGCGAAGTCTTGCACGCGCTCGAGAAGGCTGATGGGCGGCCCAAGCCGGCCGAGCTCGCCGGGGACCTGCCGCTGTTCCAGGCGGTAAGGGCAGCGCCCGAGCAGGGCGCCGCCTCGCGGCTGGAGCAGGCGCTCGCCGGGATGAACCCCGATTCCATGACCCCGAAAGAGGCGCTCGAAGCCCTCTATCGCCTCAAGGCGCTCCTTGCCGGCGAGCCTTGAGCGGCCCATGTGCCGGGTTTGGATGTGCTAAACTCGGGTGAGCCGCCATGGATCAGCCCACCCCGAAAAATACGCCCTATTTCGACCGCGATCTCGTCCGCCGCGAGGCCTCCGAGCTCGCGCGCGTCCATGCCGGAGAGACCTCGGCGCTTCGCGCCGCGCTCCTCGAGCGCATGCGGACGCTTGTCACCAATGCCCGCGCCACGGCCAAGCGCGAGCTCGAGGAGGACGGCGATGGGCGAAGGTGCGCCCAGAACCTCTCCGCCTTCCAGGATGACCTGATCGCGCTCGCCTACGACTTCACCACCACGCACATCTATCCCTCGAAAAACCCCTCGGCAGCGGAGCGCATGGCGATCGTGGCGCAAGGCGGCTACGGGCGCGGCCTTCTCGCACCGGGCTCCGACATCGATATCCTCTTCCTGCTCCCTTACAAGCAGACCGCGTGGGGCGAGAGCGTCGCCGAGTACATGCTCTATCTGCTGTGGGACTTGGGCTTCAAGGTCGGCCACGCCACGCGCAATATCGACCAGTGCGTCCGCCGCGGCCTCTCCGACATGACCATCCGCACTGCGCTGCTCGATGCGCGGCTGATCCTCGGCGATCGGGTTCTCTTCGACGAGTTCCGGCGCCGTTTCCGCGAGGAGGTGCTCGAGGGCAACGCGCGGCCCTTCATCGAGGCGAAGCTTGCCGAGCAGAATGCGCGGCATGCGCGCTCCGGCGCCTCGCGCTATCTCGTCGAGCCCAACGTCAAGGACGGCAAGGGCGGCTTGCGCGACCTGCACACGCTGCACTGGCTTGCCAAGCACCTCTATCCCGACAAGGCGGAGGAGGAGTTCGTCGAGGCCGGGGTCTTCACCGCGCACGAATATCGCAGCTTCCGCCGTTGCGAGAGCTTCCTCTGGACGGTGCGCTGCGAGCTGCATTTTCTCACCGGGCGCGCCGAGGAGCGTCTCTCCTTCGAGCTGCAGCAGGCCATGGCGGAACGGCTCGACTATCGCGGCCATGCCGGTTTAAGCGCGGTCGAGCGCTTCATGCGCCACTATTTCCTGGTGGCGAAAGAAGTCGGCCAACTGACCGGCATCGTCTGTTCGGCGCTCGAGATGAAGCAGCTGAAATCGCTGCCCACGCTCGACACCCTGCTCGCCCCCTTCAGCTGGCGCCGCCGCGCCAAGCTCAGGCGCACGTCGGATTTCCGCATCGAGAACGGCCGCATCTCCGCCGTAGACAAGGATTCCTTCGCCAAGGATCCGGTCAACTTCATTCGCCTCTTCTCCTTCGCCGACGAGCACCAGGCCTCGTTCTCGCCGGAGGTGCTGCGGCAGATCCGCTCGAACTTCCTCCTGATCGACGACAGACTGCGCGCGAACCCGACGGCCAACCGCTTGTTCCTGCGCCTCATGACCGACGCGCGCGATCCCGAAGGCGTGTTGCGCAAGATGAACGAGGCGGGCGTGCTCGGACGCTTCATTCCGGATTTCGGCCGCGTCGTCTCGATGATGCAATTCAACATGTATCATCACTTCACCGTGGACGAGCACCTCATCCGCACCATCGGCTATCTCTCCGGCATCGAGCGCGGACGCTTCGCCGCCGAGCATCCGGTGTCGAGCGAGATCATCCGCACCATCGACAATCGTCGCGCGCTCTACGTCGCGGCGCTGGTCCACGACATCGCCAAGGGACGGGACGAGGATCATTCCATCGCCGGCGCCCGCATCGCGCGCGAGCTCGGGCCACGGCTCGGCTTGAACCCGTCCGAGACGGAGACCGCCGCTTGGCTGGTCGAGCATCACCTCGCCATGAGCCAGTTCGCCCAGAGCCGCGACCTCAACGACCCCAAGACCTTGCGCGACTTCGCCGCGCTGGTGCAGAGCCGCGAGCGCTTGAAGCTCCTGCTTGTGCTCACCGTCGCCGATATCCGCGCCGTCGGGCCCGGCGTGTGGACCGGATGGAAGGGCCAGCTCTTGCGCACGCTCTATTTCGAGACCGAGCCGCTGCTTGGCGGCGGCCATATCACCTTGACGCGGAGCGAGCGCGTGGCGCGGGCGCAAGAAGCGCTGAAGGCGCGGCTCGCCGACTGGCCCGTGGCCGAGCTCGAGCGCTTTATCGGCCGCCATGCGCCGTCCTATTGGCTGCGGACGGATCTCGATATGATCGCCACGCACGCCAAGCTCACCCGCGCCGCCGAGGCGCAGGCGCGGCTGATCGCGACGCATGTCGCCACCGACGCCTTCCGCGGCGTCACCGAGATCACGCTGCTCGCGCCCAACCACCCGCGTCTCCTCGCCATCGTCGCCGGGGCTTGCACCGGGGCCGGCGCCAACATCGTCGATGCGCAGATCTCGACCACCCGCGACGGCATGGCGCTCGACACCATCTCGGTCGAACGCGAATTCGACCAGGCCGAGGATGAGGAGCGGCGCGCGCAAAAGATCACGGCCACGATCGAGCGCCTGCTCACCGGCGAAGTGCGTCAGGCGGAGGTCGTGGCGATGCGGCGCAAGCCCAAGCCGCGGCTCTCGGCCTTCACCGTCGAGCCGCAGGTCGTCATCGACAATACCCTGTCCGATGCGCTCACCGTGATCGAGGTCAACGGCCTCGACCGCCCCGGCCTGCTCTACGACGTCACGCGCGAAATCTCCGATCTCAATCTCGACATCGCCTCGGCCCATATCGCCACCTTCGGCGAGAAGGCGGTCGACGTGTTTTACGTCACCGACCTGACCGGCAAGAAGATCACGAGCAAGACCCGCGAGAGCGCCATCCGCGCGCGTCTGCTGAAGGCGCTGCAAGCGCGGCAAGACGAGGCGCTGTCGCTCGCCTGATGCAGCTCATCCGCGGCTTCGCCACTGTCGGCGCCATCACCATCGCGAGCCGCGTCCTTGGCTTCGTCCGCGACATTCTGATCGCCGCCGTGCTCGGCGCCTCGCCGGTGGCCGATGCGTTCTTCGTGGCCTTCCGCATCCCCAACATGTTCCGCCGGCTGTTTGCCGAGGGCGCGTTCGATTCCGCCTTCATCCCGCTCTTCGCCAAGCGCCTCCACGCCGATCCGGAAAGCGCACGGGACTTCGCCGGCCAGGCGCTCTCTTGCCTCGCCGTGCTCCTCGTCGCCGTCACGCTGCTCGGCGAGATCGCCATGCCGTGGCTGATGCTCATTCTCGCCCCGGGCTTCGCGGGCGATCCGGAAAAATTTGACCTCGCCGTCCTCTTCGCCCGGATCGCGCTCCCCTATCTCGTCTTCATGTCGGTGGTCGCGCTCTATGCCGGCATCCTCAACGCCTATGGCCGCTTCGCCGTCGCCGCCTTCGCGCCGACCCTGCTCAACGTCGTTCTCATCGCCGTGCTCCTCGTCTTTATCGCCGCCGGCGGGTCCGACCAGAGCGCGGCCGGCACGGCGCTCGCCTGGGGCATAGTCGCCTCCGGCCTGTTGCAGGTCGTTGTCGTCGCCTTCGCCGCCGCGAGAACCGGCATGCAACTTCCCTGGCGGCGGCCGCGCCTCACCCCCGAGATGCGCCGCCTCATGGAGCTCGCCGTCCCCGGCGTCATTGCCGGCGGCATCGCCCAGCTCACCATCGTCGTCTCGACCATCATCGCCACGTTGCAGGACCGGGTCGTGTCCTGGCTCTATTACGCCGACCGCTTGTTCCAGCTTCCGCTCGGCGTGATCGGCGTCGCCATCGGGATCGTGCTTCTGCCGGCGCTCAGCCACAAGCTCCGCGAAGGCGATCATGACGCCGTGGTCGAGGCCGAGAACCGGGCGCTCGAATTCGCGCTCCTCCTCACGCTGCCCGCAGCGCTCGCGCTCTTCCTCGCCGCCGAACCGATCATGCGCGTCCTGTTCGAGCGCGGCGCCTTCACCGCGGTCGATACCAAGGCCACGTCCTCGATGCTGGCTGCGCTGGCGCTCGGGCTCCCGGCTTACGTCCTCGTCAAGGTGCTGCATCCGAGCTTCTTCGCCCGCGAGGACACGAGGACGCCGATGCTCTATGCCGGCGTCAGCCTCGTGGCCAACGTGATCTTGAGCCTGATGCTGTTCCTCCTGATCGGCGCCACGGGGATCGCGCTCGCGGCCGCGCTTTCGGGCTGGATCAACGTCGCGCTGCTCGTCGCCGAGCTCAGCCGCCGCGAGAGCTTCATGCTCGACGAGACCTTCCGCCGCCGCGTCTTCCGCATCTTCGCCGCCTGCGCGGCGATGGGGGCGGTCGTATTCGCCCTGGTCAGGGCGTTGGGCGAAGGCTTCGCGCCGCAGAGCGGGCTGATCGTGCAGGTGGGCGCGCTCGTCCTCGTGGTGGGGGCGGGCTTAGCGAACTATCTCGGCGCGGCGCAAGCCTTGGGCGCGGCGAATTTCCGCGACCTCATCAAGGGCGCCCGTGGCTGAACGGGGCGGTTGCGCCCGGAC
>JBFWTF010000140.1:0-6948 GCA_050247995.1 Methyloceanibacter sp. | reverse complement strand
ATATTCCTCGACCTCGCCGTGCACGCGCCCCGCCGCGAGCATGTGCGACGGCCTGAGCGCTCCGCTCTTCGCGCGCGCTAGCCGCACGCGCAGCATCGGCGCTTCGACGATGGTGCCGACATTGAGCCGGTATTGCTGCGCGACGCGCGGATGGGCGATGCGGTAGAGCCCTTCTTGCGTTCGCTTCAGCTTGGCATAGCGGTCGTAATTGGCGAGCGCGTAGCCGCCGGTCGCCACGAACTGAAGTACCTGGTCGAAGCCCTCGCGCAAGAGCCCTTGATAGGGCGCGGCCCGCGTCACTTCGTCAAAGAGGCGTCCGGCGTCGAATGGACCGGCGCAAGCCGTTCCGAGCACGTGCTGGGCCAGCACGTCGAGCGCGCCCGGGCGGGACGCGGGCGTGTCTTGCGCGCCTTCGCTCGCTGCTTCGAGCGCCGCCCGGCATTCCACCACCTCGAAGCGGTTGGCGGGGACGAGCAGGGCCTTGCTCGGCTCGTCGAGCCGGTGATTGGCCCGGCCGATGCGCTGGGCAAGCCGGCTCGCGCCTTTGGGCGCGCCGACATTGACGACGAGATCGACGTCGCCCCAGTCGATGCCGAGATCGAGCGTCGAGGTGCACACCACGGCGCGGAGCTTGCCCGCGACCATCGCCGCCTCGACCTTGCGCCGCTGGCCGACGTCCAGCGAGCCGTGATGGAGCGCGATCGGCAGGTTCTCGTCGTTGCAGCGCCACAGCTCATGGAACAGCATCTCGGCCTGGGAACGCGTGTTGACGAAAACGAGAGAGAGGCGATGCGCCTTGATCGCCGCGTAGATCTCGGGGAGCGCGTAGCGGGCTGAATGCCCGGCCCAAGGCAGCTCGGCGTCCGATGCGAGAATGGCGATGTCCGCCCGCGCGCCCTCGCCGCCGGTCACGATCTCGGCGAGGCGGGTTTCTTCCGGGCCGCGATGCGGCACAAGATATGCGGCAAGCTCCGAAGGCCGCGCCACGGTGGCCGAAAGGCCGATGGCTGTGAGCGAGGGCGACAGCGTCCTGAGCCGCGCCAGACCCAGCGCGAGGAGATCGCCGCGCTTGCTCGAGGCGAGCGCGTGCAGCTCGTCGAGGATGACGAATTTGAGTCCCCCGAACAGATCGGCGGCGCTCTTGTGCGACAGCATCAGCGCGATCTGCTCCGGCGTCGTCAGCAGGATGTCGGGCGGCAGCACCCTCTGGCGGGCGCGGCGCGAAGGCGGCGTGTCGCCGGTCCGCGTCTCGAGCCTGATCGGCAGCACCATCTCCGCCACGGGATTGGCGAGGTTCCGCGCGATATCGACCGCGAGCGCCTTGAGCGGGGAGACATAAAGGGTGTGAATCGCGGTCTCGGGCCGCGGCCGCTGCGGACGGCGGGCGAGGTCCGTGAGCGAGGGCAGGAAGCCCGCGAGCGTCTTGCCGCCGCCGGTCGGCGCGATCAGGAGCGTGTCGCGCCCGGCCCCGGCCAGATCGAGTAGCTTGAGTTGGTGGGCATGGGGATGCCAGCCGCGCGCCTCGAACCAGGAGGCGAAAGGCTCAGGCAACGCCCCTTCCGGCGTCTCGGCAACCAGTCTCCGGCTCGCGCCCATCCCTTGACCTTCTTCCCCCTTCGCACCAATTCTGGCGTAATTCGAGTCGAAGCTCGTGCGAATCTCGCCTGGGCCGCATGGGCCTAAAAGCGCAAGGGAGAGCGGTTGATGGAACGATTTTTTGGCGGCAATCCGGCCCTCGTTCTGCTCAGATTGATCATTCTCTCCCTCATTGTCGGCGTGGTTCTGGCCGCGCTCGGCTTCAGCCCTTACGAGATCATCGACAGCATCGCCCGGCTTGTCGAGCGCATCTACAATCTCGGCTTCGAGGCGGTCGAAAAGGCGTTCCGCTACTTCCTGCTCGGCGCCGTGATCGTCTTCCCCATCTGGCTCGTGGTGCGCCTGTTCAAATTCGCCGGCCGCGACGAGACCGACCTGGCCGAGACGCGGCCGAAGCGCGAAGCCTAGACGAAGAGCCACCAGTCTCATCCTTCGAGACGGCGCGCGCGGCAAGCCGCCCGCGCCTCCTCGGGATGAGGCGGAAGCGCGGCGGCACCCTAGTCCTCACCTTGAGGAGGGCCGAAGGCCCGTCTCGAAGGGTGGAGCCCTCAAGCTTCTAGAGGATCGCGAGCACGTTCTCGGGCGGCCTGCCGAGCGCGGCCTTGCCGCTTGCCACCACGATCGGCCGCTCGATCAGGATCGGGTGCTTGACCATCAGCGCGATGAGCGCGTCGTCGCCGAGATCGCGTGTCCTGAGCTTGAGTTCGGCATAGAGCGGTTCGCCCGCGCGCAAGATATCGCGGGGTTTCAGCCCGAGCTTGCGCAGGATCGCCTTGAGCTCGGCTGCCGACGGCGGCGTCTTGAGATAGTCCACGATCTTGGGCTTGAGCCCGCGCTCCTCGATGAGCGCGAGCGTCGCCCGCGATTTGGAGCAGCGCGGGTTGTGATAGATCGTCACCGTCATGGCGCAACCTCGAGAGCCCGGCTCATCAAGAGCCCGTCGCGAACCCGTTGACTAGCCAGCGTTACAAGTCATTGCCCTTTGGGCGGGCGTGTCGAAATCGAACCCGAACGTCTCGATGTCGGCGGCATGCCAATCGGCGACAATCTGTATCGATCGACTGCTGTAGAATGATCGATAGTCGCGGTTATTGCTTGAGCGTATGTGCGGCACATTAACGACACGCTGCAGATAGGTCGAAAGATCGGCATCCAGGAACTCAAATCTCAGAAGGTCGCAAGCGATGGCTCCGGTTTCATCGACGACGTATTCGACCTGCTGACCCCATCCGCGCATGGCACAATGCCAATAGAAATCCCGTTCACCATGGAGGTGCCGTTCCTCGAGAAATTCCTCGAAGGAACAAAACGAGGTAGACCCCTCGCGTAATGACTGCTTCTTCGTGAACGTGTACCGGGAGACGACGCGCGACCACGGATTTCGAATAACAGCAAAAGGTCGGAGTCTTTGGCGGATCACGTTTGATACATCGACCAGACGAGCATGCCGATGGTTCGATCTGCCGGCTTTGGCGAGGGAACGCCTATAGGCTGGGCTGAGAAACAGCGTGTTGACGGCGACTGTCTGATCGAGAACCGTCGGCACGCGCATAACGGCGGTACCGGCATTTTTCGGGATATGTATGAAGAGGCGGCGGATATCGCCTCTGGCAAGACGAAATCCGCGCAATATCATATACATATATTCCCCCACGGGACTGCCGCGGCACTCCTCACGGGGTAGCAGCCTAACAACATTCGCCAAGAGCGTCACGCCTCGTCGAAGGTCACCCAACGAGAGGGCTGCGGATGCCTACCAGCAAGCGGCTCGTTCCGGTGCTTTGGTGGCCATGGCGCTCTGATAGATCGTGACCGTCATGGCCGTGGTCTCCCTCCCGTCATGCCCGGACTTGATCCGGGCATCCATTCCGTGACCGCGCATCCACCAAACCGCTTAAGACAAGTTGGGGACCCGATGGAATGGATTGCCGGGTCAAGCCCGGCAATGACGAAAGACGGAGAGGCCCGGACTGAACCCGGGCATGGCGGGGATCAGTCTGAAGGTTTTGCCCACTCGTCCGCGCGACGGCCGATAAGCGGCGCGAGGCTGCCCGCGCCGCGCTTCTCGATCGCATCGATCAGCGCCTGCTTGATGCGGGCGATGAGCGCAGGCCCCTCGAACACGAGCCCGGTATAGAGCTGGATGAGCGAGGCCCCGGCCTCGATCTTGGCGAGCGCGCTCGTCCCTGAGTCGATGCCGCCGACGCCGACCAGCGGAAGTTTTCCCGCGCTCAGCCGATAGACCCGCGCCAGCATCCGCGTGGCGCGGTCGAACAGAGGCCGCCCCGAAAGTCCGCCCGCCTCCTTGGCGAAGGCGGCGTCGCGCAAGCCAGCCCGCGACAGCGTCGAGTTCGACACGATGATCCCATCGGCGCCGTTCGACTGGATCACGCGCACCACCTCGGGCAAGTCGTCGTCGGCGAGATCGGGCGCGAGCTTGACGAGGAGGGGCGGCTTGCGGGGAAGGCCAGCGCGCGCCGCCTGCACCCGTGAAAGGAGCGCGGCCAGCGCCTCGGGCGCCTGGAGATCGCGCAAGCCCGGCGTGTTCGGCGACGAGATGTTGATGGTGAAATAGCTCGCGACTTCCGCCATGCGAAGGATCCCCGCGGCATAATCGCCGATACGGTCCGCAGCGTCGCGCCCGGCGCCGAGATTGACGCCGACGATTCCGCCCGCGCCGCGCCTGAGCCGCGCGAGCGCCGCCTCCTGTCCCTCATTGTTGAAGCCGAGCCGGTTGATGATGGCGCGGTCTTCTCCCGAACGGAAGATGCGCGGGCCCGGATTGCCGCTCTGCGCCCGCGGCGTCAGCGTACCCACCTCGACGAAGCCGAAGCCCATGGCGAGAAGCTCGCGCGCGACCCGTGCATTCTTGTCGAAGCCCGCGGCCATGCCGACCGGATTGGGAAAGTCGAGGCCGAAGAGATGCTGTGCGAGCCGCTTGTCGTCGGGGGCATCGGCGCGCGGATAGACGCCGAGTTCGAGGCTCTTGACCGCAAGCTCGTGCGCGCGCTCGGGATCGAGCGCGAGCAGGAGCGCCTGGCCCAAGCCGAACAGCCCGCTCATGCCAGGACTCCCTCCGGCAGGCGGTGAACGCCGCCAACCCCGAGCTCGAGCGTCTCGGCCCAGAGCAGGGCGGCAAGATCGAGCGGAGCGTAAAGGTGCGGGAACAGCGCGCCGCCGCGAGATCGCTCCCATTTCAACTCAGGCCCGAGCCGCGCCGGATCGAGAGCGAGCAGCACGAGCCCGTCTTGTCCCGCAAAATGCTTGGCGAGCGTCTCCTCGAGCTGACCTGCGGCAGAAAGATGGATGAAGCCGTCGCGGGCGTCGTCGGCCGAGCCGGAAAAATACCCCTTGCTCCTCGCCTCGCGATGAGCGGCCGCGGTCAGAATCTTGTAGACGGGGTTTGCCATCGGCTTGCGGCAGGACAGTAGCCGTCTCTTGCAGGCTCAACAAGCTGACCCCGCCGCTTGCGCCCGATGACCTAACAGAATAAAGCCATGACGCTTCGTGCCTCGTCCAAGTCCGGGGTTCAGGAAAGCATGAACCGCATCGCCCTCGCCTTCGGGGTTCTCCTTGTTGCTTGGTCATCCCAAGCCGCCCAGCCCGAGTTCGAGCCCACAGCCGAAGAGCGCAAGGCGGTCGCCGATTGCCTCGAACGCGTGGCCGGCGAACCCGAGCTCAAGCAGATGTCCGAATGCATCGGCATCGTCGCCGGCCCCTGCCCCGATGCCTCAGGCGCCAACACCTTCACCATCGTCGCCTGCCACATGCGCGAGCAGAAGATCTGGGACGGCTATTTGAATGAGTGGTACGGCGAGGCCGTGAAGCGTCTCGCCGGCGACCCCGGCGCCGCCGCCGCGCTCAAAGAGTCCGAGCGCGCCTGGATCGTCTTCCGCGACGAAAAATGCGGTTATTGGGAAAAGCGCTACGAGGGCGGCACCTTCGCATCCGCCATCGCCGGCGATTGCATGCGGGTCGAGACCGGCCGCCGCGCGTTCGAAATGCGCGCCATCTTCGACGACCTCGATCACTGACCCGCGCTCAAGCAGCGCGGCGGTAGCGCAAACATGATCGCGCTGAAGCAGCGCAGCGGTAGCGCAAATATGATCGCGCTCAAGCAGCGCGGCGGTAGCGCAAACATGATCGCGCTGAAGCAGCGCAGCGGTAGCGCAAATATGATCGCGCTCAAGCAGCGCGGCGGTCGCCCAAATATTGACCGCGGCTCTCTAACCTCCCCCTCGCGGGGAGGTCCGGCGTCGCAGTGCGAAGCGGTGACGCAACTATGACTTTGCGACGCCGGGGTGGGGGGATTGCCGAGACGGCGCCGCGCTTTAAGCGGCAAGCTCGCCCTTGAGCGCCTTGGCGATCAGCGCGCGGGTCTCGCCGATGCCGTAAAGCTCGACGAAGGAGCCGAAGCGCGGGCCTTGCTCCTGGCCGAGCAGCACGGCGTAGAGCGCCGAGAACCAATCGCGCAACGGCTCGAAACCGTGCTCCTTGCCGACGGCGTAGACCTCGGCCTGGATCTCCTCGGCGGCCATGCCCCGGCTCATCTTGGCAAGGCGCGCATCGAGATCGATGAGGCCTGCGCGCTCCTTCTCGCTCGGGCCGCGGTAGCGCTTCGCCGGTTTCACGAAATCGTGGAAATAGCGGATGGCGTAGCCGACGAGCTGGTCGAGCAAGGGGTGCTCTTCCGGCGTCGCCTCGGGCGCGTAGCGGCGGATGAATCCCCACAGCACCTCGCGATCCTCCGAGTTCGAGGCCGAGGCGAGGTTGAGCAGCAGCGCGAAGCTGATGGGAAGCTCGGCCTCCGGCGGCGCGCCCTCATGAATATGCCAGACCGGATTCATCAACTTCACCGCCGGCTCTTCTTTGCCATAGGCGGCGAGATGGCCGACATACTCGTCGACCGCGCGCGGGATCACGTCGAAATAGAGCCGCTTCGCCTTGCGCGGACCTTG
The DNA here is from genome assembly GCA_050247995.1 of Methyloceanibacter sp. Taxonomy (GTDB): domain Bacteria; phylum Pseudomonadota; class Alphaproteobacteria; order Rhizobiales; family Methyloligellaceae; genus Methyloceanibacter. Next base: position 394 of record JBFWTF010000140.1, on the reverse strand, counting down.
ATACATATAGAGCGAGAGGCTCTCGGGGCTGGCATAGGTCAGCCATTCCTCGATGGTCAGCCCATTGCCGCGCGACTTGGAAATCTTCTCGCCGTTCTCGTCGAGGAAGAGTTCGTAGTTGAAGCCCTCCGGCGGCGGCGCGCCGAGAATGCGGCAGATCTGGCTCGACAGCCGGACCGAGTCGATCAGGTCCTTTCCCGCCATCTCGTAATCGACGCCGAGCGCCACCCAGCGCATGGCCCAATCGGCCTTCCATTGCAGCTTGCAGCGGCCGCCGGTCACCGGCACTTGCGTCAGTTTCCCGCTGTCGGGGTCCTTGTAGATGACGGCGCCGGCTTTGACATCGCGGTCGATGATGGGGACTTGCAGCACCTGGCCCGTGACCGGCGAGATC
>JBFWTF010000139.1:0-6948 GCA_050247995.1 Methyloceanibacter sp. | reverse complement strand
GCGGAGAGCGCCGCCTCGGGATCCACCGCCCAGACGGTGCTGAGCGCGGCGTAGGCGCCGACCGCCAAGAGCGCCAGCATGGCGGCATTGGGGGCGATGAGCCTGCGCCAGGGAAGACCGCGCCGGAGCGCCGCCGCGATCAGCACGACCGCAAGGAGCAAGAGCAGGAACGGCGCGAGCCGGGGGGCCATGGCCGTCAGCAGCGGTACGAGGAAGTAGAGGAAGGGGATGAGCGGGCCGCGCGCGACGCCGGGGCTGTCTACGCTCCCGTTCATGCGTCTCCCCCTCCCCATCGGCTTTGGTGGCTTTTAGGCCAAGAGACGCGACAAAGCCAGGGCGCCGCTTATTCTGGTGCGTTTGCAGGGCATCGCGCGGCGCTCTCCAGTCTACTGGAGCCGCACCACGACGCTGTCGGCCGCGCCGGTCGCGTCGGTCACGGTGACCCGCACGAAGCCCGGGCCGTCGGGGGCGAAGAACAGCGTTCGCGCCGATTTCTTCGCGGGCAGCGGCATGCCGTTGAGCAGCACGTTGAGGGGCGGCGTGCCGCCGGCGATCTTGATGGCGATCGGGTCGGGCGCTTCGCCTTCGCCTCCCGACAGTTCGAGGCTCGCGCCGTTGGGCGGAAAGACGATGCGCACTTTCGCCGCCGCCCTCTCGCCCGCCGCGGCCGCCGGCGCGAAACGCTGAAGCGGCGGCGGCAATTTCGCCGTGGTGGCGATGAGCACGCCTTTGGGCGCGGGCAGAAGTGGCTGCGTGGCCCCGATCCGCGCGAAGGCATCGAACAGGATCGGCGCCGAAGCCGTCCGGCCCATGAGCCCCGCGACCGGGGCGCCATCGGGCCGCCCCGTCCACACCCCGACGGTGCGCTTGCCGTCGAAGCCGACGGCCCAGGCGTCGCGATAGCCGTAGCTCGTGCCGGTCTTGTAGGCGATGCGCCCTCCGGCCGCGTTCTCGGGCGGCGGCGTGCCGATCAGAACATTGGCCACGGACCAGGCCGCCGCCGGCTCCATCAGACGGCGCGGCGGGAGCGGGGCCGCGCCTACCCGCTCGACGAGCGGCGCGACCGTGCCCTGACGCGCGAGCCCCGCATAGAGCATGGTGAGGTCGGTCAGCCTGATGCCGATGCCGCCGAGGCCGAGCGCAAGCCCCGGTGCTTCGCGGCGCGGCAGCACGAGCGCAGCGCCCGCCTCGGAAAGACGCGCCGCGAGCCGGCTTGGGCCCACCGCATCGAGCACCGCGACCGCCGGCACGTTCAAAGAGAGTTGCAAGGCGCGGCGCACCGTCACCGTTCCCTGGAAGCTCTGGTCGAAATTCTCGGGGGAATAGCCCGAATAGTGGACCGGCCGGTCCTCGATCAGCGTCTCGGGGTGGATCCGCCCGTCCTCGAAACCGAGACCGTAGATGAAGGGCTTGAGCGCCGAGCCCGGCGACCGCAGCGCTTGGGTGAGGTCGACCTGGCCCGCGCGGCGCATGTCGAAATAGTCGGGCGAAGCGACGCGCGCCAAGACCTCGCCGGTCGCATTATCGACCACGACGACCGCGACGGACATGTCGGGGCCGAGGGCGGTCGCCCGGTCGCGGGCGAGACGCTCGAGGATTTTCTGCAAGCGTCCGTCGATGGTGAGCGTGAGGACGCGCTCCTGCGGCGCAGCGCCGACCGCCTGGTCGGCGGCATGGGGCGCGATCAGCGGCATCTTCTCGCGTCCGGCCGGCACGTTCTCCTTCTTCGCCCGCGCGATCTCCGCGTCGCTGAAGATGCCGTGGCCCGCGATGCGGTCGAGCACGCGGTCGCGCGCGCGCTTCGCCGCTTCCGGGAAGCGGTCGGGCCGGCGCGCCTCCGGCGCTTGCGGCAGCGCGACGAGAAGCGCCGCCTGACCGAGGGTGAGCCGCCGCGGCTCCTTGCCGAAATAGGCGAGCGAAGCCGCGCGCACCCCTTCGAGATTGCCGCCGTAAGGGGCAAGCGTCAGGTAAAGCGCGAGGATCTCGTCCTTGCTCAGCGCCCGCTCGATTTGCACCGCCCGTACGGCCTGCCTGATCTTGGCGCCGAGCGATCGCTCGCGCCGCGGCTCGAGCAGCCGCGCGACTTGCATCGTCAGCGTCGAGCCGCCCGAGACGATGCGGCCCTGGCTCGCGAGCTGGTAGGCGGCGCGGCCGAAGGCAAGCGGATCGATGCCGTGATGCGAGAAGAAGCGCTTGTCTTCGTAGACGAGGAGCGCCTCGAGATAGCGCGGATCGATATCCTTGCGGGTCGCGGCCAGCCGCCAGCGGCCCTCATGCGTCAGATAGGCCCTGAGCAGGGTGCCGTTGCGATCGACGACGACGCGCGAGACTTCGAGATCGCGTCCGAGCGGCGGCGGTCCATAGGCTTCGATGAGTCCCGAGAGCGCGCCCGCGGCCGCGGCGGCGAGCCACAGCGCGCTGAACCCCACGACAAGGCCCATGCGCCGCACGCGGCGCGTTGTCGCCACGCCGCTCATCTCGCCGGAGCGACCTCCACCGCGCCGGTCTCGGTGCGGCCGAAGCGATCGGGCCGGTACATGTCCTCGACCACGGCTTGCGGCAGCACGTAGCTTCCGGGCGACACGGCGCGGACGATATAGGCGACGCTGTAAGTGGTGGGATCGCCCTTGCGCCGCTCGAAGGCCGCCGTGAAGCGGTCGTCGCGGAACTCGGTATGAACCGGCGTGCCAGCGTTCTCGATCCAGTCGAGCGTTCCCGTGTCGCCCGAGGAAACCAGACGCGGGTTGTCGATCTCGAATCCCGCCGGGACATAGTCGGTGAGCGCCACGCGCGCGAACTCGGGCTGGGGTTCCGTCACCGTCAGCACGACGGCGAAGCGGTCGTTCTGCTTGGCCTTGGCGATATCGGCCTCGCTGCCGTCGAGCGCATGGAAGCTCCGCACCAGCGTGAAGCCGTGCTCGGCCGCTGGCTCCGGCGACGTCGGCGCGCCGCTCACCGAGATGACGGCGTCGAGCGGCGTGTCGCCGCTATTCGTCACGACGATCGGACCCGCGGCAAGCTCCTCCTCGGTGATGCTGCGATAGAGCGGGCCCGTCTCGGCGCTGTCATTGACGGAGAGGCTGATATTCTGTTTGCCGAGAGCGCGCGCGGCGAGCACGAGCCAGGCATTCTCTTGCGTCGAGGTCGCGGTCACGCGATCGCGCGCCGTCTCGATCCGCTTGGTCCCGCTGACGAGGATCACCTTCGGCGCATCCCCTTCGGCGGCAAGCGTGACGAGAGTTGCGGCGTCCCGCAGGGGCGAGCCGTAATCGACGCGGCCGCCGGCGAAGGTCGCGTCGGCGGGCAGCGCGCCGAGCGCGGCGGCGAACGCCTTCTCGGCGCGCACGCGATCGCCGAGCATGGCAAGGGCGGCGCCGATCTCGGCCTTCGCCGCCGGCGTCGCCACACGGTCGAGCTTCACGTCGGCGATGTAGCGGAGGTCGCCGACCGGCGCCATGCCGTTCCGGGCGAGCACGTAGAGCGCGTAGGAGAGCGCGAGCCCGCCATCGGTGCCGACATCGGGCGCCGTGCTCACGTAATTGCGCAAGCGATCGAGCGCGAGCTTGAACTGATCGTCGGAGACGGAGAAGCCGCGCGCCCGCGCCCTTGTGAGGAAATCCGTCACGTAGGAATCGAGCCAGGCGTCGTCGCCGCCGGGCGACCACAAGCCGAAGGCGCCCTCGGAGCCCTGCCGCGCCAGAACGATCTCGATCGCCGTGGCGATGCGCTCGTCGATGCCGCTGTCGTTGGCGATCCCCGCAGCGGCGGACAGCTCGCTGAGATAGAGCAGGGGCAGCGCCCGGCTCACGATCTGCTCGGTGCAGCCGAGCGGATAGCGGTCGAGTGCGGCGATCAGCGTCGCCACATCGAGCGCGGCCGTCGGCGTCACCGACAGCGCGACCTTTCCCGTCCCCGGCACGAGGTCGGCAAACACGTCCTTGGCGAGGGTGATGCTCTGTCCCGGTTCGAGCGGCTTGACGGTGCGTCGCGCGAGAATCTGCGTCGCGGGTCTCACGTTGAGCGGATAGCTGCGCGACAGCGCAAAGCCGTCAGGTCCGTTGATCGCGACCGCGACGGTGCCCGCGCCGATGCCGGTCGCGGTCACGGGGAGCGTGATCGCTCCGCGCTTCTTGGCCTCGAGGGTGAGGCTCTTGCCGCCGCCCGCGATGCTGAACGGCCCATCGGCCGTAACCGCGACGTCATAGGCGCCGCTCGGCCCCTCGACATTGTCGAGATCGAGCCGGACCGTGCTCTTGTCGCCGGAGAGGAGGAAGCGCGGCAGGGTGGCCGTCACGACCACCGGATCGCGCACGATGACGTCGCCGGACGCGTGCCCGGTCCGGTCCTTGCTCCACGCCACCGCCATCACCCGCACCGTGCCGGCGAAGGCCGGGATATCGAAGCTGACTTCCGCCGTGCCGTCGGGACCGGCCGTGACGATGCCGGAATAGAAGGCGAGCGGGGCCTGCGTCGGCGGGCTCCCTTGCAGGGCGCCGGCGCCGCCATCGCCGCCGGTTCTGATCGCGCCCTTCGTGCCCTGCATGCCGTCGATCAACTGACCGTAGAGGTCGCGGATCTCGGCCGACAGCTTGCGCTGACCGAGGTAATACGCGTCGGGCGCGGGCGCCTTGTAGTTGGTGAGGTTGAGAATGCCGACATCGACGGCCGAGACGGCGATGCGCGCCTCCTCGCCCGGCGCAAGCCCCGCGAGCTTGACCGGCACGGTGAGCGCGGTTTCGGGCCTGATCTTCTCTGGGAGGTCGAGCGCGACGCCGATCGTATGCGCTTGCTTGTCGACGCTGAACCACTGCACGCCGATGGCGCGGCCCGGCATACGCTTCTCGGCCTCATCGAGCGGGCGCCGGAGCGTCGCCAGCACATAGGCGCCGGTGCCCCAATCCTCGCCAACCGTGAGCGGCAGCTTGACGAGACCTGCCTCAACGTCGGTCGTGGTCTGGGTGATGAGCCGGTCGCCGATCACCGACAGCGTCACCTTGCCGGCGCTCCGCGCCGTCACCGCCACGGTCATGGTGTCGCCGGGGTTGTATTCCGGCTTGTCGAGCGCGATTTCGAGCAGGTCGGGCGTGTCGGCCGAGGCTTCGGCGTACCAGCCCGAGTCGAAACCGATCGTCGTTTCCGGTCCTAGCGGATCGGGGCTTGCGACCTCGAGCCGGTAGCGTCCCCAGGTCACGGGAACGGAAATCATGCCGGGCTCGCCTGCCGTGAGGTCGAGGGTCCCCTCGGCGACGCGGCGCGTCACCTTGATCGGCTCGTAGTTCCAATAGCCGTTGCTGCGGTACCATTGATATTTGGACTCGACGTTGAGCAGTTGCCATTTGAGCCCGGTCGCCGCCATCGCCTTGCCGTCGGGCGCGACCATGACCACGTCGAATTTGGCGATGTCGTTGTCGTTGAGCGACCGGCCGGTGAAGAGCGGCTTCACCCCGATCATCGGCGCTTCGGGCGTCACGGGAAGCGTGAGCTTGCGCTCGATCGCCCGTCCGCCGGGCTCGGCGAGCCGCACCGCGATGGTGGCTTCGCGCGGCTTGGTCGCCGCGGGCAGCTTGCCGAGAGCGACCTCGAAATTGGCCTTCCCGTCTGCGTCGGTCTCGGGCAGGTCGGCGAGCGGAAGGCTCTCGCTGCCGGCCTCGTCCTCTTCATTGCCGGGCTGTGACGGATCGAGGCCGAAGGAATAGCCGGGATAGCCCGGCCGCTCCGCCGCCGTGGCGATCGTGACCTCGCCTTCGATGCCAAGTCCGGCCGCGGGCGCTCCGTAGAGGAAGCGGCCGTCGAGGGCGATTTCGACCGGCGTGTCGGGCGAGATCGCCTTGGCCTCGGTCGTGAGATCGAATTCGAGCCGGTCCGGCACGTAGTCCTCGACGAGGAAGCTCGTGTCGCCCACGGATGCGCCTTTCGGATCGGCATAGACGGCGACACGATACGTTCCGGTCGGCGCCGAGGCGATGATCGGCACGGCGAGGAAGCGGCCGCCGATGCCCTGGTCCGGCACGACGGTGCGGCGATACTCGACCCCGTCGGGGCGCTCGACCACCATGGTCAGGTCCACGCCGGGCACGGCGATGCCGGCGGCGTCGCGCAAGAGCGCCGTCACATAGACCGTCTCGCCGGTGCGATAGACGCCGCGCTCGGTGAACACGAAGGCGTCGAGCCCTTGCGGCGCATCGCGCCCGGCCACGCCCCGATCGGTGAGATCGAAGGAGGGTTGCTTCAGGCTGAGGAAGGCGTAGTCCCCGCCGTCAGCCGAGGCGACGATCAGGGCGGGGGCGAGCCCGCCTTCGCCGCGCGCAAGCCCGGGCGCGAAGGCGACCGCGCCTTCGGCGTCGGTCTTGGCCACGGCGAGCACGTCGTTGTTGCGGGCAATGAGCTTGAGCTCGACATCGGCGAGCGGCGCCGTCGTCGCCAGCGAATTGACGTAAGCGTGGATGCCGTCCGTGCCCGAGAACGAAGTGAGCCCGAGATCGGAGACGATGAACCACTGCGTCGTGCGCTGGCCGTAATCGTCGCCCGGGACATCGCCGGGCTGCGCCGCGAGCAGATACACGCCGGGCCGAAGCTCGGGGACCGCTTCCATGATCGGAAAGGCGGTGGTGATCTCCTGGTTGAGCTCCTTCTCGACCTTGAGCTCGCCGGTCCACACCTTCTCGCCTCTCTCATCCGCGATCGCGTCGAGATCGTAGGGATAGAGATTGCGCTCGAAATCGTAGCCGAGCACGTTGTCGATCAGGCTGCGGTCGCCGATCCGGTAGATGGTGGTCTTGACCCGGTCGGTATTGACGGTGATGAGCGGGATGCCCTGCTGGCCGTTGCGCGGCAGCACATAGGCGCGGCCGGCGAGCCTGACCGACGGACTGCGGTCGCGCACATAGATATTAAAGTCGGCGTTCTTGAGCAGATCCTCGCCGACGCTCGACGGCAACCCGGCGCGGA
>JBFWTF010000138.1:0-6989 GCA_050247995.1 Methyloceanibacter sp. | reverse complement strand
TCTGGTCCACCCAGGTGTTGATGCGCGTGATGTCGTCGCGGTGGACTCGATCGCGCCAGAGGTAGGTATTGTCGAGATATTCGCTTGTCGTGCAGACGAACAGCCTGGTGACGCTGTCGCTGACGAAGGTCGGCTGATAATCGCCGCTGGCCTCACGGCAGTAGATGACTGCCGGCGAGGCGTTGAGCAGGACGCTCAAGCGTTGGCGCGCGGCTTGCTCGGCCCGGTCGGCGAGTTCGCGGCTGCGCGCCTGGTCGAGTTCGCCCAGCATTTCGTTGAAGGCGCCGGCCAAGTGTCCGATCTCGTCCTTGGCCTCATCGTCGACGCGATGGCTGTAATCTTTGGTCTGTCTGACGCGGTTCGCCACTTCTTCGAGCCGGGCGAGCGGATGCACGATTTGCCGGTGAATAATGACGGCAAGCAGGAGGCTGAGCGCGGCGAGACCCCCCATGATGACAAGGCTCCAGTAGAGCCTGCGCGTCAGATCGTCGATGCGCTGATTCAGAAGTCCGGCGAGATCGGGCAGGCCGCTGCCCCAGGCCGCGAGCGCGTCGTCCACGGCGCTCTTCCACAAGGGCTCGAGCGAGGCGCGATCGAACGAGTCGGGTTTCGCCAGGCTCTCGTCCACGGCGCCGAGATAGGCGGTGACGCTCGACAGCATCACCGCCATCATCGCCTCGTTGCGCTGACGCAATGTGCCGGTTTCGTTGCCCCGATAAGCGGAGGTCAAGCTTCGCGCAAGCTCCTCCGCCGTCGATCGGGCGATCGCGGCGCGGGTAAGGAGGCGCGTCTCGTCCCCTGGAGTCGCCGCGGGCTCGGAGTTATTCGCCAGGCTCCACACGTCGCCAAGCTGACTGAGCAGCTTCGGCGTCTGCCGCACCAAGATGTCTTGCAGGTAGTAGCTGTCGAGCTCGGGATCGAGCGCGAGATTGCTCTCGTCGCCGATCCGCGCGATCAGTTCCTGCGTCTTGCCCAGCGTTTCGGCGACGAGCCGCCGCTCGGCGGCGCCCTCGACCTTGCCCGACCATAGTCTTTGCAGCATCCGCGCCAAAGATTCTTCGAGGGCCGCGGTGCGCAGCAGATCCTGCGAGGCTTTGGGGTCGGCGCGGGCGTTGGTTGCCGCTTCGAGAAATTTCGAAGGCGCGGAATGTTTGCGGGGATCGGGCAGGAGCGCCGAATAAACTTCCTCGAACTGTTGGATGTGATGGACGCCGCCGAGTTCCTTCGTGGCGAAATCGATAGCGATCTGCTTTTCGGCAACGGAGATATAGATCGCCACGGCAATCGCGACGGCGAATGCGGTGCAAAGAATGAGAAGTTTTCGTCTGGTGCTGATGTCTCTCAACATGGCAGAGCCGAACCCGCACGCATCGCGCCTTGGCAATCAGCGCGCAGATTGCGTTCGCTTGCGGCAAGAATGCGGAGGCCCGTGTGATTCGCGTTTGCTGCGTGCCCCGCAAAACTCCGCATAGCTTTACCCTCACGCACCGCCACTCGTGCCTTCCCGGCCGAATTTTAGACGGCTGGGGGCGGGAGGCATAGGGGTGGTATTCCGCCGGCGACGGCAAAATCCGCTGAAAAATAAGACCCTTATCGACGGAGGGGGACGTTGCGCGAGCATTCGTGCCGGCTCACGCGGCCGCCGCTGACGAAGCGAGGCGTTGGCGAACGCCTTGGTGAATATTGTGACAGTGTGGCCGCGACGCTCTATCGGAAGCGAAGAGTTAGGCATACCGTATACGAAGCTTCGATTCGGATATTGCAGTGCAATATTGCAATTGCGAAATGAACCGAAATGGCGTAAAAGTCTCGATATTAGAACTGGGTAGCGATTAGAAATTGGCCGTTTTTTGGCGTTTCAGAGCTTACCAATCAGCGATTTAATTCGCGTTGCAACATGGAGGATGCGTCAAGGGCAAGCGTCCGGTCCTAAGGAAGGGCCGGAGAAGTAAGCGGTGCTTACCGATCAACTCCACCAGGAGGCCCTAACGATGCTCAACACCCTCGCCGGCGCGGTGGATTCCATCACCGCCAAGAGGCAGCCGCCAACGGCTCCGCCCAGCCAGTCCAGCAGCACGATTGACGGGAGGGCCTAGCCATGGCGGTCCATATCCCGACAATTCTCGTGGTCATCGCCTGCAAGACGGTCATTGCCGGTCCACCGGACCAAAATGCCGCCTTCACCCACTATGAGAACCGCACGTGGGCGATCGAGCACTCGATGATGGTGTGCCGGCGGCACGAGATCCAGCTCTTCGATCCCGCCGAAGCCGTGCAGCTCGGCCCCGATCACGACCCGGTTCCGCCGCTCAATGCCAATTTCGCGCTCGCCTCGCAATGCGCGCGCGCGGGCATTCGCCTTGCCGTCGACTGGGACCAGAGTCACCACAACACGCCCTGGCGGGTGTGGCGCATCGGCTGCCCGACGCCCATCGTGGATATGAGGACAGGGACCGTCATTGGTTATAAGCTGCCTGAGTGCGGCCACAGAGATACCGTCATCTGCGAGACGGATTCTGTGATCTAGCCGGCACGGAGTCGGTTTAGGGCGGAGTTTTATGACATGCCTGTTTCGCCAAGAGTTGGCGCAGGCCTTGCGCTTGCCGGCGTGCTGATCGGCCTCGCCGCGCTCCAAGCCTATTCGCGCAAGCTCGATCCGGTCGTGCAGTCCTACGGCACGACTTATTACAAAGGCGAGGGGCCGGCATTCACCCCCGTGGCATGCAAGCCGGAGAGCGAAATTCTCTCCGCGATCACGCAGGTCCACGCCAAGTACGACGCGTTCGAGGCGGACAGCCTCCATGCCTTCGAGGAGCGCGCCACGCTGCTCAAGGGGTTCCCGCCGCTCAATGTCCACAAGCTCTACGTCATCACCGAGGACGACCAGCTTCGCGACGGGCAGATGGTCCTCTTCATCGGCCTGAGGGACGGTTGCGTGAAGACGGTGTTCGGCCTTTCGGCCAAGGTCTATCGCGAGATCCTGAACGCGCCAGCGGGCGCGTGAGGCCGAAGCGTGACCATACGTTAAATTGCACTCGTGCCGCCCCGGTTTGGACTAGAGTGGCGGCAGCGATGTCAGTCCCGGTGCCGTCAGACTTGGACCATCCGGAGCTGCCGAAGGGCCAGCTCCTTTACGCCGTCGGCGACATTCACGGGCGGCTCGACTTGTTGCGCGATCTGCTTCAGCTGATCGAGGACGATGCGCAGTCGCGCGCGCACGCGACGCGGCGCACGCTTGTCTTCCTCGGCGACTATATCGATCGCGGGCCGGACAGCAGCGGCGTCGTCGCCGACTTGATCGCCCGCGCCTTCCCGGGCTTCGATGCGCATTTCCTCAAGGGCAATCACGAGGCGATCCTGCTCGATTTCCTCGACGATCCGCTTCATCTCGGTCATTGGCTCATGAACGGCGGCCAGGAGACGATGGAGTCTTATGGCGTCGATACCGAGGCGCTCGCTGCGGCGCGCGCGGCTCCCGAGGCCTGGCGCGAGGCCTTCGCGGCGGCGTTGCCCGAGACCCATCTTCGCTTCTTCAGGACCCTGAAGCTCAGCGTCACGATCGGCGATTATCTCTTCGTCCATGCCGGCGTGAGACCCGGCGTGCCTCTCGCGGGGCAATCCGAAGACGATCTCGTGTGGATCCGTCGTCCGTTTCTCGATCACGCCGGCTCGTTCGGCAAGGTCGTGGTGCACGGGCATACGCCGGCGCCGCTCCCGGTCGTCAGGCCGAACCGGATCGGCATCGACACCGGGGCCGTGTTCAGCGACCGGCTGACCGCGCTCAGGCTGGAAGACCGCGCGCGGGCTTTTCTTCACACCTAAGGGATGTGCGAGCGGGCTTACGTCTCGGGCCGCTCGGCGGTCAGGCCGCGCAAGCGGTCGCGGAGGCTCGTGCCACCGGCCTTGCGGGCGCGGCGCGCCTCGCGCCGCGCGACGAATCTGCGCGCGAAGCTCTTCGGCTCCTCGCGGGCGCTCTCGTCATCGGCGTCGTCCTCGATCTCGTCTTCGGCCGGAGCGAGGTCGGGGGCCGCCATCCTGGCCGCGACCGCATCGACGCCGTCGCCGGCATCGTCAGCTTCGGCAGCGTGCTCGGCGCCGTTGCCATTCTGGGCATGCTCATACGGCCACGGTTGCTCGTCCTGCGGCGCCTCGGCTTGCACCTCTTCCTGCGGCTCGGCCGCCGCCTCCCGCTCGATGTAGACCTCGGCGACTTCGACGAAGGTCTGCGGGGCGGAGGGGGCCATGCCTTGCGCTCTGGCGACGGCGAGGATCTGCGAGGAGAGGCGGCCCAGTTCGCGGCGGAGGAGGCTGTTCTCCTCGGCGCTGGTGCGGGCGCGCTGGAGTTCCTCTTGGGCCTTCGACAGCTCGGCGCTCAGGCGCTGGCTCTCGGCGAGCGTGCGCGCGTCGGGCTTGCCCAGACCGCGGATGGCGCCGCCGCCGCCGCTTTCCAGCGCCGCGCGCAGGCGATCGATGTCGGCGCGCTGATTGTGCAGGGTGGTGCGCGCCGTCTTGAGCGCGTCCGACTGGGAGGCAATCGTGGTGCGCAGCTCGGCATTGACCGTTTCGAGCTCGGCAAGGGCTTTCTTGGCGGCCTTGAGCCGGCCATCGAGATCGGGCAGGCGGCGCTTGATGGTCTGCTGGAGCACCCGGTTCGCGTTCTCGTTTTCCTGCAATTTCGCCTGCGTGGCGCTGAGGTCGGTGGTGAGGGCGGTGAGCTCGGCGCGGCGCTTATTGGCCTCGATCAGCTCGCGCGCGGCCTTTTCCCTCGCCTTGTCGAGCGCGACCTCGACTTTCCGCAGCTCGATGGCGAACTCGGCGCGAAGCTGGTCCTTGTCGGCCTGAATGTCGTTCAGGGTCATCGGCATGGTCGCCTCGAGCCGGCGCGTGGTGAGCTTCACGGCGCGGTTCCACAGGGGCGAGGCGAGCGCAAGCGCGAGCAGGCATCCCAAGAGGAAACCCAGCGCCCCAAAGAGCAATGCGTCGATCATTGCAACCAGCGCTCCCAGGTCCGGCGCGGCATGCGCGCGTCACCAAGCCGTGCCGTGCTTGGCAGAATTGCGCGGAAAATTGGCGTCAATTCGGCGCGAACCGCAGAAAAGGGGCCTCCGCCAGGCTTCCTTACCCCCAAACTAGAACGGATTCCAGGTGGGCTCACGCGTATATTTCAAATAGCCGACATTGGCCCCCAGCCTCAAGCCGACACCTGAGCGGATCGGCGCCAGCGTGACGTGATCGCGGGCGAGGAAGGTGATGCCGACACCCCCGATAAAATAGGCCGAGCCGCCGAGGCCGGGATAGGTCGCGTAGATCTCCCCCGGGCTCTGGAGGTGATAGACGAGCACCATGGTCTTGGAGCCCTCGGCCCCGAAATCGTAGCCCAAGGAGGGACCCTGCCAATAGACCTTATGATTGCCGGCATCCTTGGTGTAGAGGGTGCCCTCGCCATAGCGGAGCCCCGCGACAAAGGCGCCGCCCGCCTCCTCGCCGAGGATATAGCCGTTGGGACGGCCGCTGCGGCGGTAGGCATGTTCGACGACTTGGGCGAACTCCATCGACACGCGGCCGAAGAAGCGGTGGCCGGTGGTCATGATTTCTTCCGCCGAGAAGGTGTCCCCGTCGGTGGAGGCGCCGTTTGCAGGGGGAGGCGGGGCGGCGCCGTCATAATTGGCCTGGGGGGAGTAGGAATTGCTCTGGGGCGGCGCGTAGGAGCCTTGCGGATATGACCCCGGATCGCCGGAATAGGGGCGCGGGGTGATCACCATCGGACCCTCGTCCTGGGCTAGGCGAATGGCTGGCTCGGTTTCACCGCGATCCTGAGCCGCCGCCGGGGCGAGCAGCGACAAGAGCGCGGCGGACGCGGCGCAGGCGAAAACTCTGAGACTCATGGCACTTCCCCCCGGTCGCGGCGCTTGAGCGTCTGACCGCTTTAAGCGTCTAGACCGTTATCAAAGCGCCTGCTTGGTTGCCGGGCGGTTAAGACGGCGGGAAAGCGGCCGGCTCAGGCGCCTTTCTTGCCCCAGGCGACAAAGCTTGGGTTGCGCAAGGCTAGTGCTGTCTTGCCGTAGCGGAGAGGCTCGCCATCGGCGCCGACGACGCTCCCGCCGGCCGCCTCGAGCACGGCCTGCCCCGCCGCACTGTCCCATTCCATGGTGGGGCCGAAGCGCGGATAGACGTCGGCCTCGCCGCGCGCGATCGCGAGGAACTTGACCGAAGAGCCGACGCCCGAACGTGCGCCGATATCGAGCTTTCCGAGGAAGGCCTCGGTCTCGGGGTCGAGGTGGGAGTGGCTGACGAGGGCGGTCAGGCCGCGCGCGGGAACGGGGCGCGCGGCGAGCGGCGTTTGGGCGAGACGGGCGAGGTCGGCGCCCGCTTCGTCAGGCGGCAGATCTGCCATGACGGCCTTGCCGGGCGCGATCGTGACGGCGAGAAGCGCGCGCGCGGGCGCATAGACGAGACCGAAGATGGGGCGTCCGTTCTCGACCAAGGCAATATTGACGGTGAAGTCGCTCCGCTTGCCGATGAACTCCTTGGTGCCGTCGAGGGGATCGACGAGGAAGAAGCGGCGGGGGAGGGCGTGCAAGGCCTGGTGCTGCTCCTCCGAGACGACCGTCACATCGGGGGCGAGGCGGGCGAGCGCGGCGAGAATGATCGCCTCGGAGTCGCGGTCGGCGCGGGTGACGGGGCTTGAATCGTCTTTGAACTCGACCGCCATCTCCCCGCGATAGTGGCGCATGATGGCCGCGCCGGCCCGCGCGGCGGCATCGGTCAGAAGCTCCGCGGCGCGGCCGAAGTCGAAGCCGCGAGGGCCCGTTTCTTTCGCCCGTGCTGTTGTCTCTCGCGGGGGTGACAAGGCAAAATGCTCCCTAAGCGAGTGAGTCGTTTTCGCGCCTCGCGCATTGCGGCTTTGGGGGCGCGCGAGCGTGGGCACCCATGTAACAGAAAACGGGCTGTGCGCCACGTCATCTCCGCTTGGCGGGAGCGGAAGCGAT
>JBFWTF010000137.1:0-7012 GCA_050247995.1 Methyloceanibacter sp. | reverse complement strand
CGAAGCGCCCAAGGCCTACGTCAAGCTGAAGGAAGGCATGACGGCAACGGCGGCCGAGCTTCAGGCCTTCCTGAGCGAGAAGCTCTCCAAGCTCGAGCTTCCGGCCGAAATCGAATTCCGCGAGGAACTGCCCAAGACCATGATCGGCAAGCTGTCGAAGAAGGAGCTGCGCGCAGAGGCGCGGCGCCAATCGCGCTAATTTGCAGGTGCAGGCCTCGGGGTCTCGCCCCGCCGCTCTAGCGCAGCCAGGGCAGCTCCGGGTCTTGCTGCGCCTTATCGAGATCGCGCTGCTGCTTGCGCAACAAGCGCCGCTCTCTCCGCGTCAAGGGAATCTGCTCGACGGGGGTTGCATCGGCGGTCTCGGCATTGGTGCCGTCGCCCTCGACCATCTCGCCGTCCGGCGGCGTTGCGGCGGCCTGATCGACAGGCTCGCTTTCCGTCCCGGGCGTGGGTGCGGGCTTCGCCGCCGCCGTCGTGACGGGCTTGGGGGCCGGAGAAACGGCGGGCTTGGCCGCGGCGGTCGCCACCGGCGGCTTCGGTAGCGCCTTGGGCTTGGGCAGCGGCGCGGGCGCCGGAGGCGGAGCAGCGGTCGTCTTGGCAACCGGCCGAGCGGTCGAGGTCGCGGCCGTTTCGGCCGCGATCGGCTTTGCCATCAGCATCATGCTCGAGACGTCCTCGCCCGATTGCGGCGCACTTGCGCCGGGATCGGACGACACGGCGAGAAAGCCGTAGCCGTTTCCGGCATCGACGTCGGCGGGAGGCTCGACGGGCGAGGCCATCTGGTGGGCGACAGGCGCGGCGGGCGCGGTCACGGAGACCGGGACCACCTCGGCCGCTTCCGCCCGCGGCGGGGCGGGGCGCATTTCAGGCGCCGTCATCGCCTGCATCTCTTTTGCCTGTGCGGCCGAGGCGTTGGCGACAGCTTCATCCTTGTTGGAAGCCGCCGGCGCCGATGGCGTCACCGACGCCTCGATCTGCCGCGTTCCTTCCGCAGGCGGCTCGGCCGGTACGACCGCCTCAGGCGGTGTCGTGCGGTACCACATCCGCTCGCCGCAGAGCAGCCATGCCTTGCAGCCCTTGAGCAGGATCTGTTTGCGCGAAACGACCGTCAGCGTGGCGCTGTAGGTATGGCCGTCCTCGGGATTGTAGATTTTTCCGGTCCAGGTCGAGGGCGCGCTCGGGACGAGATCCATGAAAAGCGGCAGCCCGACAATCTGCCGACCGCGCATCGAAGGATTCTCGTTGCGCACGTCGTGCAGGGGCTTTCCCTTGCTGTCGTTCGGCTGCTTGAGCCAGGCGATCTTGGCGCAGAGATTGGTCTTCTTGCTACCGCACTTGAAGACCTGGATCTTGGATTCGCGCTCGGCATCCGGCTTCATCCAATAGCCGGTGGGATCGGCCGAGGCGGCGTGGGACTGGCTTGCGGGCGCAAGCAGGGCGGCGGCCAAAATCCCCAGTACCGCAGCGCATTGATGCCTCATAAAGGACCTCCGAAATCCTCGCGCCATTGGCGTCACTCCCGCCATGGCAAACTCCGTTAAGCCGTTTTCCCCCTGTCCTTGCCGAACCCTGCGAGGCCTACTGTTCTTCGCCCTATGGCGCGTTGATCGCGCTCATTGTCCCATTCGGCCGCACCTGCGGCCTTGCGTCAGCTCAACTTCCCTTGCCCTCGACGATGGCGGCGACACCCATGCCGCCCGCCGTGCAGATCGATATCAAACCTCTCCCGGCACCCTCATCGTGCACAAGCTTGGCCAAGACCGCGATGATTCGCGCGCCCGTGGCCGCAAAAGGATGACCGAAAGCTATTGATGAGCCCTTGACGTTGAGCTTGGCCCGGTTGATCGGCCCCAGGGCTTGGCTCCGTCCCAAACGGCGGCGGCAATAGTCTTCCGATTCCCATGCCCTCAATGTCGCCAGCACTTGCGCCGCAAAGGCTTCATGAATCTCATAATAATCAAAGTCCTGTAGCGCAAGGCCGGTCTGCTCGAGGAGCTCGCTCACCGCAACCGTCGGCGCCATCAGAAGTCCTTCACCTTGGACAAAATCTACGGCGGAAGTGCGGCCCGGACCGAGATAGGCCTGGACCGGAATTCCGCGCTTTTCCGCCCATTCTTCCGAGGCGAGAAGGACCGCAGCCGCGCCGTCCGTGAGGGGGCTGGAATTGGCCGCGGTGATGGTTCCGGCCCCCGAGCGGTCGAAAACGGGCTTCAGCTCGGCCATTTTCTCGAGCGAGATGTCCTCGCGGATATTGTTGTCCCGGAACACGCCGGCAAAGGGCTGCACGAGGTCGTCCATGAAGCCCTCGTCATAGGCGGCCGCCGCCTTCCTGTGGCTCTCATAGGCGAGGAGGTCCTGCGCCTCGCGGCCGATGCCCCATTCCTTGGCCATCAGCTCGCAATGCTCGCCCATGCTCAAGCCGGTGCGGGGCTCCGATGTCGAGGGCGGCTGGGGCATGATCTCGCCCGGGGCGAAGCCCCTGAAGGTCGCGGCCTTAGGGCCGAAGCCGCGGGCCCGCGACGAGGCCACCAGGCGCCGGGCGAATTTGCGCTGAAACACGATCGGCGCGTCGCTCGTCGTGTCGGAGCCGAAGGCGATGCCCGATTCGATCTGCCCGGTGGCGATCTTGGCGGCGAGGCCGAGCGCGCCCTGCAAGCTCGTGCCGCAGGCCTGCATCATGGTGATGCCTGGCGTCGTCGGCGCGAGCGCGCTGCCGATCACCGCCTCGCGGGCGAGGTTCCAGTCCTTGGCGTGGGTGACGACGGCGCCGCCGACCACCTCGTCGATATGGGCGCCGTGGAGCGAGAAGCGCTCGACGAGACCGCCGAGCGCGGCGATCAGCATGTCGAGATTGGTGAGCTCGGCATAGGCCGTGTGCGACCGGCAGAAGGGAATGCGCGATCCCCCCAACACCGCAACGCGCCGCATAGTCGCCTCAGCCATCTCGTCCCTCTCGGTTCCTGACCTAAGCGGCGGCAGCGGTGGCCGCGGCCCTTTCCTTGCGCCGGTAGTGGAGCGGGCCGCCGCGGAAGGGGGCAAAGCCCGTGCCGAAGATCATGCCGGCATCGACGTGATCGGCGCTTGCCACCACGCCGTCGGCAAGCGCGCGCTCGGCCTCGTCGAGCATCGGCTGCACCAGCTCGCGGCCGAGGCGCTCCAGTTCCGCCCGATCGTAGGTGACCGGCTCGCGCTTGGGCTCGCCCTCTTCCCAGCGATAGAACCCCTCGCCGGTCTTCTTTCCGAGCTTGCCCTGCTGGACCAGGCCTGCGAGCACGTTGTCGCCTTGGGGCGCAAGATCGAGCTCCTCGCCGACATGATGGGCAATGTCGAGCCCGACCATGTCCATCAGCTCGAGCGGCCCCATCGGCATGCCGAACTTGACGGCGGCCGCATCGATCTTCTCGCGCGGCTCGCCGAGCTGATAGCGGCGCACCGCCTCCATCAGATAAGGCGCGAGGGCGCGGTTGACGAGAAAGCCGGGGCAGCTCTTCACGATCAGCGGCAGCTTGTTGATGGCGGCGACGAAGGCGCAGGCCTTGCGCACCTCCTCCTCGCGCGTGCCCTCGCCGCGCACGACCTCGACCAGCGGAAGCTGCGCCACGGGATTGAAGAAATGCAATCCGACGAGGCGCCCCGGATCGGACAGCGGCTTGGCGATGTCCTCGAGCTTGAGCGAGGAGGTGTTGGTGGCGAGCACGGCATCGGGCTTGGCGTCGCGCTCGAGCTTCTGAAACAGATTCTGCTTGGCCTCGAGCTTCTCCACGATCGCCTCGATGACGACATCGGCGCGCTTCATGTGCTTGCCGGAGGGATCGGCGATGAGGCGCGCGACCGCCGTTTCGACATCGAGGGGCGAGCGGAAATGCCGCTTGAACAGGCCCTTGGCGCGGGCCAGCGCCTTGGCGATCTGCGCTTCGTCGAGGTCCTGGAGGCTCGCCTGCATGCCCTGAACCGCGCACCAGGCGGCGATGTCGCCGCCCATCGTGCCGGCGCCGATGACATGCACGCGAAGCGGCTTGAAGCCGGTCTTGGGCGCCTCGTCCTTCAACATCTCCGACAGCTTGAACACGCGGCGCAGGTTGCGCGAGGTCTCGCTCGCCATCAGCGGCGTGAACATCTCGGTCTCGGCCATGCGCATGCGAACCGGGTCGTCACCGTAGCGCTCGAACAGGTCGATGAGGCGGAACGGCGCCGGATAGTGCTCCTCGCGGACCTTGGCGGCGGTCTCGGCCCGCATCCGCTTGGCGAGGAGCCCGCGCACCGGCTGCTTGAGCATGGCCCGCTTCCACCACGGGGCGCCCGGCGATTTGCGCTTTTGCAGCACCGCCTTGCGCGCGGCCCAGCGGAGATTGTGCCTTGTCGGCACGAGCTGATCGACGAGACCCATCGCTCTCGCGGCAGCAGGGCGCAGCATGCGCCCGGTGAGCATGGCGGTCATGGCATCGAGGGGACCGGCCGCCTCGATCGCCCGCACCGTGCCGTTCAGCCCGGGGAAGATGCCGAGCTTCACCTCGGGGAAGCCAAGCCGGGTCCCCTCCTCGCGGTCGGCGATGCGCCAATCGCAAGCGAGCGCGAGCTCCAGCCCGCCGCCGAGGCAATAGCCGTGAATGGCGGCGACCACCGTCACGGGAAGGCGGTCGATCCGGTTCAACAGCTCGAGCGTCTGCCGCACGACGTCTTGAATTTTTTCCTCGGTGTCGAAGCCCTCGAATTCCCTGATATCGGCGCCGGCGATAAAGCTGCTCTCCTTGGCGCTGATCAGCACGAGCCCCTTCACCTCGCCCGACGCGGCCCCCTCTTCGACGGCAGCGACGATTTCGCCGAGCTCCTCCGTCGGACGGCGCCCGAGCGAGTTCATGCTCTCGCCTTTCCGGTCCATGACCGCCCAGGCGATGCCTTCGAAATCGACGGTGAACCGCCAGTCCTGCAAATCGGGAAGCGTTGTCGGCATGAGGGGCTTTACTCGGCGGCTATGTGCTTGGGTCTCGCGGCGCTCTCTTCCGGCGTCTCCGCGGGCGACCGGCCGCGCGCGAGCTCGCTTGCGGCGAAATCGTCAACGGCGATCACGCGGGCGACGAGATCGCGAAGCTCGGCGAGCGACCGCGCTTCGCTCTCGCTCAGCACGCCTTTGCCTTGCGCCTCGGCAAGCCAGTCGTGGCCGTGGAAGCGTCTGACCTCGCCCTTGCGGATGGCGCGCTCGAGCTTCTTTTCGGCTTCCTCGCACGCGACAGCCTTGGCGAGCGTGTAGTCGAGGAGCCCGGTCCGGTCGCGCGGATCGTCGGTGATGTAAATGTCGCGGGTGAGACGGTCGCGGAAGGCGCCAGGCTCGAGCGCGGCGCGCACGATCGTCTTTCCCGCCGCATCGCTCGCCGGCCGCCGCCGCGCGCCCAAGGGGAACACGAGCGGCGTCAGCGCCCAGACCGCCCACCTGACCGGGAAATTGCGCAACACGCCGATGAGCGCCTGGTCGAAGCGGTAGAGGCAGTTCCGGGCGCAAAATTCCACGATCTTGAGGTCCTCCTTGGGACGGCCGTCGTCGTCGTAGCGCTTGAGAACGGAAGAAAGCAGATAGAGCTCGGCGAGCGCGTCGGCCATGCGGCCGGTGATCTTCTGCTTGACCTTCAGCCCGCCGCCGAGAAGCGCCACGGTCGCGTCAGCGACCAGCGCGAAGGAGCGCGACGCGCGGGCGAGCTCGCGCCACCACACCTTGGTGTCGCCCGCATTCGGCGGCGCCGCGGCGAAGAAGCCGAAAGTGAGATTGTGGAATAGCGCGCCGGCGGCGTTCGAGACGGTGAAGGCGACGTGGTCCTCGAAGACGCGGGCGAAGCGCTCGGCGCCGCGCTTGCCATCCTCGTCCTGCAACGCCTCGATCTCCGCGAAGAGATAAGGGTGACTGCGGACCGCGCCTTGCGCGAAGGCGATCAGCGTGCGCGTGAGGATATTGGCGCCTTCCACCGTGATCGTCACCGGCGCCATCTGATAGGCGCCCTGAAGATAGTTGCTCGGCCCGTCGCAGATGCCCCTGCCGCCGTGGATATCGAGCGCATCGTTGACGCTCTGGCGCATGCGCTCGGTCGAAACGTATTTGAGCAGCGCCGAGATCACCGCCGGTTTCTCGCCCGCCGAGACCATCGCGGCGGTGACGGCGCGCGCGGCTTCGAGCGCGTAGGCCGCCTCGACCATGCGGGCGAGCGGCTCCTCGACGCCTTCCATGAAGCCGATCGGCAGGCCGAACTGCTTGCGGATGCGGGCATAGGCGGTGCTGGTGCGGAGCAGGCCCTTGGCGGCGGCGGCGCTGGTCGCGGGCAGCGAGATGGAGCGGCCCGCGGCGAGGCAGTTCATCAGCATGCGCCAGCCCTGCCCGGCGCGCTCCTTGCCGCCGATGATCCAATCGATCGGCACGAACACGTCGTTGCCGCGCGTCGGTCCGTTGGGGAAGCCGGTGCCGGCCGGAACGTGCCGCCGTCCGATCTCGACGCCGGGATGGCTCGTCGGGATCAGAGCGAGCGTGATGCCGACATCCTCGCCGCGGCCGAGATGGTTGTCGGGATCGAACAGGCGGAACGCAAGGCCGAGCAGCGTCGCGTTCGGCGCGAGCGTGATGTAGCGCTTGTCCCAGGTGAGCTTGACGCCGAGCGTGTCCCGCCCCTCGTGCTTCCCGCGCGCGACGGTGCCGATGTCGCGCATGGCGACGGCGTCGGAGCCGGAGAAGGGTCCGGTCAGGGCAAAGCACGGGATCTCCTCGCCGCGGGCGAGGCGCGGCAGGTAATGGTGCTTCTGTTCCTCGGTCCCGTATTTCTCGATCAGCTCGCCGGGACCGAGCGAATTCGGAACCATGACGATGGTGACGCCGCCGGCGCTGCGCGAGCCGATCTTGCCGAGGACGAGCGATTGGGCCTGGGGCGAGAAGCCCAGCCCGCCATGCTCCTTGGAGATGAGCATGCCGAGAAAGCCGCGCTCGCACACGAAGCGCCAGATGTCCTCGGGGATGTCTTCGAGCTCGTGACGGATG
>JBFWTF010000136.1:0-7045 GCA_050247995.1 Methyloceanibacter sp. | reverse complement strand
GAGATCGAAGACGCCCTTGACCGCTTCGCCGAGGCCGGCGATGTCCCACTGTTCGGGATAGGATTTCTCGGGGATATGCGCCGCGATCAGATCGTCAACGACTTGATGGCGCATCTCGGTCACGGTCTCGTTCAGGTCGGCGTCGCCCAGGAGCTCGCGGCGCTGCTCGAAGATCGCCTTGCGCTGATCGTTCATCACGTTGTCGAATTTGAGCAGGTTCTTGCGGATGTCGAAGTTGCGCGCTTCGACCTTCGCTTGCGCCTTCTCCAGCGCCTTGTTGATCCAGGGATGGACGATCGCCTCGTCCTCTTTCAGCCCCAGCGCCTTGAGCATGCCGTCCATGCGCTCGGAGCCGAAAATCCGCATCAGATCGTCCTCGAGCGAGAGGAAGAAGCGGGAACGGCCGGGATCGCCCTGACGCCCCGAGCGGCCCCGGAGCTGGTTGTCGATGCGGCGGCTCTCGTGACGCTCGGTGCCGACCACGTAGAGGCCGCCGGCGTCGAGCGCCTCCTTCTTTTTCTTGGCCACCGAGGCCATGATCTCGGCGCGCTTCTTGGCGATGGCGCCGGCGTCAGGCTCCGCGCCCTTTTTCTTCTCCTCGGCGACCCAGTCCTCGAGCAGCATGTCGGGATTGCCGCCGAGCTGAATGTCGGTGCCGCGCCCGGCCATGTTGGTGGCGATAGTGATCGCGCCGGGAACCCCGGCTTGCGCGATGATATGCGCTTCCTGCTCGTGGTAGCGGGCGTTCAGCACCTGGTGCGGCACGTTCTCCTTCTTGAGCATGCCGGAGAGGATCTCCGACTTCTCGATGGACACGGTGCCGACCAGCATGGGCTGGCCGCGTTGGCGCGCGTCCTTGATCAGCTTGATGATCGCCCGGTACTTCTCCTGGGCGGTGCGATAGACCTCGTCGTCCTCGTCGTCGCGGATCATCGTCACATTGGTCGGGACCTCGACCACGTCGAGACCGTAGGTCTCCATGAACTCGTCGGCTTCCGTCGCCGCCGTGCCGGTCATGCCGCCAAGCTTTTCGTAAAGCCGGAAGTAATTCTGGAAGGTGATGGTGGCGAAGGTCTGGTTCTCGGGCTGGATCGACACATGCTCCTTGGCTTCGAGCGCCTGGTGCAAGCCCTCGGAGTAGCGCCGCCCCTGCATCATGCGCCCGGTGAACTCGTCGATGATGACGACATCGTCGTTCTTGACGATGTAGTCGCGGTCGCGCTGGAACAGCGTATGGGCGCGGAGCGCCTGCTGGACGTGATGAACCACGGTCACGTTGTCGATGTCGTAGAGCGATTCGCCCTTGAGCAGTCCGGCCTCGCTCAGCATGCGCTCGACCCGCTCATTGCCGGCCTCGGTCAAGGTCACGGAGCGGGTCTTCTCGTCGAGCTCGAAATCGCCCGTCTCGAGCTTCGGAATGAACGTGTCGATGGTGTTGTAGAGTTCGGATCGGTCGTCGAGCGGACCGGAGATGATGAGCGGCGTGCGCGCCTCGTCGATCAGGATCGAATCCACCTCATCGACGATGGCGAAGACGTGGCCGCGCTGCACCATCTCGCCCGCCGCGTATTTCATGTTGTCGCGGAGATAGTCGAAGCCGAACTCGTTATTGGTGCCGTAGGTGACGTCGCAGGCATATTGATCGCGGCGCTGCGGATCACTGAGTTCGTGCACGATGCAGCCGACGGTGAGCCCCAGGAATTTGTAGATGGCGCCCATCCAGGCGGCGTCGCGCCGGGCGAGGTAGTCGTTGACCGTGACGACGTGCACGCCGCGGCCCGCAAGCGCGTTGAGATAGACCGGCAGTGTCGCCACCAGCGTCTTGCCTTCGCCGGTCTTCATCTCGGCGATGCGGCCCTCATGCAGCACCATGCCGCCGATGAGCTGCACGTCGAAATGACGCTGGCCGAGCGTGCGCCTGGCTGCCTCGCGAACCGTGGCGAAGGCTTCGGGGAGCAAATCATCGAGATTGGCGCCGTCGCGCAAACGGGCGCGGAATTCGTCGGTTCGCGCCCGCAAGGCCTCGTCCGAAAGCGCTTCCGTCTCGGCCTCGAGCGCGTTGATCTGGGCCACGAGCGGGCCGTATTTCTTGAGCTTCCGGTCGTTCGCGGACCCGAAGACCTTGCTGGCGAGGGCGCCGAAGGACAGCATGAGTTGTCAGAACCTCAAGAAGCGCAGGCGGTTTGAAGTGGCCGATCCCACCAAGGCCTTGCTGAAGCGCAAGAAAATTCCGGGGGGTTAATGTGGGTGAGACATAAGTGGGCGGCCTACCATTGTCAACGCGGCGGCCCGGCGCTCTGCCGCTCTCCCCTTGGGGGAGAGCACACGCGCCTTTTGGCGCGTGGTGAGGGGTAAGCGGGCAAAGCCCGCGTCAGAAAAAGGGCAATTATCCCCCTCACCCTTCCCGCCATTCGCCACGCTTCGCGTGCCGGGCGGCAAGCCCTCTCCCTCAAGGGGAGAGGGGAATTGGCTTTCTGTCGCTAGACGGCCTCTTCCGACGGCGCCTTGCGGCTCATGCCGCCGATCGCGTCGAGTTCCTTTTGCAGCGAAAGCTTGCTCAGAGACTCGAGCGGCAAGTTGACGAAAATGCCGATCCGCTGGTTGAGCATGCGATAGCAATCGTCGAAGGCAAACGCCCGCTCCGCCTCCGTGCCCGTGGCCTTGGCGGGATCGGGCAAGCCCCAATGGGCCGTCATGGGCTGGCCGGGCCAGACCGGGCAGGCCTCGGCGGCCGCGTCGTCGCACACGGTAAAGACGAAATCGAATTTGGGCGCCGACGTCGTCGTAAACTCGTCCCAAGATTTCGAGCGAAGCTTCGCGACGTCGTAATTCATTTTGCGCAAGAGATTGAGCGCCAAGGGATTGACCTTGCCCATGGGGTGGCTTCCGGCGCTGAAGGCGCGAAACTTGTTCGCCCCCAGGCGGTTGAGAATGGCCTCGGCCATGATCGAGCGCGCCGAATTGCCGGTGCAGAGGAAGAGGACGTTCAGAGGGCGTTTGTGGCTCATGATTTCATCCTAAGTGGCGGCACATGACAGTTGGATGACATGGCCGAAACGTCCCGCACAATAATATGTCTCAGGCGGCTGGACGGAGCGCTCACGGGGGCTTCCCCGGTATTATGACTTTAGCCGGCCGGAACAGGCCCGTAAGCGGCCGGCGATGGGCCCGAGCCCCTTGGCAACCGGGGCTCCCCGGGTCTAAAACGCGGGCCCTGGGGAAACGAACCCAACCGCTCGCCTGCTCGGCACTCTGAGCCTGCCTGGGACGAGCCGAACAAAAGGATCATTCTCGTGCAAACGCGGTCAGTCACGCTGCTCATGGCAGCAGCCTTCGTCTGTCTTGCCCTCTCGCCCGCCGCCGCCGACGATCCCGTCGTCGCCCGCGTCAATGGCGTCGAGATCAAGCAGTCCGATCTCGATTTTGCCGCCTCGGACCTCGGTCCGCGCCTTGCCAACTTCTCGGCCGAGGACAAGAGGAAGGTGCTGCTCCAATACCTGATCGAGACCGAGTTGATCGCCGCCGCCGGCCGCGCCGACAATCTCGACAAGTCCGACAGCTTTCCCGGGCGGGTGAAATATTACGAGCGTCGGGCGCTGCGCGACGCCTATTTCGATCTCAAGATCTACGAGGCCGTCACCGACGCCGAAGCGAAGAAGATTTATGACGAGAAGATCGGCCAGGTGAAGCCGGAGCAGGAGATTCACGCCCGGCACATCCTGGTGGAGACCGAGGACGAGGCCAAGGAGGTCGCCGAGCGGCTGAAAAAGGGCGAGGACTTCGCCACCGTCGCCAAGGAGAAGTCCAAGGACCCCGCCGCCGAGGGCGGCGATCTCGGCTTCTTCTCCCGCGGCCAGATGGTCAAACCGTTCGAGGACGCCGCCTTCGCGCTCGAAGTCGGCCAGATTTCCGACCCGGTCCAGAGCCCCTTCGGCTGGCACATCATCGAGGTCGAGGAGAAGCGCGACCAGCCGCTGCCGAGCTTCGATCAGGTCAAGGACGGCATCATCGCCCAGCTCGTGCAGCTCAAGGCGCAGGAAGTGGTCGGCGGCTTGCGCAAGGGTGCGACGGTCGAGGTGGTCGATCCCACCCTGAAGAAGGCGATGGAAGACGAGAAGACGATGGATGAGCCGGCGCCGGACGGCGCGGCGTCGCCTGAGCCCGACGACAAGTCTTCCGGGGACGAGGCCAAGCCCGAGGACAAGTCTTCCGGTGACGCGGACGACAAATCCTCCGGCGACTCGCAAGAGAAGCCGTGACGGCCTGAAAAGACGCCTTGAGCAAGATCTCGCCGTTCGCGCCGAAGCACCCGCCGCATCTGCCGGCGATCGACGGCGTGCGGCTCGCAACGACCGCGGCCGGCATCCGCTATCCCGGCCGCACCGACCTCCTGCTCGCCTTGTTCGAGCCGGGAACGGCGGTGGCAGGCGTGCTCACGCGCTCCAGGACCGCCTCGGCGCCGGTCGATTGGTGCCGCGCGCATCTTGCCCACGGCATGGCCCGGGCGCTCGTGGTCAATTCCGGCAACGCCAACGCCTTCACCGGCAAGCGCGGCAAGGAAGCCGTGACGCTGACGGCGCGGGCGGCGGCGGAAGCCGCCGATTGCCTCGAGGCCGACGTCTACATCGCCTCGACCGGCGTGATCGGCGAGCCGCTCGATGCGGGCAAGATCGCCGGCCGCCTGGACGCGCTGGCGCGCGAAGCCGCGCCGAACGGCTTTGCCGAGGCGGCCCGCGCCATCATGACCACCGACACCTATCCCAAGCTCGCCACGCGCCAAGCCGAGATCGATGGGGTCGCGATCACCATCAACGGCATCGCCAAAGGCGCGGGGATGATCGCGCCCGACATGGCGACCATGCTCGCCTTTATTTTCACCGACGCCGCCATCGAGCCGCAGGCGCTGCGCGCCTCGCTCGATCCCGCCGTTGACGAGACCTTCAACGCCATCACCATCGACGGCGACACATCGACCAGCGACACGTTGCTGATCTTCGCCACGGGCCGGTCCACGACCCGCGGCGCCCCGCGCATCGTGAGCGGCGACGACTTGAGGCTCGCGAGCTTCCGCTTCGCGCTACACGAGCTGATGCACGATCTCGCCCAGCAGATCGTCAGGGACGGCGAGGGCTTAAGCAAGTTCGTGACGATCAAGGTGACCGGGGCCGAGACCAAGGCGGCGGCGCGCGCCATCGCCAAGTCGATCGCCAACTCGCCGCTGGTGAAGACGGCGCTCGCGGGCGAGGACCCCAATTGGGGACGGATCGTCGCCGCTGTCGGCAAAGCGGGCGAGGCCGCCGACCGCGACAAGCTCGCCATCTGGTTCGGCGACATTCTCGTCGCCAAGGACGGCGAAGTGGCGCCGTCCTATCGCGAGAAGGACGGCGCGGCCTATATGCGGCGCCACGAGATCGCGATCAGCGTCGATGTCGGCGTCGGCAAGGAAACGGCGACGGTGTGGACCTGCGACCTCACCCACGACTATATCGCCATCAACGCCGACTACCGCTCGTGAGATGAGCGCCGGGAGCAAGCGGCCGATCGTCCTCGTGGCGGCCTGCGTTCTCCTCGATGACGCGGCGAGGGTGCTGCTGGCGCGCCGCCCCGAAGGGCGGCCGCTGGCCGGACTATGGGAGTTCCCGGGCGGCAAGATCGAGGCGGGCGAAGTGCCCGAGGACGCGCTTGTCCGCGAGCTTGCCGAGGAGCTCGGCATCCAAATTGCCAAGGAAGACCTCGCGCCGCTCACCTTTGCCAGCCACGCCTATCCCGACTTCCACCTGCTCATGCCGGTCT
The DNA here is from genome assembly GCA_050247995.1 of Methyloceanibacter sp. Classification (GTDB taxonomy): domain Bacteria; phylum Pseudomonadota; class Alphaproteobacteria; order Rhizobiales; family Methyloligellaceae; genus Methyloceanibacter. The sequence goes on along the minus strand of JBFWTF010000136.1, from coordinate 1,252 downwards.
ATCTCTGCCGGCGCTGGGCGGGCGAGATAACCCCGCATGAGGGCCAGGAGTTCGTTTGGGTGAGGCCCGATGCGCTCCACCTCTACGACATGCCGCCCGCCGATGCGCCGCTGAAGACCGCGCTGCGCGATCTGAGGTGAGATAGGCCGCAGCCGCGGCGCTTCCCAGCTTCCGCGGCCTTGCATTCGGCCTCGGCAAGCTTTGGCCTGGAAAGCGCTCGATGCCCGTTTGCAACCGGAAGAAGTTGGCTCTAGCATCGCGTGTATGTGGTGGAGGCAGTCACTGTCCTGGTCGGGTACGCTCAGCGAAAAGTATCGCGATCTGTCCGACGCGCTTCCAGTCGATTTCCGAACCGTGATCGATGTCGGGGCGCACCTTGGCAACACCGTTGCCGAGGTGCTGCGCTTTCAGCCGCGCGCGACCATTCACGCCATCGAGCCGGTCAGTCTCACCTTCGCGGAGTTATGTCGGCGGTTCGCCGGCAACCAGCGAGTCCACTGTCACAACCTCGCTTTGGGCGCGACGGCTGGCGAAGCTATTATTACCGTCCGGGGCACAAACAGCGGCAATCGTATCGTGCAGGAAAAGCCGGACGGCGTGCCGGTCGAAACAATCACAACAGCATCCGGCGATGAGTTCGCGCAATCGGTCGGGCTAGAACGTGTGTCCTTCGTCAAGATCGATACCGAAGGCTTCGACCAAGACGTGCTGCGAGGCTTCTCACGCATGCTCGCAGAGCAGCGGATCGACGCCTTCCAGGTTGAAGTCAGCATGGGGCCACAGAATACGAAACACGTCGCCTTGGAATCGATACGCGATTACGTCAGCCCGCTCGGCTATTGGCTGTTCAAGCTCTATGATCAGGCCCACGAGCGCAAGCGCCCTATCGCGCGGCGCGCAGATGCCGTCTTTATTTCCACTGACTGTATCAGGCGGCGAAAGCGACGGCGCTTGCTGTAATGCGTCAAGCTTGATTGTCTGGTCGTCGCTTGCGGTTACCGAAACGCTCCTCCACTCCGTTATGGCCGCGCCCGTGCAGGAAGAATTGATGATGTCGTTGCCGCCGTCGCCTAAGTATTGATCCGGGCGACGCGCCGCTGAAGACCGCGCTGCGCGATCTGAGGTGAGATAGGCCGCAGCCGCATCATCCAATCGGATTGAACCGTGCTCCCGACCCCCACCCCGGCCCTCCCCCTTGCAGGGGGAGAATGCGCCGCTCCCGTTTTCTCCCCCTGAAAGGGGGGAGTTAGAG
>JBFWTF010000135.1:0-7089 GCA_050247995.1 Methyloceanibacter sp. | reverse complement strand
TCAGCGCGAGCGCGAGCGGATAGGCGTACCACCACTCCAGTTCGGGCATGTGGTGGAAGTTCATGCCGTAAATCGAGGCGATCAGCGTCGGCGGCAGGAACACGACGGCGGCGACCGAGAAAATCTTGATGATGTCGTTCTGCTGAATTTGGATCATGCCGAGCGTCGCATCGAGCAGGAACACGATCTTGCCCGAGAGAAAGGTGGAATGGTCGGTCAACGAGGCGACGTCGCGCGCGGCGGTGCGGATGCGCGCCTGGAGCGGCTTGACCTCCTTGCGCTCGTTGGCGGCGTGAATGAGGAAGGTCAGTAGCCGCCCGAACGAATGCGTGCTCTCGCGCGCCTTCGACGTGATCTCGCCCTCGCGGCCGATCGCCCGCAGCAGCACGTCGAAGCGCCGCTGCCGCGACGCGGCGCCGCCTTTGATCTCGAAGATCGAGTGCGACAATCCTTCGACCTCGGCTTGGAGGCGCTCGATGAAATCGGCGAGCCGGTCGATGATCGTCTCCAGCAGTCCGATGAGGACGGCGGGACCGGTCTTGAGATCGGTCTCGATGCGATTGCAGCGCGCCACATAGATGGAGAAGGCGCGAGGCTCGGCGTAGCGCACCGTGACGAGGCGCTGGCCGGCGAGGATGAACGTCACCGGCGTTGTGCGGGGCTCCCCCTCTTCGGGCTGGTAGAGCAGCGTCGCCGTCATGAAATAGGCGCCGTTCTCCTGGTAGAGGCGGCTCGAAGCCTCGATCTCCTGCTGCTCCTCGCGCGTCGGCACGTTGAATTTGAGCGCGCGCTCGACTTTCTTCTCTTCGGCCTCGGTGGGATTGAGGAGATCGATCCAAACCGTCTCCTCGCCGATCCGCGGCTTGCCCTTCTGGCGCTCGAGCGTGCCGGCGCGGTTCTCATAGATCGTGAGCATTGAGCCTTAGCCTCCGCGCCCGGTTCGCGCCGGCCAAGACCTTATACCAGCGCGGTTCGGTTGCCACTGGGGCAATGCGGCCCACCCGCCGAGGGCGACAAAAGCGGCTCAATTCTTCTGCACGATGCAGGCGCCGCCCTCGGCGCGCAAACGCTTGCACAGCGCGTCGGCGTCGTCCCGGCTGTCGGCGCCGATCTGCACCAGGTACATCGCCCGCCGCCCCCGGCTCAAATTCCGCTCCGGCACGACGAACGGCTCGCGGCTCCCGAGCAGCGGCTGATGCGCCTGTTTCAGCCTGCCGAACTGGGCCAGCGCCTTGGCCTTGGAGAACGAGGTCGAGACATGCACCCCCCACGGGCGCCAGGCCCCGCTCGCGGTCAAGGGTTCGGTCTCGTAGACGGCGCGCACGACGAGCGGAGCGAGTGCGCGGCATGAGGCCTGGACCTCGGCGCCCGCGGTCTTGAGCTGCTCGGGCAGCTCGGTCTCCTTGAGCTTCCACTCCTCGGCTCCCCTCCCGGTCACGAACTGGACGTAATTCCGGGTCTCCCAGGGGAGATGGCCCGAGCCGCCGAGCCACGACCGCACCCGCTCGGCGCCGGCGTTATAGGCGGCGGCGGCGAGCCCGAAATTGCCGAACTCGCGGTCGAGATCGGCCAAGAGGCTCGCCGAATGCATGATCGCCGCCTTCGGCTCGAACGGATCGTCCAGCCCCCGCTCCTCGGCCGTGCCGGGCATGAATTGGGCAATCCCTTGCGCGCCCTTGGGGCTCACGGCCTGCGGGTTGAAGCGGCTCTCCTTCCAGATCAGGCGCACGAACGGCATCGGCGGAAGCCCGCGCGCCTCGGCCTGCTGTTGCATGATCGGGCAGACGATATCGACGAAGGGCTTGGGCCCCGCGAGCGCGAGACCGGCCTCCTTCGCTCCCGCCGCGACGCTTGATAGGGCGTCGCTTTCCGCAAAAGCGGGCGCCGCGAGTACAAACGCCGCGACCGCGGTCAGGACCAATGGCGACAATCGCGTCATGCCGTCAGTCGATTTTCTGCGACCCAAGCTGCCGCGAAGGGTCGCAGCAATCGCGCCCGCGCTCAAGCCAAGACAAAGGGCCGCTTCCCGGCTCACCGCGCCAAGGCGCCGAACAAGGTGTAGTTGGCCTTCGGCCCCTGCATTACCAATGTCCAATGCGAGAAGTCGGATCCGCTCGTGCAGGCATTCCCGCTTCCCTGCACGATCAAGGTGAGCAACTGACCGGGCCCGGCGCCCGCAGCGAACGCGCCCGAGCCCGAGACCGGGCCGGTCAGCTTCCACTCCTTGTAAAGCCCAGGTCCCGTTCCTTCATCGGGAGCGTTGCGCGGATCGACCTCGAAGATCGAGATCTTCTCCGGGAGTTGAAGCGCGAGCGATCCGCTCTCGCCGCCCTCGCTCGCGAGCGTGAACAGGAGTCGGGTTCCCTCCATTTCGGCTTTCATCGAATAGACGACGCTCGGGCTCGCGATTCCCTTGACGCTGTCCGGGTCCGCCTCGCCGAGATAGAGCTTGGCTTCCCCGGCGAAGCGCAAATCTGCGATCACCTCGCGCCGGTTCGACTCGAACGCCATGACGGCGACATTGCGTTGGCCTTCATGGGTGCAGCAGGCGCATGCGAGCGCAAAGCGCGGCATGGCGACAATGGCGAGCGCAATGGCAAGAGCGAGCACGGCGCGGGACATTATTGCTGCTAGATCCACGGCCGCTGCATGAGGCCAAGCTCAAGCAGCAGCTCGAACCACAAGAAGACGTAGAGCAGCGCGGCGATCACGGCCAGAACGGCGGCCGTGACGAGATACCGGCCCCGGTTGGCGAGGAGCCAGGCCGGCAGGGTGAAGGGCAGCAAGATCCACATAAAGGCCGCGCCGAGGCCGACCATCTCCATGCCGTCGCCCTTCGGATCGGCGTGCCACCACAGAAACGCGCCAAGGAAGGCGAGGAACGCGAGCTCGGCATAGACAATAAAGAGAACGGTCGCGCGCAAGCGTGGCGCGCCCGATTTCCCGGCATGGGGCGTCGCGGCCGGCGCGGTCATGGCCACCTAATCCTCCACTTTCGTCTGCGGCCGGTCGGTACCCGGATCGAGCTCCTCGTGCCACACCCCGTCTGCGGTCTCGTATTGGATGCCGACCGTCTCGCCCGGAACCCTCTGCTCTCCGGCGGCGCGCTTCGCCGCGGCGAGAGCCTCGTCGTGGCTGGCAAAGGTTTCCGAGAAGGTGCCGCGGACCTTATAGGCCCAGCCGTCCTCATGCTTGACGATTCGGTAGATGAGCTTCGCCATGACGATCCTCGCATCCGCTTCCCGTACGAGAGTCGCACAACCGCCGCTGTCCGCCAAGGCGGCTAGAAGGCAGTCAGGACCAGGCAATCACTCGTGCCCGAGCAGGTAGATGGCGTAGGAAATGAACAGATAGACCAGCAGCAAGGACAGGCTCACCCAGCCGATCGTGCCGCGCAGGCGCGTTTCCGGCCGGTACAGCAGCGCGACGATGAAGATGCCCGACATGATCACGGCGCCGAAAGCCGAGATCGCGTGCGCCGGCGAGACGGCCGAGAGCAGCGGGCCCTTGTTGTAGGCGATATCGTCGATGGCGATGATGGCGATGTCGAAGAGATTGCTGCCCAAGAGGCTGCCGATCGCCATATCGACGGCGCCCAGCCGGAGGGCGCTGATCGTCACCGCGAATTCCGGGATCGAGGTCGCGCCGGCAACGAGCAGCGTGCCGACGAACGTCGTGTGCCAGCCCATCACGATGGCGAGCTCCTTGCCGACGAAGGACAGCCACGTGCCGGCCGCGGCCACCACCACGGCGGCGGCGAGATAGCGCGTGAACGCCGTCGCAAGGGTGATCCTGAGATCTTCCGTCAGCGGGGCCGCCGCTCTCGTGCGGCGCTCGTAGACGAAGGCGGCCCGCATCGCCACGAGGTAGACCAGAATGATGAGCGGCGTGTAGCCGCTGATATGCAAGAACTCAAACTTCAGTCCATTCTGGCTGAGCAGCAGGAACGCGCCTACCGCTCCGATCATGACGACGCCGAACCCCGCGGTCAGGATGTGGCCCTGATCGATGCGCCGGTACATCGGCTCGGAGCGCATCAGTTCGTCGAGCAGAACCAGCATGGCCAGATTGAAGACGCAACTTCCCAAGGCGTCGCCGACGGCGATGTTGGGCGCGGCGGCGACCGTCACGGCGCTGATGCCGGTAAACAGCTCGGGAAGCGACGTGGCGGTCGCGATCAGGACAAGCCCGATCCACGACGCCGAGAGCCCGGTCAATCGCGCGATGATATTGCCGTAGACGATGAGCGCCCTCCCGGCGACGCCGATCAAGAGCGCGCAGGCGAGAAATTTCAGCCAGGGCAAGAGCGTTGCGGTCATGACCTCAAGACCTCGCGTGCCGTGGGAGACGCCTCGGCATCAGCATCCCGACGATAACGGGCACCAAGCTTGCAATGAGAATGAGCGACCAGCTAGCGCTATCGGGTGGAACGATCTGCAAAGCGTTGGCGAGCGGCGGCACGTAAATCGCGATCAGAAGGAGCGCCACGCACAGGGCGACCGCCATCCACACATAAGGGTTGCCGGTGACGGCGTTGCGGAACCGACCCGAACCCTCGCCCCGCATGTTGAACACGTGCCAAAGCTGCGCGAAGGCAAGCGTCAAGAACGACACCGTCACCAGCGCCTCGCCCTCGAGCCCGAGCCGGTAACGGCCGATGGCAAGTGCGGCCAGCGTTGCTCCGGTAAGCAGCACGCCGAAGGCCGCGATGAACCACCATTGCGGCTTCCCCAGCAGGGATTCGCGCGGGTCCCGCGGCGGCCGCTGCAAGATGTCCTTCTCGCCCTCGCCGGTGGCGAGCGCGAAGGCGGGGAAGACGTCGGTGACGAGGTTGAGAAAGAGGATCTGTAGCGGCAGCAGCGGCAAGGGCAAGCCGGCGACGACCGCGAGAGCCACCACCATCACCTCGCTGATATTGCAGGACAGAAGATAGACGAGGAACCGGCGCAAATTGCCGAAGATCACCCGGCCCTCGCGGATCGCCGCGACGATGCTGCCAAACGCATCGTCGCGCAGCACGATATCGGCCGCCTCGCGCGCGACCTCGGTGCCGCGCAGTCCCATGGCGATGCCGATATCGGCCGTTTGCAGCGCCGGCGCATCGTTGACACCGTCCCCGGTCATGGCGACCACCTGGCCCGCGCTCTGATACAGCAGCACAAGTTCGAGCTTCTGCGCCGGCGTGACCCGGGCGAAGACCCGCGCCGCAAGCACGCGCTGCCGTTCCTGCTCGCCCAAGGCCCCGAGCGCTTCCAGTTCCCGTCCCTCGATGAGGCCCTGACCGGGCGCGGAGATCCCGAGATGCTCGGCGATCTTGCGCGCGGTGACCGCATGATCTCCCGTGACCATGACGACGCGAATTCCCGCCTCGCGGCACTCGGCGATCGCCTCTTTCACTTCGAGCCGAGGCGGATCGCGGAAGCCGACCAGGCCGAGGAAGGTGAGCTTGTCATAGTCCGGCAGGCCTTTCGCCGGGATCGTCTTTTCCGCGAGGGCCAGCACGCGCAAGCCGTCCTCGGCAAGCGCGTCGGCGCGATGCAGCCACTCCTCGCGCTTCTCGGCGCCGAACCCCGCCTTGCCGTCTTCCCCGGCCGAGGTTGAAGCGGCGAGCACGGACTCTGGCGCACCCTTCACCGCGACGAGCAGGCGTCCGTCGCGCGCATGAGCGGTCGCCATCATCTTGGTCTCGGTATCGAAGGCGATCTGATGCTTCTCGGGCCAAGACCGCAACAGCGCCTCGCGGTCGAGCTTGGCAAGCTGTCCGAGCCGCAGCAAGGCAAGCTCCATGGGGTCGCCGGCGCCGCCGTTCTTGCCGTTCTCGAGCGTCGCCGTGCCGCACAGAACGCCCACCTCGAGCGCGCGCCGCAAGGCCGCGTCGAGCTCTGCTCTGGTTCCGGCCGCATCGAGGATGCGTTTCCCCGCGCGATCGACCTGGTAATCGCCCGAAGGAAGCCACAGCCGCTCGACGGTCATGCGGTTTTCGGTGAGCGTGCCGGTCTTGTCAGTGCAGATGACGGTCGTGGCGCCGAGCGTCTCGACCGCGGCCAGCCGCTCGATCACGACATTCCGCCGCGCCATGCGCCACATGCCTCGCGCCAGCGCCATGGTGGCGACGATCGGCAGCCCTTCGGGAATCGCGGCGACGGCGAGCGCGATGCCCGCTTCGACCATGAGCACAAGATCGCGCCCCGTCGCCATGCCGGCCGCGGTGATCAGCGCCGTTATGGCCACGGTCGCTTGGACCAGTTGCCGGGTGAGCCCGGCAAGCTTCCGTTCGAGCGGGGAGATGTCGGGCTCGGCCTCGAGCACGAGCTTGGTCGTGAGCCCGAGCTCGGTTTCCATGCCGGTCGCTACGGCCACCCCTATCCCGAGCCCGCGCGTGATGGCCGTGCCTTTGTGCAGCATCGAGGCCCGTTCGGCGACGATGGCGTCCGCCGCCACCGGATCCGCGCCCTTCTCGACCGGAACGGACTCGCCGGTCAGGGTTGACTCGTCGCAAAAGAGGTTCTTGGCCTCGACGAGGCGAATGTCGGCGGTGACGACATCGCCGCTTTCCAGGACGACGATGTCGCCCGGCACGATCTGCTCGGCCGGGAGCGTCCTTAACCGTCCCTCACGCCGGACCCGCGAAGAGCGGGACCCGAGCTTGCGCAGCGCCTCCATCGAGCGGACCGCGCGGAATTCGGTGAAGAAGCCGATCAGCGCGTTGATGACGAGCACGAGCAGGATCGCCGCCGCCTGCGCCCATTCGCCGGCGAGCGCGGCAACGGCGGCGGCGGCCGCCAATAGCCACATGACGGGACCCTTGATCTGATCGGCGAGGATCGACAGCCACGACCGCTCGGGATGCGTCACCAGCGCATTCGGGCCATGCTGCTTGAGCCGCGAGGCGGCCTCGGCCTCGCTGAGGCCGCGCGTGACGTTGACCTGCTGCTGTCGCAGCACGGCCTTGGCCGGCAGCGCGAAGGGGGGCGCGGACACGCGCGGTGCCGGGGCTTGCAGCTTCGCCCGTTGGGTCATTGCCGAGACTTATACTGCGCCGGGCGCGGGATGCCCAAGACCGGTTGGACGAGCCTGTAGCAATCTCTG
>JBFWTF010000134.1:0-7132 GCA_050247995.1 Methyloceanibacter sp. | reverse complement strand
GCCGCCGCGCCTTCGGCCGGGCGGAAGGCGACGCGTGCGCGGATGAGGTCGGAAAGCCGCTCCAGCATGTCGATGCGCACCGCGCGCGAGCCGGCGACGTGAAAGCCCGCCGCGCGCCAATAGGGCTCGGGGATCGCGCTTCCCGCTTCGACCGAGGTGAGGCCTTGCTGCGGCCGCAACGGCGGCGCATCGATATCGATGCCGTGCTCGCGGCCCGCGTGGAGCGCCCACAGCATCACCACGAGTTCGGCCGCCGCCGGCTTGAGCAGGGCCGGGATGTAGACATTGAAGGCGCCGAAGCGGACGCCGTATTTGCGCAGTTGCGCCCGCGCCTCCTGATCGAGCGCCTTGATGTCGGCGGCGGCCCCTTCGCGGCGGATGACGCCGAGATTTTCCGTCAGTTGATAGGCGAGCCCGCGCGCGAGCCCGGCCACGTCGGTCGCCGCGCCGAGCTCGATGAGCGGCTTGAGCTTGGCTTCGAGCTCGGCCTTGAGCCAGGTCGCGAGGCGCTGGTCGAGACGCTCGCGATCGGCGGTCGAAAGATGCTCGTCCGCGAGCAATTGGATGCGGGGCTTGAGCGCGGTTTCGCCCCGTTCGAGGCGGGCGACCTCCGAGCCCTGCCAGACGATCCGTCCGTTCGGCGCGAGCGCGATCGCCGCGTCCGGCGCGGCGCACAGGGCATCGGTCCGCAGCGAGAGTTCGCGCGCCAGGACCTTCGCCGCGGCATGGCGCGTCGCGCGGCCGTGAATGTCCTCGCCGGTGTTGTCGGGCGTGAAGCGGAACCCTTCGAGCCGCCCGACCAAATGGTTCTCGACCATGATGTTGCCATCGGGCGCGATGTCCGCCGCGATCTCCTCCTTGTCGCGCAAGCGCCGCATCAACACGCTCGTCCGCCTATCGACGAAGCGCTGGGTCAAGCGCTCGTGCAGCGCGTCCGACAGGGCGTCCTCGATCGCCCGGGTGCGGCCCTGCCAATGTTCCGGGTCGTCGAGCCATTGCGCCTGATGCGACACGAAGGTCCAGGTCCTGATCTGGGCGAGCCGGTTGGAAAGCGTGTCGAGATCGCCGTCGCTGCGATCGGTCTGCGCCACCTGATTGGCGAACCAGTCGGCCGGGATCTTCCCCGCCTCGCTCATGACGAAGCGGAAAAGCGTCGCCACCAGCTCGGCGTGGCTTGCGGCGGAGATCTTCCGGTAGTCGGGGATCTGGCACATGTCCCACAGCAGCGCGACCGCGGCCGGTCCTTGCGCCATGTCGCGCACGGCATCGTCGTGGCTCACATTCTCGAGCGCGATCACGTCATCGACCATGCGCGCGCGCGTCAGGCGGCGATGGTCGGGCGTCTCGCGCAAGCTGTCCTTCAGCCGCTCGACCGAGGCGAAATCGAGTTTGCGGTTGCGCCAGTGCAGCACCCCGACCTGGTCGAAGGTGTGGTTCTCGAGCCGGTCGACGAGCTCGGCCTCGAAGGGCGCGACCTGGCCGGTGACGCCGAACGTGCCGTCGTTCATGTGGCGTCCGGCGCGGCCCGCGATCTGGCCGAGCTCGGCCGGGGTCAGGTTGCGGTGGTTTTGCCCGTCGAATTTGCGGATGCCGGCGAAGGCGACGTGGTCGAGATCGAGATTGAGCCCCATGCCGATCGCATCGGTCGCCACCAGGAAATCGACATCGCCGTTCTGGTAGAGCGCGACTTGGGCGTTGCGCGTGCGCGGGCTGAGCGCCCCGAGCACGACTGCGGCCCCGCCCCGCTGGCGCCGCACCAGCTCGGCGATGGCGTAGACGTCGTTGGCGGAGAAGCCGACGATGGCCGAGCGGCGCGGCAGCCGCGTGATCTTCTTGTCGCCGGCGTAAGTGAGCTGCGACAGGCGCGGGCGCGACACGAGATTGGCGCCGGGCAGGACTTCGCGGATGGCGTCGCGCATGGTCGCGGCGCCGAGCAGAAGCGTCTCGTTCAGGCCCCGCGCATGAAACAGCCGGTCGGTGAACACATGGCCGCGCTCGCCGTCGGCGGCGAGCTGGATCTCGTCCACGGCGACGAAATCGGCCTCGAGATCGAGCGGCATCGCTTCCACCGTGCAGACATAGAAGCGCGGGGAGGGCGGCTTGATCTTCTCTTCCCCGGTGATGAGCGCGACCTGGGCCGCGCCCGCGCGGGCGACGATCTTGTCGTAGACCTCGCGCGCCAGGAGCCGCAACGGGAGGCCGATGACCCCGACGTCGTGGGCGAGCATGCGCTCGATGGCGAGATGGGTCTTGCCGGTATTGGTCGGGCCGAGCACGGCGGTGACGCCGCGCCCGCGCTCGAGGCCTGTGGAATGAGTGGAGAATGGCCGGCCCATATTGACTCTTTCAGCCTCTCTCTCGGTTGAAACACGGAACGGGGCGGGAACGAATCTCGTCCGAATCGCTGACTCTGTACATTCGGATTTCGTTCCGGGGCGAAAGCGCGCTTTCCGTCGCCTGCCAGGGCTCGCGTACGAGCCTTACGCCCGCCGTATCTCTGAGGGCCTTGTCCTCGGTTAAGCCCCTGAGAAAGCAACGGGAACGGAGCGCGCACGAATCAGGGGAAGGTTAATCTTCGGCATCTGTTCCCTACAACATGTTGGGATTTGGGGCTCCCGCGTTAACGCTTGTCGCGCCGTTACGGTTCGGCGCTGGCGCGGCGCGTCCCTGAAACCTGGAGGGACGTCACCTCCGCCGTGCCATACCCCGCCAGCGTCGGCAACACAATGCGGTAGGGCACGTACATGTTGGTGCCCTTGAGCGGGACGAGCCAGACTTCGATCTCGTTCGTCTGCGCCATCAGTTGCACGGCCGGATTGGCCGGATGGTATCCGGCGATGGGGATGAACTTCACCTTGCAGATCACCGCCGGGCCGCCATAGCCCGAGGGCGTCGTCCGCTTGACCCTGACCGTGCGCTTGGGCGTGACCACGAGGTCGAAGCGCTGCCTGCCGTCGAACACCGGCACGGTATGATTGCAGACATTGAGGTCGCCGTTGGGGTTGTCGGACTGGGCGCTCAAGAAGGCCCCGCTCATGGGATCGAGCACGTCTTCAAGCTGTTCCCTGGTCACCGGGATGGTGTTGGGGATCGGCCGCTTGTTCGGGACGATGGTCACGTCGGTGACGTTGCCCTCGCTGAATGTCAGGCGTAAGCGCTCGCCCGTCTTGGCGCTGTCGGAATAGCTGAACGCGTACATCGCCGGCTCGGGCCCGGCGCTGGTGACGCGCCCTTTCCCGGCCGTAACCCCGCGCCATTCGTAGATCAGGCCCTGGAGCACGCTGAACCGGCCTTCGCCGCGCATCTCGTAATCTTCGCCGCGGAACGTCGTGGTCAGGCGGAAATCGCCCAGATTGAAGCTCCCGAGCATCACGCGGTAAACTGCGGTAATCCGGCCTGGGGCGATCAGACCGCTCTCGGCATGCGCGGCGCCAATGGGCGGATTGCCGCCGAGCCCGCAAGTGAGGGCGGCGACGGCCAATAGGCTCAAGCAACGGCGCGCTTCCTGCATCGCTCCAACCCCTAGCACGGCGGGGCGCCTGCTAGAATCCCGCGATGAATTTCAGGCTATTCGCGGGTTTCGTCAATTGCGAGCTTGGCGCAAGTTTGTGGCGGTGCCTTGACCCCAAACGGTCTGGCCCGTATATGTCCGCCACCGGTCGCATTGCTGCTTGAGACAACCTCTAAGCGCTGCGCCGGGTTCCGTGCAATTGGAAGAGAAGGAAAAAGCATCATGGCCCGTCGTTGCGAGCTCACCGGCAAAGCCGTGCTCACCGGCAACAATGTGAGCCATGCCAAGCGCCGGACCAAGCGTCGTTTCCTGCCGAATCTTTGCAACGTGACGCTGGAGAGCGAGGCGCTCAAGAAGCGCGTGCGGCTCACCATCAGCGCTCACGCCTTGCGCTCGGTCGAGCATCGCGGCGGCCTCGACGCCTACCTCCTCAAGGCGGGCGACGACGAGCTGTCGTTGCGGGCGCGCCGGCTCAAGCGCGACATCGCCAAGGCCCAAGGCGCCCAGGCCCAAGCCGCGAGCTAGCCGCTCGGGCCGGCGGTGACCGGCTTCGTCTCAGGCAGCGCGAACTGCATGATCAGCGTCCGCTGAAGCGGGCTGAAATTGTCGTCCGACATGAGCGTCAGCACGGTCTCGCCCGAGGGCGCCCGGTAGGCCGCGATCGCCTCCATATTGTCGATGTTGAAGCTGTCATTGGCTTCGAGCAGGACCTCGCCGCCAATCACCGCGCCCTTCTTCAGCTCCGCCGCCCTGATCCGCCGGATCCGCATCTTCACCCCCTCGCTGAAGCGAAAGCGCCGCTCGAGCACGGCGATGCCGCCATCGGGCAGGGCCGTGGCGTCGGTCACGTCGAAGCCGCCGATCCGTTTCAGCGTGATGCTTCCGGGGGTGGGGCCGCCGATGAGCCAGCCTTGCAGATTGCCGGACCCGCTTGCGCTTCCTTCGCCGAACGCGACAAGCGTTCCCTTCAGCCGTCCGGCCCTGATGAGGGTGATCGCTTCGAGACCGCGATTGCCGCTGAAGCCCTTGGTGCCGCCTGGGAGTGTCACAAGGCCCGCCGGCGGTCCAAACCGCTCGGCGCTGAACGGATAGCGCGCGATCCTGTGCCGCTGTTCGAAGGAGACGTAAGCCGTGCCCTGGCTGGTGTCGCCGGTTGCGAGCGTCATGCCTTCGGAATCGCGCAGGCGCGGATCGCCGAGCGGCTTGCCGTCGGGCCCGAGGATCGGGCCGAGCACGCCGTTCTCGAGGCCTTTGAGCTTGCGGCCGTCATAGTCGAGCGTCGCCCTGAGCCAGCTTCCGGCGTCCGACAGCGCGAGCAGCGTCCGCCCCGAAGGGTCGATGGCGAGCGCCGAGAAGCCGCCGAAATACGCCGACTTGCCGTAAAGGTTGAGCCCGGCCCGGAAGACGAGTTTGCCGAATGCCTTGCGCGAAGGATTTTCGCGGTCGAAATCGATGGGAGATGCGGCGATGGCGACCGGAACGGGGCGCGGCAACGGGGCTGCCGGCTTTTCGGCTCGCGCGGGGGGAGCGGCAAGACAAGCCGCAAGCGCCAGGGCGATGGCGGGGAGAGGATGCCGCGCTCTCGGCAAGCGATCCGTCACGTCAATGGAGCTTCCGCCGCATCGCGCGCGCCGCCGACGGCACGCTGCGATGGAGCTGCCGCCAGCCCAGGTCCTCGTCGAACAGCTCGGCAAGCTTCTCGGTCATGACGCCGGCAAGCTCCTCGGCGTCGGTGACGGTGACGGCGCGGCGATAGTAGCGGGTGACGTCATGGCCGATGCCGATGGCGAGCAGCTCGACGGGTGAGCGGGTCTCGATCTCGTTGATCACTTGGCGCAAGTGACGCTCCAGGTATGACCCCGAGTTGACCGAGAGCGTGGAATCGTCGACCGGCGCGCCGTCGGAGATCATCATCAGGATGCGCCGCTGCTCGGGGCGCGCGAGCAGCCGGCTATGCGCCCACGCGAGCGCCTCGCCGTCGATATTCTCCTTGAGTAGACCCTCGCGCATCATCAGCCCGAGATTGCGCCGGGCCCGCCGCCAGGGCGCGTCGGCGGCCTTGTAGACGATATGACGGAGATCGTTGAGCCGTCCCGGAAGCGGCGGCTTCAACGCGTTCAGCCACGCCTCGCGTGCGTGGCCGCCTTTCCACGCCCGCGTGGTGAAGCCGAGGATCTCGACCTTGACGCCGCAGCGCTCGAGCGTGCGGGCGAGGATGTCGGCGCAGCAGGCCGCCACCATGATCGGTCGCCCGCGCATCGAGCCCGAATTGTCGAGGAGGAGCGTGACGACAGTATCGCGGAACTGCGTGTCGCGCTCCTGCTTGAAGGTCAAGGGATGCATCGGATCGACGATGACGCGGGCAAGCCGCGCCGCGTCGATCATGCCCTCGTCGAGATCGAAATCCCAACCGCGGTTCTGCTGGGCGAGGAGCCGGCGCTGAAGCCGGTTGGCGAGTCTCGCGACGGCACCGTGGAGCGCGACGAGCTGCTTGTCGAGAAAGGCGCGCAGCCGGTCGAGCTCGTCGGCCTCGCACAGCTCCTCGGCATTGACGATCTCGTCATAGGCGCGGGTGAAGACCTTGTAGCCGAAGGCCTCGGGGTCATCGAGCACGGAGAGATTGGGCCGCCACGGCTGCGACCGGCGCGGCAGCTTGGACTGCTCGGCGCGGTCGAGAAGATCGGCCAAGCCGTCGTCGCTGTCGTCGAGCGCCTGGTCGCTGGAAACCTCTTCTTCGCGGGCGTCCGCCGAAAGCTCCGCGCGTTGCTGACCCTCGGCCTGATCCTGCTCGGTCTCGGCGGCGCCCTCGGCTTCGGATTCCTGCTCCGATTTCTCTTCCGACCCTTGCTCGAGCTGATCGGCGAGATTGAGCGCGGCAAGCAATTCGCGGGTGAGCCGCCCGAACGCTTCCTGGTCGAACAGCATGTCGGGCATGCGGTCGATCACGCTGCGCGCCCTGCCCTCGACCCATTGCCGCCAGAGATTGACCACGGCGCGCGCTCTTGGCGGCGGCGTCTGGCCGGTGAGCTTCTCGCGGACGAGAAGCGCGAGCGCATCGGCCAGCGGCGCTTCGGAACGCTCGGTCGCCTCCGCGATGCGGCTCCGCTCGTAACGCTGCTCCATGCGCGCGGCGAGATTGGCCGCGACGCCCTGCATGCGGTTGGCGCCGATCGCCTCGACGCGGGCCTGCTCGATCGCCTCGAACACCTCGCGCGCCTCGCCCCCTTGCGGCGCGAGCGCCGCGTGCAAGGCCGGATCGTGACAGGCGACGGCGAGCGCCGCCGCGTCGGCATGGCCCCGGATCACCGCGATCTCGGCTTTGGTCGGAACGCGCGACGGCTCGGGCAGACGCGCGATCTTGCCGGTCAGCCCCGGCGGCTCGCTCGTGAACACGACCTCCATCGCGGTATCTGCGGCGATCGAGCGGGTCGTGAGCGTGACGGCGCGCTTGAAGGGATCGAGCGGCGCTTCCTTACGCCGTGTCATGGCTGGCTCAAGGCCACGTTGGCGGTCGATTGCGGCAGGTCTTCGCCGAAGCAGCGCTGATAGAACTCGGCGATCAGCCCGCGCTCGAGCTCGTCGCATTTGTTGAGGAAGGAGAGCGCGAACGCCGTGCCGATA
>JBFWTF010000133.1:0-7193 GCA_050247995.1 Methyloceanibacter sp. | reverse complement strand
CGGATCGCGGAAGCCGAGATGGAAGCGGCGGCGATGCGGGAATATATCGCGACCGGCTAGGCCAGGGTCAGCTCTCGAGCGATCTGACCGCGGTCTTGATCTCGTCGATATGCTTCTCGGCGGCCTAGATGCCGATTTCGATCGCCTCGCAGGCGCGATGGAACTCGAACAGGCCGATCGGTCCGGTCTTGGGCGCGATCGTGATGTCGGGCGGGTCGCCGGCGAGCCGCGACCTGGCGATGCGGTCCTGGGTGATGTTGATCGCATCCATCATCACGGCCGAAATGCCCGGAGCGCCGTTGCTCCGGCCGAAAATCTGGCGGTGGAGCAAATGCACGGCGGCGCGGCCGTTGTGGCCGGGAAGATCGGCTTCCTCGGCAACCGGAGCCGGTTCGGACAGGATGCCGTGATCGTGGATGACGCCGCCCCGGCCGAAGGGGTCCGAGCTCAAATTGACGGCGATGACGATGCGGGCGCCAAGGGCGCGGCACACCGACACCGGGATCGGGTTCACGAGCGCGCCGTCGATCAGCCAGCGGCCGTTGATCTGGACGGGTCGGAAAATGCCGGGAAGCGCGAAGGAAGCCTTCAGCGCATCGACCAGGCTGCCCCTGTTGAGCCAGACTTCGTGCCCGGTGCCGAGCTCGGTTGCGACCGCGACGAATTTCCGGTCGAGCCGTTCGATCTCGAACGCCTCGAGGTGATGGTCGAGCCGGGCGCTCAAGCGCTGACCCGAGATGAGCCCTGAGCCGCCGAAATTGAAATCGAGAAAGCCGAACAGCCTGCGGCGCGTGAGGGTCGTGGCGAAGTCCTCGAGAGCGTCGAGCTTGCCCGTCACGTAGCAGGCGCCGGCCACCGCTCCCATCGAGG
Organism: Methyloceanibacter sp.; assembly: GCA_050247995.1. Classification (GTDB taxonomy): domain Bacteria; phylum Pseudomonadota; class Alphaproteobacteria; order Rhizobiales; family Methyloligellaceae; genus Methyloceanibacter. The sequence continues at coordinate 6,323 of JBFWTF010000133.1, read as the reverse complement.
TGCCGGCGACGATATCGGGCATGAGGCCGGCCGCGATCAGGCTCTTGAGCACGCCGATATGGGCCCAGCCGCGGGCCGCGCCGCCGCCGAGCGCGAGGCCAATCGTCGGTCGTCCCGTGCTCACCATGAGTTCAAAATCCACGCCGCAAGGCTCAACCCCTTGCCCGCATGATCCGCCTGCGAGCAAGACCAAGAAGAGGCTAGCTCGAACTCTTTAAGGTTCCCTTTGCGGCATGAGAATGACGGTAAACCGTCTCGGGGTCGAATTGCCGCGCCGCATCCACGAAGCGCAAGGTAAGTGCGCCGCGCGGCGCGGTTCCGACGGGAAGGGCGCGATAGAAGCACGACTTTCGGCCGGTATGGCAGGCGGCATCGGCGCCGCTCATCTCGACGACGAGCCAGATCGCGTCCTGGTCGCAATCGGTGCGTATCTCGACCACGCGCTGCGTGTTGCCGCTCTCCTCGCCCTTGCGCCACAGACGCCCGCGCGAGCGCGACCAGTAATGCGCCTCGCCCGTCTCGATGGTGCGGGCGAGCGCGTCCGCGTTCATATAGGCGAGCATCAGCACCTCGCCGGTCTTGGCCGAGGTGGTCACGACGGGCAAGAGGCCGTCCGCGCCGAAGCGCGGGGCGAAGACGGTTGTTTCCTCGCTCGCGGTCTCGCTCTCGGGGGCGGGGAAGGGGGCGTCCTTGCTCACCGCGATATCCTTGAGGGGGCGTGTCTCAGCCGCGGCCGCGCTCGGTCGCGAGCATCATGAAGCGCGCCTGTTGGGCCGGGTCTTCCTTGAAGATGCCGGTGAACTGCGTGGTGATGGTCGCCACGTCGGGCTTTCTCACGCCGCGGATCGACATGCATTGATGCACGGCCTCGATCATCACCGCCACGCCCTTGGGCTTGAGCGCCTTGTCGATGGTCTCGGCGACCTGGGCGGTCATGGTCTCCTGCGTCTGCAAGCGGCGCGCGAACACTTCGATCACGCGGGCGAGCTTGGAGATGCCCACGACCCGGTCCGTCGGGAAATAGGCGACATGGGCCTTGCCGACGAAGGGGATCATGTGGTGCTCGCAATGGGAGTGAAGCTCGATGTCGCGAAGCATGACGATGTCGTCGTAGCCGGCGACCTCATCGAAGGTGCGCGACAGCACGTCGAGCGGATCCTCGTTGTAACCGGCGAAGAATTCGTCATAGGCCGCCGTGACGCGGCGCGGGGTCTCGCGCAAGCCCTCGCGGTCGGGGTCGTCGCCGGCATAGGCGATCAGGGTGCGCACGGCCTCCTCGGCTTCCTCGCGCGAGGGGCGCACGATCCCTGGTCCGCGGCCGATTGAGGCTTGCGGCGGCGTCCGCAGCTTCTTGACAGTGGCGTCCATGAGTCCTCGAGACTTTACCTTATAAAGCCAATTGGCCTTCCGGGGGGCGGCTCCAACCGTTTCCGGCTGGAATCATTATAACGCTTTCGTCAACCTTTGGTCGCCCTCTCATCCTTGGGCCCGGGTGCATATATAATGCGGGAAACGGGCCCGCAAGGCGAGCTTCCGGCCAATCCGAGACAGGCGCATGACGCTTCCTGAAGACATCTATAGCCAGCGTATCCTCGAACTTGCCGCCGCGCTGCCGCGAACGGCGAGGCTGCCCAACCCTGAGGCCACGGCAACGGCCCATTCCAAGCTCTGCGGCTCGAGGGTGACGGTCGATCTCGCCATGGAGGGCGAGGTGGTGAGCGACTTTGGCCAAAACGTGAAGGCCTGCCTCCTGGGGCAGGCGGCCGCCGCGGTGATGGGGCGGGAAATCATCGGCTCGAGCGCCGAGGAATTGCGCGAAATCGGCGCCACGATGCGCAAGATGCTGAAAGCGGGCGGGCCCCCGCCGCAAGGACGTTGGAGCGACCTCGCCGTGCTGGAACCGGTGCGCGACTACAAGGCCCGCCACGCCTCGACCCTCCTCGTGTTCGATGCGGTCGAGGAGGCGATCGCCAAGATCGAGGCGAGCCGTGAAGAGAGCGCGGGCCGCGCCCATGCCGCTCCGGCTTGACGGCAAGCCCGCATTGGTCTCGTTGGAACGCCGCCGATCAGGAAGACTCTCGCATGGAAGAGCCCGCTGAGAAGACGAAGCCCTGGCTCGATCCGGCAAGCGTGACGCCCCGCGTCGGGAGCATCGCTCCCGCGCCGTTCGCCGCCCCGTTTGCGGGGCGCGAGAAGCGCGTGCTCGGCGATCCGCTCGGGCTTGGCCAGTTCGGCGTCAACCTCGTGACGCTCGCGCCCGGCGCTTGGTCCTCGCAACGGCATTGGCACGAGAACGAGGACGAGTTCGTCTACGTGCTGGAAGGGGAGGTGAGCCTCGTCACCGGCGACGGCGAGACGCTCCTTCGCCCCGGCATGGCCGCGGGCTTCCCGGCCGGCCGGCCCGATGGGCATCATCTCATCAATCGTGGGCATGCGCCCGCGCGCTACCTCGAAGCCGGCACCCGCGCCGCGGCCGAGACGGCGCATTTCAGTGATATCGACTTGATGGCTCACATGCGCGACGGCAAATTCGCGTTCACGCACAAAGACGGGACGCCCTATCAGAAGGTTCCGGCATGACGAAGTCCGCGGAGAAGACGAAGCCCTGGCTCGATCCGGCGAGCGTGACGCCGCGTGTCGCGAGCATCTATCCCGCGCCGTTCGGCGATCCGCTTGCGGGCCGCGAGAAGCGCGCGCTCGGCGATCCGCTCGGGCTCACCCAGTTCGGCGTCAACCTCGTGACGCTGCCGCCCGGCGCCTGGTCCTCGCAGCGGCATTGGCACGAGAACGAGGACGAGTTCGTCTATGTGCTGGAAGGGGAGGTGAGCCTCGTCACCGACGACGGCGAGACGGTGCTCCGTCCCGGCATGGCGGCGGGCTTCCCGGCCGGCAGGCCCGATGGGCATCACCTCATCAATCGGGGACCCGCGCCCGCGCGCTATCTCGAAGCCGGCACCCGCGCCGCGACCGAGACGGCGCATTACAGCGACATCGACATGATCGGGCGCAAGCGCGACGGCAAGTTCGCGTTCACGCGCAAGAACGGGGAGCCTTACCCTTGAGCCGGATCGGCAGCATCGTGAAGGCGCCGCTGCTCGGCGCCCTTGCCGCCTACCGCTATGCCATCTCGCCGCTCATCGGCGTCAACTGCCGCTATCTTCCCACTTGCTCCGACTATGCGCGCGAGGCGATCGACAAGAACGGGGCGTGGAAGGGCGGCTGGCTGACGCTCGCGAGACTTTGCCGCTGCCACCCCTGGGGCGATCACGGCTTCGATCCGGTGCCCGATCTCAGCGGGACACGCCATCCCCTGGCGCCCTGGCGCTACGGGCGCTGGCGCATTTCCGGGCGTGACGGCGCGGCCGATTCCCGCTAAAAGCGCCGGAGCTGACCAAAACGTCTCTTACCTGCGCCGGTACGCAGGAGTGAGAGGAGAAAGACCATGTCGCAAATCTCCCTGACATTTCCCGATGGTTCCGCCCGCGCCTTCAAGGCCGGCGTCACCGGGCGCGACGTCGCCGAGTCCATCTCGAAATCGCTCGCCAAGAAGGCGGTGGCGGTCGAGCTCGACGGCAATAAGCGCGACCTCGCCGAGCCCATCAAGAAAGATGCGCGCATCCGCATCCTCACCCGCGACGACCCGGAAGCGCTCGAACTCGTCCGTCACGACGCCGCCCATGTCATGGCCGAGGCGGTGCAGGAGCTCTATCCCGGCACGCAAGTCACGATCGGCCCGGTGATCGAGAACGGTTTCTACTACGATTTCGCGCGCGCCGAGCCCTTCACGCCCGACGATCTCCCCAAGATCGAGGCCAAGATGGCCGAGATCATCGCCCGCGACGCGCCCTTTAGCTGCGAGGTGATGGAGCGAAGCGCGGCGAAGAAGCTGTTCCGCGACAAGGGCGAGGAGTTCAAACTCGAGCTGATCGACGCCATTCCCGAAGGCGACGAGATCAAGATCTATTCGCAAAGGACCTGGCTCGATCTTTGCCGCGGCCCGCACATGACCTCGACGGGGAAGGTCGGCAAGGGCTTTAAGCTGCTCAAGATCGCTGGCGCCTATTGGCGCGGCGATTCCTCAAAGCCCATGCTCCAGCGCATCTACGGCACGGCGTGGGCGAGCGAGGACGACCTCAAGGCTTACTTGCATCAGCTCGAAGAGGCCGAGAAGCGCGACCACCGGCGCTTGGGGCGCGAGATGGATTTGTTCCATTTCCAGGAGGAGGCGCCGGGCGCGGTATTCTGGCACGCGAAAGGCTGGGCGCTGTTCACGGCGCTGATCGCCTATATGCGCCGCCGCCAAGAGGCGTGGGGCTATGTCGAGGTCAATTCGCCCGACATGATGGAGCGCACGCTGTGGGAGCAGTCGGGCCACTGGGAGAAGTTCGGCGACCACATGTACGTCACCGAGACGCCCGACGAGCGCATCTATTGTTGCAAGCCGATGAACTGCCCCGGCCACGTGCAGATCTTCAAACATGGTCTGAAGAGCTATCGCGATCTGCCGCTACGCATCGCCGAGTTCGGCAAGGTTCATCGCTACGAGCCGTCGGGCGCGCTGCACGGTCTCCTGCGCGTGCGCCATTTCACCCAGGACGACGCGCATATCTTCTGCACCGAAGACCAGATCACCGAGGAATGCGTGCGGCTGAACGAGCAGCTCCTGTCGATCTACCGCGATTTCGGCTTCACCGACGTCCGCATCAAATTCGCCGACCGGCCCGAAAAGCGCGTCGGCGCCGACGCCACCTGGGACAAAGCCGAGGCCGCGCTCAAGCGCGCGGTCGAGGCGGCGGGCCTCACTTACGATTTCAATCCGGGCGAGGGGGCCTTCTACGGGCCGAAGCTCGAATACGTCTTGCGCGACACGATCGGGCGCGAATGGCAGTGCGGCACGATCCAGGTCGATCTCAACCTACCGGGACGGCTCGGTGCCTTCTATATCGGGCCTGACGGCGAGAAGACCCTGCCGGTGATGATCCACCGCGCCATGTTCGGCTCGCTCGAGCGCTTCACCGGCATCCTCATCGAGCATTACGCCGGCCATCTGCCGCTCTGGCTCGCGCCGACCCAGGCCGTGGTCGCGACCATCGTATCGGAGGCCGACGCTTACGCCGAGGAGGTGCTCGAAGCGCTGAAAGCTGCGGGCTTGCGCGCCGAGGCCGATCTCCGCAACGAGAAGATCAACTACAAGGTCCGCGAGCACTCGCTCGCCAAGGTGCCGGTGCTGCTCGTGGTGGGAAAACGCGAGGCCGAGGAGCGCACGGTGTCGGTCAGGCGGCTCGGCAGCCAGGAGCAGCAAGTGATGCCGCTCGATGCCGCGATCGCCGCGCTCGCGGCTGAGGCGGTGCCGCCCGATCTGCGCGAGCGAACCGCGAGCAAGGCGGCCTAAGCCGCATCAGACATGACGCCGGCCCGTCCCATCCTGACGATTGGCCATTCGCGCCATTCCTGGGAGCGGTTCGCCGCGCTCCTTGAAGGCGCGGGCGTGGAGATTATCGCCGACATTCGCACGGCGCCGCGCTCGCGTTTCTCGCCCCATTTCAACAAGGAGGCGATGGCGGCTTCGCTTGCCGCGCAGAACATCGCCTATGTATTTCTCGGCAAGGAACTTGGCGGCCGACCGCGAAGTGCCGGGCTCTACACCGATGGCGTGGCCGATTACGAGAAGATGGCGGCGGCGCCGGACTTCCGGCGCGGGCTCGAACAGTTGATGGAGACCGCGGCGCGCGGCACCGCTGCCGTCATGTGCTCGGAGGCCGATCCGCTCGATTGCCACCGCTGCCTCCTCGTCGGCCGCGCGCTTGCCGAGGAGGCCGCCGATGTCAGGCACATTCTCGCTTCAGGCGCGGTCATGACGCAGGGAGAAGCGGAGGACCGGCTGCTTCAGCTCGAAAACCTCGCCGAGGCGGATCTGCTCGCTCCCTCGCGCGGCGAGCGGCTGGCCCAAGCCTACCGCGCCCGCGCGCGCAAGCACGCCTTCGCCCAAGCGCGGTAATTCACACCCGCTCCCCCCTTGAGGGGGAGCACGCGCGCCTTTTGGCGCGGGGAGGGGGGGGTGAAAGGAGAAGCCGACCCCACCTTGTCGAAAGAGTCTTTCGTTCAACCCCCCCTCCCTGGCCCTCCCCCTCAAGGGGGGAGGGAAGCCACCACGAGGGGGAGGCTGGGAAACCCTGGCGTGGGGCCGGAGACGCGGCTAACGCGAGCCGCCGCCGCGGAGCAAAATGCCCGGGTTGATCAAGGGCGCATTGGGATCGGCCGGGACGTTCGGCGAGAAGCTGTCGAAGGCCGCGCCCGCGTTCGGCGAGGGCGAGGTGCCGTCG
>JBFWTF010000132.1:0-7210 GCA_050247995.1 Methyloceanibacter sp. | reverse complement strand
CAGACGCAAGAGAGCTGGGGCATGCACCGTTACCGGCAAGACCAGTTTAGATCGGGGGAGCCCAGGAAGGGAGTCTCAAACGGCCGCCATGTGCGCGGAATTGCGCCGCCGACCGCGCGCAACGCCCTCTGGGCTAAGCCGCGGGCAGTTCGAGCCTTGCCCGCAAGCCCCCTTGCGGCGAGGGTTCGAGCGCGAACTTTCCCTTATAGAGATGGGCGAGATCGGCGACGATCGAGAGCCCGAGCCCCGAGCCGGGCTTGGTCTCGTCGAGCCTCTGACCCCGCTTCACCGCGCGCGCGCGCTCGGCCTTGGTAAGGCCCGGACCGTCGTCATCGACGGTCACGACGAACCGCCCCGCGCTCCCGCCCCGTTCCGCGCGCGCACGCACGCTCGACCGTGCCCATTTGCAGGCGTTGTCGAGCAGGTTCCCGACCATCTCCTCGAAATCCTGCTTCTCGCCCTGGAACTTCAGTCCCGGCGCCGTGACAAGTTCGAGCTTGAGCCCCCTCTCCTCGTAGATGCGGTCGAGCGTCCGCTTCAGCGCCTGAAGCACTGCGGCGACATCGGTCACCTCGCCGATCGCGCTCGAACGCGCCGCGACCCGCGCCCGGTCGAGATGGTGCGTGATCTGGCTGCGCATGATCTCAGCCTGCTCGACCACCTTGGCCGCCAGTGCATCGTCTCGCGTCCGCGCCTCGTTGCTGATGACGCTGAGCGGGGTCTTCAGCGCGTGCGCGAGATTGCCGACATGGGTGCGCGCCCGCTCCACGATCTCGCGATTGGATTGGATCAGCGCGTTCAGCTCCTGTTGCAGAGGTTCGATTTCGAGCGGCAGCTCGCCCACGAGCTTCTCCGCCTCGCCCGAACGGATGGCGGCAAGCCGCTCGCGGATGGCGCGGAGCGGCGCGAGCCCGAACCGGACCTGGAAGAACGTCGCCGCCACGAGCCCGAGCCCCGCCACCGCGAGCGCGGCAATGAGCATGGTGGTGAATTCGGAGAGGTCGCGGTCGATCTCGGCCGAGTCGCCCGCGACCGCATAGGAATAGGGCGGCGAGTTCGCACCTGCCGTCCTGATCTCGCGCTCGACGACGCGCAGGCGTTGATCGTTCGGACCCGCGGCATAGGCGCGCCGGGCGAGGCTCGCGTCGGGCGCGACGCCGTTCGCGCTCGGCAGGCTGAGCTCTTGGTCGAGGAGGGAATCCGAGACGAAATCGGGGCGCGTTCCCTTGCCGAGCGGCTTGATCTGCCAGTACCAGCCCGAGAACGGAATGCCGAAGACGGGCTGGCCGAACCCGGCCGGCTGCGTCGGCGCGGGCGAGCCTTCCTCGGTGCTCGAGGCGACGAGGCTGGTGAGATAGACGTTCAGCCGCGCGTCGAAATTGCGCTCGAGCGCCTGGCGGTAGAGCGAGACGAGCAGAAAGGCGGTGACGGGAAGCACCACCAGCGTCCACGCCACCGCGGAGGCGAACAGGCGGAACGCGAGGGAGTTAGGCCTCATCGCGCGCGTCGGAGAGACAATAGCCGAGCCCGCGGACGGTCTTGATGAGATCGCCGGGAACCTTCTTGCGCAGACGTCCGATGAACACCTCGACCGTATTGGAGTCGCGGTCGAAATCCTGCTCGTAGAGATGCTCGACAAGCTCGGTGCGCGAGACGACCTTGCCCTTGTGCAGCATCAAATAGGCGAGCACGCGATATTCGTGCGAGGTGAGCTTCACCGCCTTGCCGTCAACCGTCACCCGCGCCGTCTTGGCGTCGAGGCGGAGGGGTCCGCATTCCATCTCGTTGCTGGCGTGTCCGGCGGCGCGGCGAAGCAGCGCGCGCAGCCGCGCCAGCACTTCTTCCATATGGAAGGGCTTGGCGACGTAGTCGTCGGCGCCGGCGTCCATGCCCGCGACCTTGTCGCTCCAGCGCTCGCGCGCGGTGAGAATGAGCACCGGCATCTTGCGCTCGTCGCGGCGCCACTGCTCGAGCACGCTCAAGCCGTCTTTCTTGGGCAGGCCTAGGTCGAGCACGACCGCATCGTACGGCTCGGTATCGCCGAGGAAGTGCCCCTCCTCGCCGTCGAAGGCGGTATCGACGGCATAGCCCGCGTCGCTGAGCGCGGCGACGAGCTGGCGATTGAGGTCCGGATCGTCCTCGACGACGAGAAGCCGCAAAGCGCTATCCCTCCGTGCCGGGCATGGGGCGGGTCCTAGAACTGCCCGGTGCGAGCGTCAACGGTGACATTGGTGACCTCGCCCGTCGGTCCGAGCACGACGAGACGATAGACGAACTGTCCGCCGAAATTGCACAGCGCCTGGCTCACGATCTTGCCGCCGGCGCGCTTCTGCACGTTCTGAAAGACGACATTGGCGGGCACGAGACCGTTCTGCGCGATGATAGGACCGGCCCGGCTCCACTCCACGCAGCCCGGCTCGCCGGCCTGCCCCACCTCGGCAATAAGGGCGGCGGCGAGCGCTGCCGCGACCGCCGGCTTCAATACCTGCCACATGGTTCGGTCCCAATATCCTTCTTGCGTCCCACGGTAAAGCAAGCCTCATGAACGCCGCATGAACACAAAGACGCGCATGCGGCCAGCCCTGGCATGGTAACCTCGATACGATAACGGCGCTGGCCGCGCGTCCCGAATTGACCCAAGGCGGCGCCCCAACACGTTGGCAGATGCCTTGCCATGCCAGAACAAACCGCCGACGAGATCCGCGCGCGTCTCAAGCTCGAGCCGAACCAGACCTGCGGCTTCGTGCGCGCGACCTATGCGAGCAAGCTTGCGGTCGCGCCGGGCGGACTGCCGGCGCCCTTCGCGGATGGACGCCCCCTCGGCTCCGCGCTCTATTTCATGGTGACGCCCGAGGCGCCGGTGAAGCTTCACCGCATCCAGAACGATCAACTCTACCACTACTATCTCGGCGATCCGATCGAAGTGCTTTTGCTCCGCGAGAACGGCGACAGCGAACGGCATATGGTCGGACCGGATCTCGCGGCCGGCCACCTGCTCCAGCTCTTCATTCCCGGCAGCACATTCCACACCGCACGGATTGCCGGCAGCCGCCACTGGTTTCTCGGTGCCAGCACGGAATGGCCAGGCGTCGTGCCGAGCGAGGACGTGGAGCTCGGCGATATCGCCACGCTCGTCGCCAAGTATCCCGATGTCGCTGCCGATATCCGCGCCTTCCCGGTACCCGCGGCAAAGTAACGGGTCAGCGGCGCGCGATGCGGCTTTCGACCGCCTTGCGCAGCGTGACGCGGTCCCGGGTCGAGACGCCAAGCAGCTCCGCCGTCCGCCATACGAGATTGGCCTCGAATTCGTGCACGACGCTGTCGGCGAGCACCACCTCCCACAGCATCTCGACGATGCGCTTGCGCCCCTCCTGGTCGAGCGACCGGGTGAGCACGCTGGTGAATTGGTAGAGATCGACGGATTCCATTTCGGCCGCGTCGGCTTCGCCGAGAAGCTTGCCGAGCTCGCGGCCGTCGAGGCCGAACCGCGCTTGCAGCAGCTCCTTGAGCTTGCGGCGCTCGACCGCATCGACGTGACCGTCGATCGCCGAGGCGTGCACCAAGAGCGCGGCCGCGGCAAGCCGCAGCTCTTCCTCGCGCAAGCTCGGCACCGGGCCGTCATGGGCCCCGACGCGACCAACGAGATCCTTGAATTTGGCCCACAGCGTCATGGGCGCGTCCCTCGCCTGTTCTATCCCTGGCGTCATATAGCGCAGCAGGGGCCGCGAGAGCGACCCCTGTTGAGGCGGCGGGACTGCCGGTCGAGAGGAACTTTAGGCGGCCGCGGCCTGGGACGGCGCGGGCGTGGCGCGGTAGCGGACGATCCCGTGGAAGCTGTCGCCTTCGGGATCGAGCCTCGCCTCGGAGAATTCGTGCTGGAGCGCGATGCCGTCGCGGCCGGCCGCAAGCGGCCGGTCGTTCAGCGCCGCTCTCACGGCCTTGATGATGTCCTGCATGTGCTTCTTGCCGCCGAACGGCGACCACACATGCACCGTCAGGCGTTGTTCGGCGCCGTCCGTGGCCCCGGTGCTCCAGTCGCGAAGCGCGCTCTGGCCGAGCGTGATGAAGGGAAAGCTCGCGGCCTCGGGCGGCCGCTCGAAAATCCTGACACCGCCCAAAAGCGCTGCGAGATCGCTCGAAGCCTTGAGGACTTGGCCGATGCTGTTGCGAAGCGTCTGACTCTGAACTGACGTCATGGCGGGGGCCTTCCGAGGAACGCGTTAACCAAGCATATGGGGTGCCACTTCACGCCGTTCAAACCGGGGCGCGATCACCAATCCGCGATGAAACAGCGCACTTCCGTCGTTTTGAAGCCGTTATGGCCAGTTTCCCGGCTTATGCTTAACGCTTCGTAAACCGGGGGTTTCAGCTTCCGCCGATTTCGGGCTCGCAAGCAGGCCCCCAGCTCCACTGGCCACGCGCGTCCTCGGGCTGGCAGCGCGGCTTGGCCACCGGAGGCGGCGCCTCGACCGGAGCGCCGAGCGGATCGATGCAGAGGACATGCCCGGTGACGGGGTTGATCTCCGCCTTGAGGCATTTGGGAGATGCCATGGACTCTGCCGTGCCGGCGGCGGCCGCGCCCGCGAGGCCGAAAACGATCGCAGCGCTCAGGAGAGCGGGCCAGAAGGCGATGTGAGCCGGCGGCATCGAACTCACTCCTTCGGCTTCGGGTGGCAGGGAATGCCCGTGGCGAAACACTTGCTGTAGAGCCCCTGCTTCACGCATTCCAGGATCCCGTCCTTCGCCGCGTTCCAGTCGGCATCGGGAAAGACGGCGCCGGCCTTTTCGAGCCAATCCTTGATCGCCGCGCCTTCGGACTCCTCTTGCGAGCTCTTGAAGCCCGGCCCCGAGCCCGTGAGCGCCTCCTCGCCGCACACGTATCCCTTGGGCGGGCCGGATTGGAGCGCGTCCTCGGTGTCGGAAGATGGCGCACCCGCATGGGCAGGGGCGCATGCAAGCGCTGCAACGCTAACAGCGAGGGCACAGATCAAGGCTGTTTTCGTCATCGGAACTCCACCAAGGCTTTGCAGAACAGTCGTGCTTATAACGGATTAGCGCCGTCTCGTCGTGACGCAGTTTGGCAAAAACGATGCCCTCCCATTCTTGCGCTGCCTTAAGTGCGGCGCAATGCCAGTCTATGCCAAGACCTTGGGGACACGGGGAGGAATTGCGGCACGAGGCGCTCCGAGACTCACGCCTTCGTGAACGCGAACCGGCACGCATGACCGACACCGCGAAAATCGACGGCGCGTTGATGCGGACGTTCATCCGCCGCACGGTCCTGTCCCTCGCGTTTGTCGGCGCGCTCCTGTTCGGCGCCGCCGGCACGCTGAACTGGCCCGAGGCCTGGCTCTATCTTGCCTACGCCGCCGTGCTCAGTTTCGGCGCGGGCGTGTGGATGGCTCGCCGCGACCCCGCCCTCCTCGCCGAGCGCTTGCGCTCGCCGTTCCAGCGCGAACAGAAGCCGTGGGACAAGGCCGTCATGGCCGCGATGCTCGCGTTCTGGACCTTCTGGCTCATCCTGGTCGGGCTCGACCACCGCTATCGCTGGTCCGAGGTTCCCTTGTCTGTCAAGGCCATCGGCGCCGCGCTCATCGTGCTGGGCTCCTATCTCGTCATGCTGACGCTCAAGGCGAACAGCTACGCCGCACCGGTCGTGAAGATTCAAAAGGGACGCGGCCATGCCGTGGCAACCACCGGGCCTTACGCCCATGTCAGGCACCCGATGTATGCCGGGGCGCTGCTGTTCATCGCGGGCGTGCCGCTTCTCCTCGGCTCGTGGTGGGGCCTTGCGGCAGGCCCGGTCCTTGTCCTTATCATCGCCGTGCGGGCGGTATTGGAGGAGCGGACGCTCGCCGCCGAGCTTGATGGCTACGCCGACTATGCCGGGCGCGTCCGCTACCGTTTTGTTCCGTATCTATGGTAACGCTTGGAGCGGGGTGGGAGCGCCAAGCGCTTGGCGATTGAGGGAGCAACGGGCCGGAATACGGGGATGTCGAGGGCGAAACTCTCAGCGTTCGCGATCTGCCTGATCGCTCTTCCGGCCTTGGGCTGTAGCCTGTCGCAGCCGGCGTCTCGCAATTTCACCCAAGTGAACCAGCGGGAAGCCAAGGCCGAGGAGACGGGAAACTCGCTCGAAGCGGCCCAAGAGGCATGCAAAGCTGAGACCGAGCGCAAGGGCATCGCCTCGCTCGTCGGCATCGTCTCGCGCTTGCGCAAGGGTTCCGCCGACGAAGACTATGTCGCTTGCATGAAAGCGCGGGGCTTTGAGGTCAAACCCTGAGCCGCGCTCGGAGCCGTCACGGCCAAGTCCCGGCCGCTCCGGCCGAATATGCCGCTGGCCGCCCTCGCCCGGGGGTCGCGGGATCGGGCGGGTTCCCGTACGGCAACCCCTCCATAAAACGCCTCAATCGCTGTATACTTGTTAAATAAATGGGCGCGTCCTAGCGGTAGATTGAGGAAGGCCAATCTCCCGGGACGATTTTCTATGCGAAAGGTCGGGGCACGGTGCGGGACATCCTCCAGGGCAATCGGCGCGGCAAGCTGATCGACTGGCTGAAGATCGATTCGTGGATCGATTCCGGCCTCTACGGCGCCTGGACCGGCTTCCGCGACTGGTGGAGCGGCTACTCCTCGTTCTTCAACCGTTTCGAGGTCAAGGGCGTCGTCCGCGGCCTCAACGAGCTCGCCTGCGAGGCCCTGACCTTGAGCGTCGGCGGCTTCCTCGTCCTCGCCACCTTCGCGCTGCCCGCTTTCGAGACCGCGCAAGGCAAGATGAACCTCGCCGACGAGTACAGCGTCACCTTCCTCGATCGCTTCGGCAACGAGATCGGCAAGCGCGGCCTGTTGCGCGACGACTCGGTGCCGCTCGAAGAAATTCCCGACGTCATGATCAAGGCGACGCTGGCGACCGAGGACCGGCGCTTCTTCGAGCATTTCGGCATCGACATCATGGGCACGTTCCGCGCGCTTGCCGCCAACGCCCGCAACGACCAGGTCGTGCAAGGCGGAAGCTCGCTGACGCAGCAGCTCGCCAAGAACATGTTCCTGACGCCGGAGCGCTCGCTGGTCCGGAAGGTCAAAGAGGCGCTCATCGCCATCTATCTGGAGAATCGCTACACCAAGCCCGAGCTCCTCAAGCTCTATTTCGATCGCGCCTATCTCGGCGGCGGTTCGGTCGGTGTGGTGGCGGCGGCCCAGTATTTCTGCA
>JBFWTF010000131.1:0-7267 GCA_050247995.1 Methyloceanibacter sp. | reverse complement strand
TCGACCATGTCGACCTTGTTGAGGTAGACGACCAGCGCCGGCACGCCGACCTGACGGGCGAGAAGAATATGCTCGCGGGTCTGCGGCATCGGCCCGTCGGCCGCCGAGACCACGAGGATGGCGCCGTCCATCTGGGCGGCGCCCGTGATCATGTTCTTGACGTAGTCGGCGTGGCCCGGGCAGTCGACGTGGGCGTAATGCCGCTTGTCAGTCTCGTACTCGACATGCGCGGTCGAAATCGTGATACCGCGCGCCTTCTCTTCCGGCGCTTTGTCGATCTCGTCATAGGCGGTGAATTTCGCGCCGCCCTTTTCGGCCAACACCTTGGTGATCGCGGCCGTCAATGTCGTCTTGCCGTGATCGACGTGACCGATGGTCCCGATGTTGCAATGCGGCTTCGTCCGCTGGAATTTTTCCTTAGCCATGCTGGCTCTCCATCCTTCAACACAAAATCGAACTCATCCGGGCGCCATCTCAAGCGCCAAGACCGCTTAGGCGAATTTCGCCTTGACCTCCTCAGCGACGCCCTGCGGCGCCTGCGCGTAGTGATCGAACTGCATCGTGAACTGGGCGCGGCCCTGGCTCATCGAACGCAGATTGTTCACGTAGCCGAACATATTGGCGAGCGGCACCATGGCGCTGATCACCGAGGCATTGCCGCGCGTCTCCTGGCCGCGCACCTGCCCGCGGCGGCTGGTCAGATCGCCGATGATGCCGCCGACATAATCCTCCGGCGTCACCACCTCGACCTTCATGATCGGCTCGAGCAGTTTCGGCCCGGCCTTCAGCGCGCCTTCGCGGAAGGCGGCGCGGGAGGCGATCTCGAACGCCATCACGCTCGAATCGACGTCGTGATAGGCGCCGTCGGTCAGCGTCACCTTGACGTCGAGCATGGGGAAGCCGGCGAGCACGCCGGATTCGACGACGCTCTGCACGCCCTTCTGCACGCCCGGGATATATTCCTTCGGCACGTTGCCGCCGACGACCTTGTTCACGAACTCGAAGCCCGCGCCCTGCTCGTTCGGCTCGATCGTCAGCTTGACGCGCGCGAACTGGCCCGAGCCGCCGGTCTGCTTCTTGTGGGTGTAATCGACATTGGCGGCCTTGGAGACGGTCTCGCGGAACGCCACCTGCGGCGCGCCGACATTGGCCTCGACCTTGAACTCGCGCCGCATGCGATCGACGATGATGTCGAGATGAAGTTCGCCCATGCCTTTGATGATGGTCTGGCCGGACTCGTGATCGACCGCCACGCGGAATGAGGGATCCTCCTGGGCGAGGCGGTTGAGCGCCACGCCGAGCTTCTCCTGGTCGCCCTTGGTCTTCGGCTCGACCGCGACCTCGATGACGGGATCGGGGAACTCCATGCGCTCGAGAATGATCGGCTTCATCGGATCGCACAGCGTGTCGCCCGTGGTCACGTCCTTGAGACCCGCCAGCGCGACAATGTCGCCGGTATAGGCTTCCTTGATATCCTCGCGGTGATTGGCGTGCATCAGCAGCATGCGCCCGATGCGCTCTTTCTTGTCCTTCACCGTATTGATAAGCGTCGAGCCGGACTCGACCTTGCCCGAATAGATGCGGGCGAAGGTCAGCGAGCCCACGAACGGGTCGTTCATGATCTTGAAGGCGAGCATCGACAGCGGCGCGTCGTCGCGCGGCGCGCGCGTGTCTTCCTCGCTGGTCTTGACGTCGATGCCGCTGACCGGCGGCACGTCGAGCGGCGACGGCAGAAAATCGACCACGGCATCGAGCAGCGGCTGCACGCCCTTGTTCTTGAAGGCCGAGCCGCACAGGATCGGCACGAATTGGCTGTTCACCGTGCCCTTGCGGATCAACGCCCTGAGTTCGGCCTCGGTCGGCTCCTTGCCCTCGAGATAGGCTTCGGTCGCGGCCTCATCGACCTCGACCGCCTGCTCGACCAGCATCTCGCGATATTTCTTCGCCTGATCGAGGAGATCGGCGGGAATGTCGGCGTCGTGGAATTTTGCACCGAGCGACTCGTCGTCCCAGACGACCGCCTTCATGCGGATCAAGTCGATGATGCCGGCGAAGCTCGATTCGACGCCGAGCGGAAGCTGAAGCACGATCGGATTCGCTCCCAGCCGCTCCTTCACCATCTTCACCGACACGTAGAAATCGGCGCCGATCTTGTCCATCTTGTTGACGAAGATCATGCGCGGCACGCCGTATTTGTCGGCCTGGCGCCACACCGTCTCGGTCTGCGGCTCAACGCCCTGGTTGGCGTCGAGCAGCGCCACCGCGCCGTCGAGCACGCGCAAGGAGCGCTCGACCTCGATGGTGAAATCGACGTGGCCCGGCGTATCGATGATATTGATGCGCTTGCCGTTCCAATAGGCCGTGGTCGCGGCCGAGGTGATGGTGATGCCGCGCTCCTGCTCCTGCTCCATCCAGTCCATGGTGGCGGCGCCGTCGTGCACCTCGCCGAGCTTGTGGCTCTTGCCCGTGTAGTAGAGGACCCGCTCGGTGGTCGTGGTCTTGCCGGCGTCGATATGCGCCATGATCCCGATATTGCGGTAATCCTCGAGGGGGGTAGCTCGCGGCATCGTCTGCTCCGTTACCAGCGGTAATGCGAGAAGGCGCGGTTGGCGTCCGCCATGCGGTGCGTATCCTCGCGCTTCTTGACCGCGGTTCCGCGGTTGTTGGCGGCATCGAGCAGCTCGCCCGAGAGCCGCTCGACCATGGTGTTCTCGTTGCGGTCGCGCGCGGCGGCGATGATCCAGCGGATGGCGAGAGCCTGCCGCCGGTCGGCGCGCACTTCGACCGGAACCTGATAGGTGGCGCCGCCCACGCGCCGCGACCTCACTTCGAGCGCGGGCATGACGTTGCGAAGCGCCTCGTGGAACAGTTCGACCGGATTCTGCTTGGCCTTCTTCTCCATCTGACTGAGCGCGCCATAGACGATCCGCTCAGCCGCGGACTTCTTGCCCTCCTTCATGATGGAGTTCATGAATTTGGTGATGACGATGTCCCCGAACTTGGGATCGGGGATCACCTCGCGCTTATCTGCTTTACGCCGCCTCGACATCTCGTCTGGTCCGTTCCTAAACGCAAAACGACCCGCTATTTGGGTCGTTTGGCTCCGTATTTGGAGCGCCTCTGCCGGCGATCGCCGACGCCTTGGGTGTCGAGCACGCCGCGAATGATGTGGTAGCGCACGCCGGGAAGGTCTTTCACGCGTCCGCCCCTGATCAGCACGACCGAGTGCTCTTGGAGATTGTGGCCCTCGCCCGGGATATAGCTCGTCACTTCCATCTGATTGGTGAGGCGCACGCGCGCCACCTTGCGGAGCGCCGAGTTCGGCTTCTTCGGCGTCGTGGTGTAGACGCGCGTACAGACCCCCCGCTTCTGCGGGCAGGACTGCATGGCCGGCACTTTGTTCCGCTTGACCGGCATGCGCCGGGGTTTGCGGATGAGCTGTTGTATCGTCGGCATCCTAGCCTTCGTCCAATCGTTCACTGCGGGCGGAGCCCGCATCATCCAAAACTGCGGGCGGAGCCCGCATCATCCAAAACTGCGGGCGGAGCCCGCATCATCCAAAACGGGCGTTCGCCCGCACGCTCCAAAGCCTGGGCAAAAGCCCATGTGGTCCAAAGCCGAAGCGCGGGGATCCCCTCACCTTCGGCCTGTCAGCGCAGAGGACCTTGGAGGCTAAACCTCCAAGATCATGACCCCGATATGATCCCGGTTAGTCCGGCAGCGTTTAACCCGCGCCCGCAAGGCAACCTGAACTAGGGCTACCGCCTGCCGCGAAAGTGCGCGCGTTGTAACAGGCCGATTCTTCCATCGTCAAGGGTGAAACGCTCGGCTTTCGGCCAATTTTCCCCCGAGCGGCAGTCTTACCAGGCGCCGCGTCCAAACCCTGCGGCGAGATAGTCCCACAGCGTGGGATGCGACCAGAGCTTGGAGGGCAAATCGACCTCGACCGGCGCGAGTTTGCCCGCAAGCGCCGCCTCGCCCGCGCGGGCAAGGAGCGGCAGGCCAGCCGCTAGCTGGATATAGGGATAGGTCGAGAAATTGTCACCCGGCCCCGGCTCGATCCGCTCCTGATAGAGGATCGCGCCCGTGTCGATGCCGGTATCGACCAGATGGATCGTGACCCCGCAATTGGCCGGGTCGCCTTCCGCGCACGCCCAATAAGCGCCATGCACACCGCGATATTTTGGAGTGATTCCAGCATGATAGTTCACGAAGGGCGCGTTCACGGCGCTGAGCGTCGCCGCCGCGATGAGTCGTGTCCCCATCACCAGGACGACCGCGGGCCGCTCCTTCCGCAACAAGGCGCGACAGGCTTCGCTGTTCACGTCCATATGCAGGGCCTCTGTGCCGATCGGGCCGTCATCGAGCCCGGACGCGCGCTTGATGGCCTCGATCCGGCGCTCCGAATAGAGGCGCTGCGCGCGCTGGAAGACCATGAACGCCGCCTGGCCGGCCGCGGCCGCCATCCCCTGGCGCCTGGCGCGCCCGCGCAGCAGCGCCAGCCGCGACGGCTGCGCATCGATCACGGTGAGGAGCCCCGGGAATCGCGGCGCAAGGTCGTTTGCGGCGATCCGGCCGAACTCGCCCTCGCACGTGAGAAGAACGACCCGGCTCATTGCGGAACGCGTTCGGCGACTTCCGCCATGGTCAAGGAGCGCATGCCGAAGCTGTCGCGGAGCGCCGCGTAGCGATCAAGAATTCTGCGTAGGAACAATAAGTTAGCATCGGGGTCGGCGCCGAAATTGTGCGGATGCCACCACAGATGAAAGAGCTTGTTGGTCCTGGCGGCGGCCGTCATCTGCCCAACGATGCGATCGAACTGAAAGCGTTCATACCACGCCCCGCGAACCGGCCTTAGGAACCGGCTGGCCGGAACGTCGATCATGCCTCCGATCGCTTCGGGCTGCCCCAATTGCGCGCCGCCGACGGGCGCGAAGGTGTCGGCGAGCCGCAGCGCCCGCTTCGGCATGCTTTGCTCCGCGCCGGGACAGCCGCGCTGGAAAAAGACGCGGGGGTTGCCGCGAAACGCGATCAGCCCGCGTTCCTGGGCGATACGCACGCAATCGAGGCAGACCTGATTGCGCGGGAAGACGATGCTCTTCAATGTGACGCCGTTGCGAGCGGCCAAGGTCTTGGCCATATCGAGATCCGCGGCGAAGGCCTCTGGCGTGCCCCCCTCCTCCAGGCAATAAAAGTGGGAGAGTGTGTGGGTTCCGATCTCCTGCCGGTCGTATCCCTTGATCCTCAGCACCAGGGACTGACCGAAGGAATAGGGATCGGCGCTCTCGTCCCTGCCGATCGAGGAGAAGTCGTAAGGCGAGAGGCGCGGATCGGCGTAGCGCGGCGTCAGATGCGGCCGCGCCGCCATCAGCTCGTCCTTCGAGCCGCAAAAGACGAACCCGACCGTCGCCCAGGTCGCGCCCACGCCGCGCTCGGCGAACAGATCGAGCATTTTGGGAATGGCTTGGCGGCCGCCGAGGATATTGCGCCCGTAATCGGCAAGCGAACGCTTGTCGCGTACCCCCCAATAGAGCTCGAAATCGAGCGAGATGACGAGCGCGCCGAATTCCACTGACGGCACCTTCGGTCCCCGGCGGGCGCTCGCCCGCCGGGGGACCTTTAGACTTAAGTCGCAGCCTCCTGCTGCTCCTCGGCCGCTTCCTCGACGGGAGCTTCCCCGGCCGAGCGGCTCCGCTCCTCCAGGATCAGCTCGTCGCGATGCGACGCGATCCGGTTCAGCCGGCTCAACGTACCGCCGGTACCGGCCGGAATGAGCCGCCCGACGATCACGTTCTCCTTGAGGCCCTCGAGCGCATCGGCCTTGCCGTTGACGGCGGCATCGGTGAGCACGCGGGTCGTCTCCTGGAACGACGCGGCCGAGATGAACGAGCGGGTCTGGAGCGAGGCCTTGGTGATGCCGAGCAGCACCGGCTGGCCGGTGGCGGGCTTGCCGCCGGCCGCCTCCACCACCGCGTTGGCGTCCTCGAAGTCGATCCGGTCCACCTGCTCGCCCTTGAGGAACTCGGTGTTGCCGGGATCGTTCACCTCGGTCTTCTGGAGCATCTGCCTGACGATCACCTCGATATGCTTATCGTTGATGGTGACGCCCTGCAGCCGGTAGACCTCCTGGATCTCGTTCACCAGGTAGTTGGCCAGCTCCTCGACGCCCTTGATGGCAAGGATGTCGTGCGGCGCGGGATGACCGTCGAGCAGGTACTCGCCCTTCTCGATGCGGTCGCCATCCTGCACGGCGAGATGCCGTCCCTTGGGGATCAGGTACTCGACCGGCTCGCCACCGTCCTCCGGGACGATGGTGATGCGCCGCTTGTTCTTGTAGTCGCGGCCAAGCTGCACCGTGCCCGAAACTTCGGCGATGATGGCATGGTCCTTGGGCCGCCGCGCTTCGAACAGCTCGGCGACGCGCGGCAGACCGCCGGTGATGTCGCGGGTCTTGGCGCTTTCCGTCGGAATACGCGCGAGCACGTCGCCGGCCATGACCTGATGGCCGGGCTCGACCGACAGAATGGCATCGACGGGCAGGAGGTAGCGAGCCTCGGCGCCGCGTGCGAGCTTGCCGATCTTGCCCTTCTTGTCCTTGATCACCATCGCGGGCCTGAGATCGGCGCCGCGCGGCGATGCGCGCCAATCGATGATCACGCTATTGGTGATACCGGTTGACTCGTCGCGTCGCTCGCTGACCGACACGCCCTCGACCAGATCCTCGAAATCGACCGTGCCCTCGATTTCCGTGAGCACGGGACGGGTATAGGGATCCCACTCGGCGAGCCGGTCGCCGCGCTTGACCCTGACGCCGTCATCGACGCGAAGATGCGTGCCGTAAGGCAGGCGGTGCACGGCGCGCTCGGTGCCGTCCTCGTCGAGGACGACGACGGCCGTGTTGCGCCCCATGACCATGAGGCGGCCTTGCGAGTCGGTGACCACGTTGCGCTGCTTGATCTTCACCGTGCCATCGAAATTCGATTCCAACGAAGATTGATCGACCACCTTGGCCGACGCCACGCCGCCGAGGTGGAAGGTGCGCATGGTGAGCTGCGTGCCGGGCTCGCCGATCGACTGCGCGGCGATGACGCCGACAGCCTCGCCGAGATTGACCGGCGTGCCGCGGGCGAGATCGCGCCCATAGCACTTGGCGCAGACGCCGTTGCGGGTTTCGCAGGTCAGCACCGAGCGGATGCGGACCTCCTGCACGCGCGCCTCCTCCAACGCATCGACCTGCTCTTCCTCGATCAACTCGCCGGCTTTGAGC
>JBFWTF010000130.1:0-7346 GCA_050247995.1 Methyloceanibacter sp. | reverse complement strand
GAGAGCGTCTTGCTCTTGATCTTGGCGCCGGAGCTGTTGGCGCTGTCCTTCTTCCGCGCCGGGTCGGTGACCGCGGTCTTGACGCAACGCCACGCGTTCGTGCCGGCCTTGACCTTCTTGTCGGTGAGGGCGCAGACACAGCCGCCGTTCTTGACCGTGCCGCCGGCGCAACTGATTTTCGGCTCGGACACGGCCGGCTTGAGGGGCTTGGGATCGACCACGACCCCGACACAGCGCCATGCGTTCTTGCCGACCTTGACCTTCTTGTCGGTGCGGGCGCAAGCGCAGTCGCCGTTCTTGACCGTGCCGTTGGCGCAACTGATGCTCGGCTCACTGACGATGGTCTTGTCCGGCTTCGGCGCGTCGGGTTCACGCGGCGGATCGCTCACGATCTTGCCGGGACCATCGGGCTTGTCAGGCTTTTGCCCATCGGGCTTCGCGTCTGGGGCAAGATCCTTGCTTCCGCCGAGGCCGGTGGTCTTGTGGCACTGGAACGTCATCGACGCGCCGTCGAGAGGCTTGAGCTTGCCGCCGATCCGCGTGCGCAGAACGCAAACGACCTGCTCGTTGTTGGTCACGTCGAACTTCACCTTGTCCACGCCGATCGCGTTGCCCTTGGCCTGGACGGTACGCTGCCAGGACTTGCCGGGACCGCACTCGAGCTCGTAGGGCAGCTCGCCCGCGCCATTGGTATGGATGGCGACCAGAGCTTCGCCCTGGCAAGCATTCGCCTTGAAGCTCTTCAAGGTGAGCTTGCCCGAGACGGGTTCCAGGCATTCCACCTTGAGCGGCTTCTGATCGCCGGCGGAAGGATCGTTGACGATCTCGAGCTGCATCATCTGGTCGAACGCACCCATGGTCAGCTTGCGCGTGGCCTTGGCGATGTATTTGTCGCCTTCGCGCACGACGTGCGCCGTGCCCTGCGTCACCACGAGGCCGCCTTGCGTCTTGATGCGATAGGGAGCATCGCCGGGACCGTTGGCGTGGATCGTTGCCTCTTCGACCACTTGCTTCGGGCACGTATCCTTGTTCTCGACCTTGTAAGCCAGCCACGCGCTCGTGACCTTGAACGGCGGGCAACCGACCTCGATCGACTTCTTCGGGCTCGCGCCGCCGCCGACGACCTTGATCTGGAAATCATGCTTGCCGGGATCGAGCTTGTAACGCTCGAGCCGCTCGATGCGGTACCAGGTCTTGCCGGCGAACGAGACCTCGCGCGCCTTGATCTCGATCGTCTCACCCGGCGTGCCGTTATGGACGACCTGGAAGCGCCCGGTCATCTGCTTCTCGTAATCGATATAGGCCGTGACCTCGGTGTCCTTGGGGCAGGAATTGCCCTTCTGGGTAACGCCGATATCGACGCTCACCGGCTTCGGCGGAGCGTCGGAATGAAGCGGCCCGGCGAGACAGCGGATGGTGATCGGCGCGCGGGCGTAGGCGGTCTCCGAGCGGCCAGTATCGTCGGCACCTGCCTCGTTGATGTCGTTCGCGTCTCGCCTTTTCTCGAAAAAGGCTTTGATCCCCACGGCGATATCGGAAAACACGGTACGCTCTTCGGTTGCGGGATGATTGCCCGAGTTGCACGCATTGACGATCGCCTGCGCATCCAAGGCAAGATTGTCGGTGTGAAAGTTGAATGGCTGAACGAACTTCAAGCTTTTGACATCCTCGTCGCCTCCCAGCCGGAACGTCCCATTGGCTTGATTGCTCGTGCCGCCAAAATCGGCATTTGGAACGCCGATATAGGCGTTTGTGACGCGCCAGCCCACCCCGGCCTCGATATCGATCCGCATTTCGAGCTCGCGGGAGACCGGCTTGATCCGTGTCCATGATTCGCCGTCCGATTCGACCTCGATGACGGGACCGCCAATTCCATTGCTGGCGGGACTGACGCTCAGCTTCTTCATGAAGTCGGCGCTTGCCGTCTGGCTAAAAAGGCTGCCGATGGCCAGGGCAAAGACCGTTGTCTTGGCGATTGATCGCAGCATTTTCTCCTCCACGGGTTCGGGGTCTGCACGGGCGGCAGCTCAAGGGCTGGACGCCGCCTTCTCTGGCTTCGACGCCGCGGCCGCACGAGAGGTTCAAACCGTGGAGGCGATGGCGGATCGCTCCGTGACGGGGTTCAATTTGGGGGGCCAAGGGCAGCGGTGATCGCCAGGACGCCCCGAAGTCCCGGCAAATCACCGCGATGTTCGCTCAACGTTCGGCGCTCGAGCGAAGACGCAGGCAAGCGAGCAGGCGAATTGGCCTCCGGCCGGAATGCGCTCAGTAATCGACGCTGATTGTCGGTGTTCGCCGCGTCGCCGTCAGCGACCCCGCCGGCGTCGCCGGATTGAGCACGACGATCGCATAGACCTCCTCGTCGGTGATCTCGGTGTCGAGCCTTGGGCCGATCCGAACGTCCCGGACGATCGTCTGCGGGTTCGGCCGCGTCGGCGAGGCGCTGATCGGAATGTCGATCGCCATCAGGTAGTCGTCAGAGCGCCGATCCTCCTCGTAGAACTCGACCCGCATCATATATCCAAGCGCGAGTTCCAGCGGCGAGTTCCAGGCAATCTCGACGGTGAGCGTGATATTGGAGCCCGAACGCTGCGCAAGCGTGGCAGTCGTGATCGTTGGCATATCGGTTCGCCTCTGATTGAGGCGGCGGAGCCGCCAAGGAACAAGCGTTAGCCTAACCGATTGCCCGAAGCTCGGGCAATCCTTAGATAGGATTGGGAGCAAATCGCCGGGACATCATGGAGACCCCTTGCGTCAATATCTGCCTGCTCGACCCGGCGACGGGGACTTGCATCGGCTGCGGGCGGACCGTCGCCGAGATCGCGAACTGGGCCAATATGAGCGACGTCGAGCGCCGCGTCGTCATGGCGACGCTGCCGGACCGCATGGCGAACCTCGAGAAGGCGAAAGGCTGATCCCGTGACCACTTGGCTCGCCCTCTTCATCCTGGCCTTCGCCGCGATCATGCTCGTCGCCGACGAGTCCGGCATGATTGCGGGCCTCGACTCCACCACCTTCGGCTATGTCGCGCTCCTCCTCGCCCTCCTCGTCTTTGTCGGAGGCGGCATGTTGGGGAGCTATCGCGGGCGCGTGGGCACAATGGCGCGCGATGCCGTGACCTGGCTCGCGCTCGGCTTAGGGCTGGTCGCGCTCTATGCCTACAAGGACGAACTGATGCCGCTCGCGGCGCGCGTTGTCGGCGAACTCCTGCCCGGCACCGCCATGACCGTCGAGCAGAGCGCGGGCGGCCTCACCGAGGTCCGCATCCGCAAGCGTCTCGACGGCCATTTCACCGCCAATGTCGAAGTTAATGGCGCCAAGATCTCGATGATCGTCGATACCGGCGCATCGAGCATCGTGCTCAGACCCCAGGACGCCAAGAAAGCCGGCATCGACGTGACCAAGCTCACTTATCGCGTCCCGGTGCTGACCGCCAACGGCCGCACGCTCGCCGCGCGGGTGCGCCTCGATGCGGTCGCCATCGGTCCCCTCGACCGCACCAAGGTTGACGCGCTCGTCGCCCAACCCGGCGCGCTCACCCAGAGCCTGCTCGGCATGAGTTTCTTGAGCAGGCTCCGCTCTTTCGAATTCTCCGGGGATTTTCTCACCCTGCGCGGTTGAGCCATGGCGGGTTAGTCCTTGCGCGACAACCGAGCGCCGGCCTCACACCTCCGAGCCTGTTGGTGAGTTGCCCGAAATCGCCTATCAAGGCCCGTCATGTTGCCCACCCCCCGCCAGGACTTGCGTGCCAACACCGCCGATTTCGAGCGCCTGCCCTTCGTCAAGGCGACGGGCTTCCGCGAATACGATGCCCGCTGGCGTTTTCCTGAGGAGATCAACCTGCTCGGGCTTCAAGCGGTCGGGCTCGGGCTCGCCGCGCTGATGCGCGCGCGCGGCGTGCCCATGCGTATCGTCGTCGGTCACGACTATCGCTCCTACTCGGCGGCGGTGAAGGCGGCGCTCACCACCGGCCTTCTCGCCGGCGGCGCCGAGGTGCACGATATCGGCCTTGCGCTCTCGCCCATGGCCTATTTCGCCCAGTTCGCGCTTGAGGTCGAGGGCGTCGCCATGGTCACGGCGAGCCACAACGACAATGGCTGGACCGGCATCAAGATGGGCATCGAGCGGCCGCTGACCTTCGCCCCCGAAGACATGACCGCTCTCAAGGAGATCGTGCTCGGCGGGGCGTTCGGCGAGGGTCACCGAGCCGGGCGCTATGTCTTCGTACCCGATCTCGCCGAGCGCTACCTCGCCGACCTCCTGGCGCGGCCCAAATTGCGGCGCCGCTTGAAGGTCGTGGTCTCCTGCGGCAACGGCACCGCCGGCGCCTTCGGCCCGCAAGCGCTCGCCGCCCTTGGCGCCGAAGTGATCCCGCTCAATTGCGACCTCGATTACACCTTCCCCGCCCACAATCCCAATCCCGAAGATCTCGGCATGTTGCACGCGACCCGCGACGCGGTGCTCAAGCACGGCGCCGATCTCGGTCTCGCCTTCGACGGCGACGGCGACCGCTGCGGGGTCGTCGACAACGAGGGCGAGGCGATCTTCGCCGACAAGGTCGGGGTGATGCTCGCCCGCGACATCGCCCTCCGCAACAGAGGCGCGCTCTTCGTCGCCGACGTGAAATCGACCGGGCTCTTCCTCACCGATCCGGTGCTGAAGGAGCGCGGCGCCACCACCAAGTTCTGGAAAACCGGTCACTCCTACATCAAGCGCTACAGCCACGAGACCGGCGCGCTGGTGGGCTTCGAGAAATCGGGACACTTCTTCTTCAACCCGCCGCTCGGCCGCGGCTACGACGACGGGCTGGTGGCGGCCTTCGCCGTCCTCGACATGCTCGACCGCAACCCGGACAAATCGCTCGCCGACCTGAAGCGGGCCCTGCCCCGCACCTGGCAATCGCCGACCATGTCGCCGCATTGCGGCGACGAGGTGAAGTACGAGGTGGTGGACCGCATCGTGAAGCATTTCGAGAAGGTCGCCGCGAACGGGGCGAAGCTCGCCGGCCAGAACATCCGCGAACTCATCACCGTGAACGGCATCAGGGTCGTGCTCGACGACGGCACCTGGGGCTTGGTGCGCGCTTCCTCCAACAAGCCCGAGCTCGTGGTCGTGGTCGAGAGCCCGACCTCGGAGGCCAATATGCGCGCGATCTTCGCCGCGATCGACGCCGAGCTCGCCAAGCAGCCCGAAATCGGCGAGTACAACCAGAAAATCTAGGGATTCGCATCTCAACCGTCTCAACTCACCTTGGCGGCACCGCTTCGCGTACCTACATGCCTTGCGGCCGGTCACGGGGAGGAGCTCATGCCGGCCTTGAGACAGTTGGAATACTCGGTCGCGATCGGCTAAACGCGCCATTTCCGCCGGTCACTGCGGACGCGCGCGTTGCGCCGCCGTCAACGCGGCCGAGTCCAAGCGTGACCGAAACCTGGCAACCGACGGGACCGGCTCAAAGGTGACCATGGATTTTCTTACCCAACTTGCCGTCGGAAAGCCGATTTGGATGTGGGCGCTTTTTGGCCTCACCGTGTTCTTCCTTCTCGCGCTCGATCTCGGCGTTCTCCATCGCCGCGCCAGAGCGATCGGCGTGAGAGAAAGCCTCGCTCTTAGCGCCTTCTATATCGTCATCGCGCTGATCTTCGGCGCCTGGATCTGGGCGAGCCTCGGACCGACGGCGGGCAAGGAGTACATGACGGGCTATCTTGTCGAGAAGACGCTCGCCATGGACAACATCTTCGTCATCTCGCTCGTCTTTACCTATTTCGCCATCCCCGACAAGTACCAGCATCGGGTTCTATTCTGGGGCATCCTCGGCGTGATCCTTCTCCGCGGAATCATGATCGGAGCCGGCGTCGCGCTCGTCACTCAGTTCAGCTGGAGCCTCTATGTCTTTGCCGTGTTCCTCATTGCCACCGGCGTCAAGATGCTTTTCATCGGCGATCGGCCTCCCGACATTGGCAACAATTTCATCCTCAAGCATCTGCGGCGGCACCTGCGCATCACTCCCGAACTTCACGAGAATCGCTTTTTTGTCAGGCGCCCCGACCCCGAAACCGGCGCGCAGGTCACTTGGGTCACACCCCTGTTCGTGGCGCTCATTCTGATCGAGATCGTTGATGTCATTTTCGCCGTGGACAGCATCCCGGCGATCTTTGCCATCACCACCGACCCGTTCATCGTTTACACGTCCAATATCTTCGCCATTCTCGGCCTCCGCGCCCTTTATTTCGCGCTTGCTGCCGTGATCGGCCGTTTTGTCTATCTCAAGCAGGCACTTGCGCTGGTGCTGGTCTTCATCGGCGCCAAAGTGTTCGCCGCGGACCTGGCCGGGCTCGAAAAGATTCCCGCGAGCATTTCCCTCGGCGTGACGGTGGCACTGATCGGCGGCGGCATGCTCTATTCCCTGTGGCGCACACGCGCTTCATCGCCGGCCTAGAGACACGGCGGACGACACAGAACTGTCAGCTTCGCGTTGCAAATCTGCAAAGCGAATCTGCTTCTTTGCCCGCGCATGAGTGGGTTGGTTGTCAAAGATTTGGTCTTCGCTGCGGGGCTTGGCGCCGGCGCCATCCTCAATCTTCTCCTGCTGCGGACGCTGTTCGCTCCGCCCTTCCGCATCTGGCCGACGCCCGAGCCCGGAAGCTGGCAGAGCCTGACCTTTTGGGGATTGTTTCGCGGTGGCATGGTCGCAACCTTCGCCGTCGCTCTGTTGGATTGGAATGGCGCGGGCCTGCTCGACGCGAGCCGTTTGCTGATCGGCCTGCCGCTGTTCCTTGTTGGCTTCGGCGTCACCGTGTGCGGCTATTTCAATCTCGGCCTCGGCAATACCTATTGCGGGGAAGACGGGCTCGTGAGCCACGGCCTCTACCGCTTCAGCCGCAACCCGCAATACGCCTCCTCCATCCTCGGGCTCATCGGCGTGGCGATCTCGGCGGATTCTTGGCTCGCGCTGCCGCTTGCCGCAGCCATGAGCGGCGTCTATGTGCAGATGGCGCTCACCGAGGAGGCCTGGCTCGAGCAGCGCTACGGCGCGCCCTATCGCGATTATTGCGCCGAGACCGCGCGCTTCGTCGATCTGCCCGAGCTCGTCGCGCTGTTCGAGCGCAAGCGCCCTTCGCGCCAGACCGGCTAGCCTCTTATAGCCCCGAACCCCCACCCCGGCCCTCCCCCTTGCAGGGGGAGGGAGAAAAATATGCCGCTCTCCAATTTTCTCCCCGCTGAAAGGGGGGAGTAAGAGGGGGGTCGCGATGCCTACTCCGCCGCGACAGCGCTTGCGTCCTCGCTCCAAGTGCCGGCGACGACGGCGCGCGCTTGCCTCAACACATCGAGCCCGGCGCCGTCGC
>JBFWTF010000129.1:0-7474 GCA_050247995.1 Methyloceanibacter sp. | reverse complement strand
TGGCTCAGCGTCCAGCCCTTCTCGTGCAGCGCCGCGAGCAGTTCCTCGGCGTCGGGTGCGTCGATGGCGGCCGTCGCGCCGCTCTTGGGATCGTGGACGAGCACGCCGTAATTGTCGCTCCGCGTCTTGTATTGGTGCACTTCGAGGCGAGACATCGCTCCTCCGCCGCTGTCGTTGCTTGCCAGATTGACATTAGCACCGTCGCGTGTCGCGTTGAACGGCCCCGACGCGCGCATCGAACTTCCCTCGACCCTTGTGGGAGAGGGCTTACCGCCGCGACCTTGCGGCGACGCTCGCAAGTCGCGTGGCGGGAAGGGTGAGGGGTACGCCCCCACCCGGGGGAGGTTAGGCCAACTCCCCTGCGAGTAGCCACGGGCTCGGGAAGGGTGCGGGGCTTGGCCTTCACGCGCTATGATGGCGAGATGCATCTCGACGCCGCCGATCTCAAGGAGTTCTACGCCTGCCCCTTGGGCCGCGTGGTGCGCCGCCTGCTCGGCGCGCGGCTCCGGTCGCGCTGGAGCGACCTGAAATCCTGCCGCACCTTCGGGCTCGGCTTCGCCACGCCCTATCTCGCACCGTTCCGGACCGAGGCCGAGCCGCTGGGCGCGCTCATGCCGGCCCGCCTCGGCGCCATTGTTTGGCCCGAGCAGGGCCAGTCGCTCTCGGTTCTGGTCGAGGACACCGATCTCCCGCTCATCGACGAGGGCGCCGACCGCATCCTTCTCGTGCACATGCTCGAATGGTCCGAGAAGCCGCTCGAACTCTTGCGCGAGGTATGGCGGGCCTTGGCGCCGCACGGGCGTGTCCTGATCGTGGTGCCCAATCGCCGGGGCTTATGGGCGCGCTTTGACACGACGCCCTTCGGCTACGGCAGCCCCTTCAGCCGGCGCCAGCTCACCCGCCTCTTGAAGGAGGCGATGTTCTCGCCCGACGATTGGGAATACGCGCTGCACATGCCGCCCTTCAACTGGCGCATCCTGCTGCGCTGGCCGCTCTTCTGGGAGAGGCTCGGGCTCTTGTTGGGGCCGACCTTCTCCGGCGTGATCGTGGTCGAGGCGACCAAGGAAGTCTACGCCGCCATCCCCGCGCGCGAGACCGCCAAGATGCGGCGCAGGCTCGTCCCCGTCCCGGCCGGCGTCACGCCGAAGGTCTCCCTCGACCGGTCTTGGTAGAGAGCGTCGGTCGCGCCGCGTCGATTTTCGCCGGTCGGTCGGCCGAAAGCCGACCAAAAGTTCCGGATTGTCCGGGTACGAATACTCTGTAGGCTTGTCGTCGTGGACCGGGTCACTCCGAGCAAGCATGCGCCCGAGCTATCGCGCGGCGATATTGCGCCGCCGCCGGCATTGGCCGTCCCCAATTTCGACCCTCGCATCGATACGTTGCGCGGCCTGGCATGCATCATGGTCGTCGTCCTGCATGTGGCCGCCGGCACGTTTTACAAATTTGGGCCGGGATGGTGGGCATCCAACGTCTACGACTCGTTCGTGCGGCCCAGCATTCCCATCTTCCTGATGATCTCCGGCGCCTTGCTCCTAAGGTCGCCGCAGCCCCTTGGCGAATTCCTTAGGCGCCGCGCCCTCCGCATTGTCCCCGTTCTTGTCTTCTGGTCGGCCGTTTACGCCGCATGGCCTGCCTTTGAGCTCGATCGGTTCCTGACCTCGATGGCGCACGCCCTCACGGGCCCGGTGCGGATTCACCTCTGGTACTTGTATGCCTTGATCGGTCTCTATGCCTTCACCCCGATCATTGCCGCGTTCTATCGCTCGGCATCGGACGCCGAGAAGCTCTACTTCATTGTGATGTGGATCGCGGTCGCTTCGATCTTTCCGATCATGAACAAGGGGTTTGAGCTTCAAGTCAACATCGCCGCGTACAAGCTCGCTTACTTCGGGGGTCTCATCGGCTATTTCGTCGTCGGGGCCTACCTCTATGAAAAGGTCCGCTCATCGCAACGGGTCGGGGTCGATTGCCTTGCCGCCTATATTGTGTTCAGCGCCGCGACGGCCGTCGCCACCTACCTCTACTCCGTGACTGCCGACAAGCCGAACGCGCTTTTCTTTGACTATCTTCGCCCATTCGTCATGATCGCATCCGTCGCGCTCTTTGCGCTGGTCCTCGCGCGGCCCCTAACTGGCCCAATTGGCCGGACTCTTCAATTCGTGTCGCGGTTCTCGCTGGGAATCTATTGCATCCACATCCTCGTGTTGGATGTCCTCGGCCGGATGCCGTTCATGGCCTTGGGCCGGACTGAAGCGGCTTGGGTCTTCATCCCCTTGCTCGCCATCTGCGCCGTGGCGATCTCACTCGCGATCATTTGGCTGATGCGGCTGGTCCCGCCCTTGCGCCTGGTAACGTGAGCGCTGAGGCCCGGTTACCGCGAGAGCAGGAACACCGCCTGCTCGCCGAACAGGTTCTGGGCGAAGGCGGGCATCGAGACGCCGAGTTTCCGCCCATAGGCGTTGAGCGCGACCGCGCGCTCGACGCGCGCGCCGACGTCTTTGCACAGGCCGCGGAAGTCCTTGATGGTGCAAAAATGGATATTGGGCGTGTCGTACCAGCGGTCGGGCAGGTTGTCGGTCTGCGGCATCTGGCCGCCGAACAGGAGCTGCGACCGCACCCGCCAATGGCCGAAATTCGGAAACGACACCACCGCGCGCTTGCCGATGCGCAGGAGCTGCTCGAGCACGTGCCGCGGCGAATAGGTCGCTTGCAGCGTCTGCGACAGGATGGCGAAGTCGAAGGCGAGGTCGGGGTAATGAACCAGGTCGGTGTCGGCGTCGCCCTGGATCACCGACAACCCTTGCGCCACGCAGGAATTCACCCCGGCCTGGCTGAGCTCGATGCCGCGGCCGTCGACGCCGCGCTTCTCGGCCAGAAGGCGCAACAGCGTGCCGTCGCCGCAACCGATATCGAGCACGCGCGCGCCGGGGCTCACCATCTCGGCGATGAGCAGAAGATCGACGCGGCTCGTATCGGAGGCGCGGATGGTTTGCGGCGGCACGTTGACGTTCATGGCAGCCATCCTTCGGCTCCCGCAATCCCGCGCTTCGCCGCCGCCGCGCCCAGGAAGCCACGGATGGTATCGAACAGCTCGGGCTCGTGCAGCAGGAACGAGTCGTGACCGTTATCGGTCTTGAGCTCGACGAAGCTGACATTGGCGGCGACCGCGTTCAGCGCGTGCACGATCTCCCGGCTCTCCTCGGTCGGGAACAGCCAGTCGCTGGTGAACGAGACGAGACAGAAGCGCGTCTTGGTGCCGGTGAAGGCATTGGCGAGCGCGCCGCCATGGTCGTCGGCGAGGTCGAAATAGTCCATGGCGCGGGTGATGTAGAGATAGGAGTTGGCGTCGAAGCGATCGACGAAGCTCAAGCCCTGATGGCGCAGATAGCTCTCCACCTGAAAATCGGCATCGAAGCCGAAAGTGATCTTGTCGCGGTCCTGGAGATTGCGGCCGAACTTCCGGTGCAGCGCATCGTCGGACATATAGGTGATGTGCGCGGCCATGCGCGCCACGGCGAGACCTTTGCGCGGGTTCTTGCCCTCGTCGAGATAGCGGCCCTGGCACCAATCGGGGTCGGCCATCACCGCCTGGCGTCCGACCTCGTGGAAGGCGATGTTCTGCGAGGAGTGGCGCGCGGAGCAGGCGATCGGGACCGCCGAGAACACGCGGTCCTTATAGGTCGAGGCCCACTCCAGCACCTGCATACCGCCCATCGACCCGCCGAGCACCGAGAGCACGTCGGGGATGCCGAGATGGTCGAGCAGGCGCGCCTGCGCCCGCACCATGTCGGCGATGGTGATGACGGGAAAATCGAGGCCGTAGGCGCGTCCCGTGGCGGGATTGATCGAGCTCGGCCCGGTCGAGCCCATGCAGCCGCCGATGACGTTGGGGCAGAGCACGAAATAGCGATTGGTGTCGATCGGCTTGCCGGGGCCGACCATGGTATCCCACCAGCCCGGCTTGCCGGTGACGGGATGGATGTTGGCGACGTGCTGGTCGCCGGTCAGCGCATGGCAGACGAGAACGAGGTTCGACTTGGCCGCGTTGAGCTCGCCATAGGTCTGGTAAGCGATCGAGAACGGCGCGAGCGCGGCCCCGCAGTCGAGCGGCAAGGGCTCGTGCGCCGGAAAGTGCACGATCTCGCTCTGCGGGTTGGCAATCTGCGCCAGCCGCAACGAATGGTCGGCAAAGGCTTGCGCTGTCCGTGTCTCGCTCATGTCGGTCCAATATCCGCCAAGGCCGGGTAGGCCGTCTCTCCAAGCACGAGAGACCTTAACGCCAATTCCACAATTCGGGGTTAGCTAGGAGCTTGCCGGTGAAAGTCAATCTTTTCTTTGCTTTACCGCATGAATTGGGCCTATGAGAGGCCTCCGCCGACCCTTCGAGGAGAGGATTTCCATGGCCGCCATTCGTGGCCCGCGCCCCCGTCCAGGGGTTCTCGACATCGCGCCCTATGTGCCCGGCACGAG
Source organism: Methyloceanibacter sp. (assembly GCA_050247995.1). Taxonomy (GTDB): domain Bacteria; phylum Pseudomonadota; class Alphaproteobacteria; order Rhizobiales; family Methyloligellaceae; genus Methyloceanibacter. The sequence goes on along the minus strand of JBFWTF010000129.1, from coordinate 3,004 downwards.
CGCGCTCCCTGGCGCGCGACCCGTGATCAAGCTCTCCTCGAACGAGACCCCGTTCGGGCCCTCGCCCCGCGCGGTCGAGGCCTATCACGCGGCGGCCTCAGCGCTCGCCCGCTACCCCGACGGTTCGGCCCGGCCCTTGCGCGAGGCGATCGCGGCTTTCTACGGCCTCGATGCCGCCCGCATCGTCTGCGGCGCCGGCTCCGACGAACTGCTCAACCTGCTCAGCTTGGCCTATCTCGGACCCGGCGACGAGGCGATCTACAGCGCTCACGGCTTCCTCGTCTACAAGATCGCGATCCTGGCGCGCGGCGCGACCCCGGTGGTTGCGCCCGAGACGGAGCTCACCGCCGACGTCGACGCCATCCTTGCTTGCGTCAGCCCGCAGACGCGGCTCGTGTTCATCGCCAACCCCAATAATCCGACCGGCACGTACCTGCCCTTCGACGAGGTCAAGCGCCTGCGCGAGGGCCTGCCCGAGGACGTTCTGCTCGTGCTCGACGCGGCCTATGCCGAATATGTGCGCAAGAACGACTACGAGTCGGGCATCGAGCTGGTCGCGACCTCGCCCAACACGGTGATGACGCGCACCTTCTCCAAGCTTTACGGCCTCGCCTCGCTCCGCATCGGCTGGGCCTATTGCCCGCCCTCGGTCGCCGACGCTCTGAACCGGATCAGAGGCCCGTTCAATGTCTCGGGGCCGGCGATCCCGGCCGGCATCGCCGCGCTTGCCGATCAGCCTTGGGCGCAAAGCGCCGTCGAGCACAACGAGCTATGGCGCGGGCGGCTTGCCGAGGCCTTCGCCGCCATCGGGCTTGGCGTCACGCCGAGCGCGGCCAATTTCCTCTTGCTGCATTTCGGCGCGGCCAACGGCAAGTCGGCAGCCGCCGCCGACAAATTCCTGCACGAGCGGCGCATCATCTTGCGCCGGGTCGAGGAATACGGATTGCCCGGCGCCTTGCGCATGACCGTCGGCACGGAAGACGAGAACCGCGCCGCGCTCGATGCGCTCACCGCCTTCATGCGCGGCAATGGCAGAGCGCAATGACGACGACGCTCTACGACACGCTCGCCCTCATTGGCGTCGGGCTGATCGGCTCGTCGATCGCGCGGGCCGCGCGCGCGCATGGCGCCGTGCGCCAGATCGTGGCGACGGCGCGCTCGCCGAAGACGCGGGCGCGCGTCGCCGAGCTCGGTATCGCCGACAAGGTGGTCGCGACCAACGCCGAGGCGGTCAAGGACGCCGATCTCGTCATCGTCTGCATTCCGGTCGGGGCTTGCGGCGCCGTCGCCGGGGAAATCGGCCCGCATCTTCAGCCCGGCGCCACGGTGTCCGACGTCGGCTCGGTCAAGAGCTCGATCGTCCGCGACATGGGCCCGCATCTGCCCAAGACCGTTCATTTCGTTCCGGCCCACCCCGTCGCCGGCACCGAGCACTCCGGCCCCGACGCCGGCTTCGCCGAACTCTTCGATGGCCGCTGGTGCATCCTGACGCCGCCCGAAGGAACCGACGCCGCAGCCGTTGACCGGCTCGCCGCGTTCTGGCGCCTCATCGGCGCCAAGGTCGAGATCATGACGCCCGAGCACCATGACATCGTGCTCGCCATCACCAGCCACGTGCCGCATCTCATCGCCTACAATATCGTCGGCACCGCCGCCGACATGGAGGAAGTCACGCAGTCCGAGGTCATCAAGTTCTCGGCCGGCGGCTTCCGCGACTTCACCCGCATCGCCGCCTCCGACCCCGTGATGTGGCGCGACGTGTTCCTCAACAACAAGGAAGCCGTGCTGGAGATGCTCGGCCGCTTCTCCGAGGACCTCGCCGCGCTTCAGCGCATGATCCGTTGGAGCGACGGTGAGGCGCTCGAGGCGCTCTTCACCCGCACCCGCGCCATTCGCCGCTCCATCATCGAGGCGGGCCAGGATACCGGCGCGGCCGATTTCGGCCGCCCCCACGCCCACGACGACTGACGGCTCATGGCTCCGCTTTGGGTGTTCGGCTACGGCTCGCTGATGTGGCAGCCGGGCTTCGCCTTCGAGGAGCGCGCGCCCGCCTCGCTCATCGGCGCGCACCGTTCGCTCTGCATCTACTCCTTCCATCATCGCGGCACGCAAGATCAGCCCGGTCTCGTGCTCGGGCTCGACGAGGGCGGTGCTTGCCGCGGCATCGCCTTCCGCGTCGCCGATGACAGGCGCGCGGCGACGGTCGCCTATTTGCGCGCGCGCGAGCAGGTCACTGACGTATATGTGGAGGCGGTAAGGAATGTGAGCCTGCTCGACGGCTCGGGCCGGCAATGCGAGGCGTTGTGCTACCTCGCCGATCGCGGCCACCCGCAATATGCGGGGCGGCTCTCATTGGCGCGGCAGGCGGCTCTGGTGCGATCCGCCATCGGCCAAGCCGGCGCCAATATCGACTACGTGCTGAACACAGTGCGCCATCTCGAGGAGGTCGGCATTCACGACGCCGAGCTTGCGCTGCTGGCAAAGCGCCTCACCGAGACGCCCGGCGCCTAAGCCTCTTCCTTGACGTCGAGCACTTGGCGGCCGCGATAGCGGCCCGATTTCAGGTCGATGTGATGCGGCCGGCGGAGCTCGCCGGAATCCTTGTCCTCGACGTAAGTCGGAGCCTGAAGCTTATCGTGGCTCCGCCTGTTGCCCCGCTTCATGCGCGAGGTTTTTCTTTTGGGTACGGCCATTTTCGTAAAATCCTATCGACGGTCCGGCGCGGGTTGCCGCGCCTCGTTAAGCCCGCCCTTATAGGGGCAATCTTCGCCTCTGGCCAGAGGCCCGGGACGATAAAAGCGCCGTCATTCCTTGGGCCGCACACAGGCGGTGCGCCCCGCCATGATCGGCAGGCGCCGCTCGACCGCCCGCGTGACCAGGAGCATGCGCCGGCTCGGCTTGGCCGGGTTGCGGACCCGCGGATTCGGCAGCGCCGCCACCAGGAGAACCGCCTCCCGGCGGGTCAATTCCGCCGCGCTCTTGTGGAAATAGTAGCGGCTCGCCG
>JBFWTF010000128.1:0-7504 GCA_050247995.1 Methyloceanibacter sp. | reverse complement strand
GAGGGCGCGCGCATGATCGGGCATGACGTGCCGAAGCCGGGCGCGGAAGAGGCCGTCACCGTTTTCGACAAGGACGGGCACAAGAACGAGGCGTTCCTCGTCAGCCACGATCCGGCCGAGCCGGCTTACGGCTATCGCGCCACTTATAAGGGACGCACGGAGGTGGTGAGCGGCGATACGCGGAAGGTTCAGAACAAGGTGCGCTTCTCCCGCGACGCCGACGTCTTGGTTCACGAGGCGCTGAACCCGCAGATGGTCGAGTTGGTCGCAGCCGCGCTGAACAAGGCCGGTCACGAAAGACAAGCCAAGATGACGCGCGACACGCTCGACTATCACACCTCGCCGGTCGAGGCCGCGGGGATCGCCAACGAGGCGAACGTGAAGCTTCTCGTCCTGACCCATATCGTGCCGGCGCTGCCGAACGCGCTGATGCGGCACATGTTCCTGCGGGACGTCGCCAGCGCGCGCGGAAAGGGCGATACGATTCTCGGCCGGGACGGGCTACTGATCTCGCTTCCCGCCGGATCGCAGGACATCAAGACGAGCTGCCTCGAGTAATCCAGCCGCTAATGCGCGGCGGCGAGATGGTCGCTGAGATCGTGATCGGGGACCTTGGTCAGGTCCTTTTGCAGGTCGCTCGCCACGAGCTTGGCGACCGGCTTGCTCAACGCCTTCCTCAGCTCGGTCAAGACCCCCGGCGGGGCGACCAGCATCAGCTTGTCGAATTGGCCCCGGTCATGCTCGGCCTCGATCTGCTCGGCCACGACCTTGATAAAGTCCTCCTTGGCCGCCTCCTTCAGATCGCGCCGGGGCTCGATCGCCGAACGCCCTGGTGTCGCGCTTTCCATGACCCGCGCCGGGCGGTCGCGCCCCAGGTCGCTTGCGCGCGCATGCAGATCGGTCGAGACGAAGCTCGCCACCGTGCGGAAGGCGCCGTTGTCGTCGCGCGCAACGAAGCGCGCCCTGCCGCCATCGGCGATGACGTACCAGAGTCTTGCTTTCTTCATGGGTTTGACGGCTCCGCTGGGTTACGCAGGCTCATTATATAGGCCGCGAGATCGGCAACTTCACTCTTGGTGAGCGGAATTGTCGGCATTGGGTGCTTGGGCAAGAGGATGCTCGCGGTGATCGAACCTTCCGTCTGCCCGGTCTTATTGGCGATCTCCTTGAAGCTCGGGACATCGACATTGGCATGTTCCTGCTGGCCCGCGCCGACAAGATGGCAATTCGAGCACAGCCGCGCCGCCAAGTCCTGGCCATGAACTGGATCCGGTTGGCTCGTGACGGCGCCCGCGACGGCGAGGCCGGTTCCGGCCGTCCCGAGGATGCAGAGCGCAAAGACGATGCGAAAAGCCATGAAAATCTCCTGAGAGGCGCGACGATCCCTTGAGAGGCGCGCGGCCTCTCGCTCCACCCTTCATACTATCCAATTGTGTCGCGTCGCGGGAGCGGCGTGTTGCCGAAGCCCAATCAGGCGCTGAGGGCCTTGAGCCTCGCCACATCGCACAGATGCACGCGCCTGGCCGATTCGAGCTTGATCGCTCCTATCTCCTTCAACTCGGCGAACATGCGCGAGACCGTTTCGAGCGTAAGCCCGAGATAGTCGGCGATGTCGTGGCGCGGCATGGCAAGATCGAGAACGTGGCTCGAGCCGGCGCGCGCGTCCATTTCGAGAAGGAAGGCGGCGAGACGTTCCAAGGCACTTTTGCGGCCGAGCAGGAGGAGATGATCCTGGGTGTGGCGGAGACCGATCACGGCCAGGTTCAGGAGTTCGCGCACGACGTTGGCGGAGTGCCGGCTCGCGCCGGGAGCTCCATCCCAACGGAACGCGATGACCTTCGTCGGCACCACCGCCTCGGCCGAAGCGTGATGGACCGCGTCCGCCTCGAAGCCGAACATTTCGCCCGGCAGGTGAAACGCGCTGATCTGGCGCCGTCCGTCGGGAAGCAGCTTGGAAATGCGAACGACCCCGGAAAGCACCTTATAGACGTATCCGGATGCTTCACCTTCGGCGTAGATTTCGGTGTTGCGCCCGAAGCTCATGGCGACGCCGAGCAAAGCCGAAGCTTCGCCGGTATCGGTCGCGCGATTGGCGGCAAGAGCCAGCGGGGCCGGGATCTGCGTCACGGTGCTCTGCGTCAGCATTTCGGTTTTCTCCCCTTGCGCACTCTCTGACGCAGATCAGTACGCCCCCAGGCAAAGGGCGGAAATTCGTGAAAAACCCCTAAGGGAAAATACGGAGTTGCAGAGGGTCCGGGGCGTTACTAAGCGTTGGATTCCCGGCAAAAATTACCCGGGAGAGCGGCGTCCCGGCGCGAGGTCGGCGCGCAGCGCCAGGCGAATCAGCTCCGACAGGCTTTTCGCTTCCATCTTGGCCATCAGATTGGCGCGATAGACCTCGACGGTGCGCGGGCTGATGCCGAGCGCTTGCGCGATAGTCTTGTTGGAATGCCCCGCGATCAGTCCATCAAGCACCTGGCGCTCGCGCGCCGACAAGGACTCAACGCGCGCGGCGATGGCCAAGCCCTCCTCGCCGCCGCCCGCGGCGCCTTGTTCGAGAGCAGCCTGGACGGCGTTGAGGAGCACTTCCTGCTCGAAGGGCTTCTCGATGAAATCGACGGCGCCGGCCTTCATCGCCTCGACGGCGAGAGGGACGTCGCCGTGCCCGGTGATGACGATGGTGGGAAGGCCACAAGCGCGAGCCCGCAACGCGTGGAGCAGATCGAGCCCGGTCATGCCAGGCATGCGGATGTCGGTGATGAGGCAACCGCCCTTGACCGCGGCAAGGTTCTCAAGAAACGCTGGGGCCGAATCGTAGAGGCGCACGGCGAGACCGGCCGATCCGAGCAGGAAGGCGAGCGACTGGCGCACGGCCTCGTCGTCGTCCACGACATGAACGACCCCGCTAGCCATCGGCGGCATCCGTTTCGCTCGCGGCTTGCAAGGTAAAGCAGAAGATCGTGCCTCCGCCCGGATTAGGCTCGGCCCATATCGCCCCGCCATGAGCCTCGATGATGCGTTTCGAGATCGACAATCCGACGCCCATGCCATTGGCCTTGGTGGTGACGAAGGGCTGGAACAGCCGCCCCGCGACCTCCTCCGACACGCCGGCGCCGCTATCGGCGACGCTCACCGTCACCGTGCCGGTCTCCGGGGCGGAGGTGGTCACGAGCAATTCCTTCCGCTCGCAGCCCTGCATCGCGTCGATGGCGTTGCGCATGAGGTTGATCAGCACCTGCTGGATTTGAACCTTCTCGACGAGGACCCGATCGGTATGACTGGCAAAGCGGAAATGCGTCCGCACGCCTTGGTCTTTTGCGCCGACGAGCGCGAGCGCGCCCGCCTCCTCGACCAGCTTGCTGAGATTCTCCGGATTCTTCTCCGTCTCGCCGCGCGAGACGAATTCGCGCAACTGACTGATGATATGGCCGGCGCGCAATGTCTGTTTCGTCGTCTCGGCCAGCGCGTCGCGGATCTTCGGCATGTTGGGATGCTCGATGGACTCGAGCAGGCGGTTGCATCCTTGCAAATAGTTCGAAATCGCCGATAGCGGCTGGTTGATCTCATGGGCCAGTGTCGAGGCCATTTCACCCATGGCGGTGAGACGCGACAGGCGGGCGAGTTCGGTCTGGAGTTCCTCGAGCTGGCGCTCCGTCTCCTGCCGTTCGGTGAGGTCGCGGATGAAGCCGGTGAAGAAGCGGCTATTGCCCGAGCGCATCTCGCCGACGGCGAGCTTCATGGGAAAGGTCGAGCCGTCCTTGCGCATGCCGGTGACAACGCGATCGGTGCCGATAATGCGCTTTTCACCGGTCGCCAAGTAGCGGTCCATGTAGCGGTCGTGTTCCTGCTGGTAGGGCGACGGCATAAGCATGCTGACATTGCGGCCGATCACCGCAGATCGAGCGTGGCCGAAGAGACGCTCCGCGGACGCGCTGAAGGATTGAATGACCCCTTTCTCGTCGATGACGACGCCGGCATCGGGAACGGCGTCGAGGATCGAAAGGAGATGCGCCTCGCGCGCGTGGAGTTCGCGGGCGTGCTCGCGGTTGCGGATCCGCGCCCGGCGAAGCCGTTCGCCGAGCCAAGCGGCGCCGGCGCCGACAATGGCGAAGATCGCGGCTTCGAGGAGCTTGGGCGCGTCGAGCCCTTTGCTGCCGGCAAGGGCAAGCCCGAGACCGAGGCCGAGCCCGGCGGCGACGAGGCCCGGGCCGAGACCGCCGAAACCGGCGGCCAGCAGGACGGCAGGGATGAAGATGAGAAAGGCGCCGCGGTCGCCGAGCCAGGGGTGCAAGCCCCAAGCGAGGAGCAGCAAGAGACCGACAAGCGCCACTGCGGTCAAATAATGCGTGCGCCCCGTCGTAGGATCGACGAGGGCCCTGAGGAAGCGTTCGCCGCGACCCGTTTTTGGGGGCATTTGAACCGGGCCATGCATGACGAAATTGTAGCCGTTCCGCCAAATCCGTGGAACAAAAGTTCAGTCCATGGGACGTTTTGCTATATCAGAGCCGCGCAGGCCGCTTGATCTCCCTCAACGCGTGACGACCCGTGCGCGGGCCAGTTTCAGGCCCACCTGCCCAAACCGAGCCAAGGAGAGGACGCGATGGCTGCGAAGGACGCCGAAATGCCAACCCACCACGCTCTGCGCGAAGAGGTCGAGGTGATCGCCAAGCATCTTTCGACGCTCCGCAAGGATATCGAGGATCTTGCGGTGTCGATCGCGCGCGCCGGAGGCCACCAGGCCGAACGCGTGGAGGATGCTGCCGGCGAAGCGCTGGGAGCGATCGAGACCGCCGTGCGGCGCAACCCTACTCAGGCCGTGGGCATCGCGCTCGGCATCGGTCTTTTGGTCGGGCTTATATTGCGGCGCTAGCCCCAGCGGAATCGAGGCGAGAGTCATGTTGTCCCGAGAGGATGTGTTGCATTTGTGCGGCGAACTTCCCGACTGGAAGGTCACGCGGATCGTCGCCAGCGAAGCGAGCTACGCCGAGCTTGAGACCGCCGTATTGTGGGCGCAAGGCCAGGACCCCGGCCCCGATCATCACCCGCTCGAGGGCAAAGTGGCCTATCTCTATGAAATCATCACCGCCGGCGAAGAGTGGGAGGAAGAGCGGGGACGGCAATGACGCGCCGGGGACGCCTCCCCGTAACGACGCCATTCGGATTTTTTCAGGCTTTCTCTTTTTCTTGACCAGCCTCAATGAACGTTTGACCACCCGAGCGCATTTTATGGTGTAGGCGGAGGGGCGAGGGACGAAGTCTGGAGGTTGTCATGAAGGTGAAGGACATGATGCACAAGGGCGCCGAGTTCGTCGCGCCCAACGCCAAGCTTCAAGCCATCGCCAAGAAGATGCGGGATCACGACGTCGGCGCGATGCCGGTGTGCGAGGAGGGCAAGACGATCGGCATGATCACCGACCGGGACATCGCCATCAGAGCTCTCGCCAACGGCAAGGACGTCGCCGCAATCGAGGCGCGGGACGTCATGACCCGCAACGTCGTTTTCTGCCGCGACACAGAAGAGGCCGAGGATGCGCTCCGCATCATGGAGAACAAGAAAATCCGGAGGCTCCCGGTGTTGAATGAAGACGGCAAGCTCGTGGGCATGGTGAGCCTTGGCGACATTTCGCATGCCCTGTCCCGCGACTTGACGGCCGAGGTCACGAAGGCCGTTTCCGCCCATCACGTATAGACCGGCAACCCGGAGTTCGCCCGCCAATGCCAATACCGTTGCAGATCAGCTTCCGGAACATGGACCCCTCCCCCGCCGTGGAGGAGCGCATTCGCAAGAAGGCGGAAAAGCTCGAACGCTTCCACGATCGCATCGTCGGCTGCACGGTCGTGGTGGAGGCGCCTCACCGCCATCACCACAAAGGGAAGCTCTACAGTGTGCGGGTCGATCTCAGCGTGCCGGGCAAGGACCTGGTCGTCGGCAGGGCCAAGCCCCTCGATCACGCCCATGAGGACGTCTATGTCGCGGTCCGCGACGCCTTCAATGCCGCGGTACGCCGGCTCGAGGATCAGACGCGGAAGATGCGGGGCGATGTCAAGACCCACACGGGGCGGGAGCCGGTCGAGGGCTGACGGGCTTAAGGGTGGTCGCAGCTCGGCGCGGCAGATTTACGCGCGACGCCTTGTAAACGGCGATGAGGCAAGCTGGCCCGGGCCCGGGCGGTCGGCCGCTCGCACCGTGGCCTTGAGCTCCGGCAACAAATCCTCGGTGTCCGGTTCCAGAAACTCGACGCGGTTACGGCCGGCGCGCTTGGCGGCATAAAGCGCCGCGTCGGCCCGCCGGAACAGAGCATTGAGGTCGCCGCCGCCGCCTGGGTCCCAGGCGATGCCGACGCTGACCGTCGCGCCCACCGGGAGACCATCGACGAAGGCGCCGGACTTGGCGAAGGCATGGCGCACCGCCTCGCCGGTTTCGACCGCTCTGAGCCGATCGGCGCCCGGGAGTATGGCCGCGAACTCCTCGCCGCCGAGCCGCGCGACGATATTTCCGTCTTCGATATGCGTCCGAACCGTCGCGGCGAAGAGCTTGAGCACGCGATCGCCGAACTCGTGGCCGAAGCGGTCGTTGGTCTCCTTGAAATGATCGAGGTCGAAGATCAGCACGGAGACCGCATAAGAGATGCGATCGCGGTCCTGGCCCAAGGCATCGGTCGCCTCAAAGAGGGCGCGCCGATTGGGGAGTCCGGTCAAGGCGTCGGTCAGGGCTTCCATCCGGCGCGCCATGGCGCTGCGCTCCTTAGCCAGGGAAAGCACGACAAAGGCCAGCGCGACGCGAAGGAGCAGCGTCAAGAGCATGACCGTGGGAAACCAGATGCTTGCCGCCACCCACCGCGATTCGTGGATCGGCATGGCGATGTTGAGCGGAAACCACGACAGTTGAAAACAAGCGAGGACGACCAGCAGGACAACCACCGGCCAGCGCGACGCCGGCTGCTCGCCCTTGGCCCGGGAGAATTGATAGGCCGTGGCAAAGTTATAGAGCGCCAGCATCGTGCACAGGGCATCGAGCCGATAATCGAAGGAGTGCAGAAGACCCGATTGCACCGCGAGCAGGAAGGCAACGGGTCCGAGGAAGATGAAAAAGTAATGCGCCGGGCGATGGACGAACTCCCGCGCGGCCTTCCACTTGATGGCGTCGGCGAGAATGATGACGGCGCCGGCGATGGCCAGAGGGACGTTGGCGAAAAACATGACCGCCAGCATCGCCAGGCCCGCGGCCTGGACCAGGAGCGCAAGCCCCCACCAGCCGATAAGCGGGCTTTCCCGGCCGCGCGCCCAAATCAGGACCAGAACGATACCGAGGAGCGCGGTGATCGTTACATGGACGGCCGATATTGTCGGCAGGTCGATTTGCATGCGTCGTCCAGAAGCGGTCAGGGGCGGCCGCGGAACCTATTTTGGGCTTCGTCACAACGCGGTTTACGGCTCGGTTGAGGTTTTAGCGAAATTTGAGGGCGATGCCACAGAAACTAGTGCCAAGATCGGAAGAGCGTCG
>JBFWTF010000127.1:0-7598 GCA_050247995.1 Methyloceanibacter sp. | reverse complement strand
AACGCGTGTGGATTGCAACGCTCATGCCTGGCTTGATCCCGGGTAGCGGCGCCCACCCAGCGCTGCCGATGCGCGGCCTTGAGCGCGTCCAACGACCGTCCAGGTTGGCAGGATCGACATGAGCGAGACCAAAACCGAGGAAAGTGTTTTCAGAGCAGCCGCCGTTCAAGCGCGACCAGTCGGCCGAGTCCGCGACCCGTGGATTCAAGACGTGGCGATATCCGATTGGCCCCGGCCCCCGCAGCAAGCCTGCGACTTCGTCAACTCGAATCCGGCGCAGGGGGCCGGCAAGGCGGTATTTATCCAGCCGTCGGATTACCGTATCGGCGTCTACTCCTTGATCTGACGCCGTTCGCCTTCCGATCGAACGCGGCGGGACCCGGCGCAAAAACCGAAGGCCGGGCTATTTCTGAGCGGCAGCGCGCGGCCTGGCGCCCGAGCGCGCGATCGACTTGATGCGGCCGCGTGGCCGCCCCGACTTTTCGCCGATCTCCCGGTCCTGCGCCTCGACGAAGACGCGGGCCGGCAGATCGCCGTCGAGGCCGCCGAGATCGGCGGCCGGCACCTTGCGGTTGGAGGTCTGGGTACCGTCCTCATAGAAGACGTCGAAAAGCACGAAGCCTAAGGGGCGCGCTTGCTGCTTCTTGGCCATGGTCTTGTCTTTCGTCTAGGCGTCGTCTTGCGTCTTGTCCGGATCCGGCGCTTCGCCGCGCAGGGCCTTGCGCCTCGCCGTCTCCTCCTCGAGACGTCTCAGCTTCTCTTGCTTCTTCTGCGCCTTGGACCGGTTACGGTCGGCACGCTGCTGGTTGTAGTTCGGCTTGAAGGCCATGTCTCAACTCCTGAGTGGGAATGCGTTAGGTCTGGCGCGACCGGCGCGGGCGGGCGGGCCGTTTCGGCTGCGGCGGCGCCGCTTCCTGCGATCGCCTGTCTTCCTCCTCCTTGGCCAGGCGAAGCTCGCGCAACCTTGCCGTCTTCGCCATCATGGCCTCGTGCTCCTGCGCCTGCTCGAGCTTGAAGCTTTGCTCGCGTCTCTGGCTCTTCTTCAAGAGAGCCTCGGCATTGCGCCGGGCCGAGGAGCTGCCTTGCGAAAACTTGCTCATGTCGATTCTCCGATGGCGCGCGCGCCGTTCGCGGGCCGGGGCGCAGGATGGCGAGGGCCGGAAAAGCGCCGGCCGCGAGAGCGCCGGGACGGCTTTGCGGGCGCGGTCTTGGCGCGATGAGGCTGATGTGCCGCGGGCGCTGCGACCGCGAGGCGATGCTCGGCGCGCGGTACGGGAGCGCGCATCAAGCGCTCGATGGCGAGAAGATGAGGCCGCTCGCTTGGATCGCAGAAAGAGAGCGCCATGCCGCCGGCGCCGGCGCGCGCCGTGCGGCCGATGCGGTGCACGTAGCTTTCCGGCTCGTTGGGCAACTCGTAGTTGACCACATGCGAGATATTGGCGACGTCGATGCCGCGCGCGGCGATGTCGGTCGCAACGAGCACGCGGACGTCACCGTTGCGGAAGGCCTCCAGCGCCCTCACCCGCGCGTTCTGCGCCTTGTTGCCGTGGAGCGCCGTGGCGCTGAACCCGGCTTGGGCCAGATTGCGGCAGACGCGATCGGCGCCGCGCTTGGTGCGGGTGAAGACCAGGATCCGGTCCATGGTCCGGTCGGCGAGCAGAGATTCGAGCAACGCCCGCTTCTCCTTGGCGCCGACGAAGAACACGCGCTGCTCGATGCGCTCGACCGCAACCTTGGCCGGAGCGATATCGACGCGCACGGGGCGGTCGAGAATGTCATGCGCGAGCTTCGCGATCGGCGGCGGCATGGTCGCCGAGAACAGGAGCGTTTGGCGCTGCTTCGGGCAGAGCGCCACGATTTTGCGCATGTCATGGATGAAGCCCATGTCGAGCATGCGGTCAGCCTCGTCGAGAACGAGGATCGAGACTTGGTCGAGCCTGACATGCCGTTGCTGGCAGAGATCGAGCAGCCGCCCGGGGGTTGCGATCAGAATGTCGATCCCGGCTTTCAACGCCTTCACCTGGTGATGCTGGTTGACGCCGCCGAAGATCACCGCGCTGCGGAAGGGCAGACGCTGACCGTAGGCGCGGAAGCGCTCGCCGATCTGGCCGGCGAGTTCGCGGGTCGGCGCGAGAATGAGCGCGCGCGGCGCGCCGGGGCGCGGCGACTGATATTTCGCGCCGGATCGCTCCGTGGCGAGGCGCTGCAGGATCGGCAGCGCAAAGGCTGCGGTCTTGCCCGTTCCCGTCTCGGCGATGCCGAGCAGGTCCTTGCCGGAGGCAAGCAGCGGAAAAGTTTGGGCCTGGATCGGCGTCGGCCGCACGTAGTTCTCGGCCGCAAGCGCCAGCCGCAAGGGCTCGACCAGGCCGAGGCCGTCAAAAGTCGTTAATGTCACGAAAATACCTCAAGCGCCCGTGACGGGCCGAACGCGGGATGCGGAGAGCCGGAAAGGGGCGTTTGCCTTACCCCACGCGCTATCCGGGGCCAGACGATGAAAGGAAATTGTCTCGGGATGAGACGCCGCTGGATGCGGCAGCTTCGCGCGATCGCGAGCAATCGATGAGGCTTACATGGCAGCGCGCCATCACAATGTCAAGTTAAGACGGTCACTTAAGGTCCTGTTCGGCGGCAATTGAGATCGCAGGCTCCCCGCCAAGCTTACGCGGTCACATGCGGTCCGCGCCCGCGGCGCCGGCACGGTGGCAGCGCCACGCGCGGAACATGGCGCCGGCCATCGCAATGAAGGCGGCGTAGATGAGCCACGCGAACGGCGTGCCGCCATACAGGGTGAAGGGTGCGTTGGCGGGCCCCAGCGGAACATCTTCGACGAGGAGCGCGCTCGCGCCGTTCTCGGTCGCGACCAGGGTCTTGGCGAGAACCTTCCCGTTCGGGGCGACGATGACCGAATCCCAGGCGAGGTCCGTCTTCACCATTCCTACCCTGTTCTCCACGGCACGGAACACCGTCGAGGCGCTGCGGAGATGAGCGATGGATTGGAAGTCGATGCTTGGAGCGAGAATGATCTGCGACCCGGCGAGAGCCTGGCGCCGGGCCGGTCCGTTGGGAAACTCGATATCGAAACAGATGATGATCCCGAGACGCCCCGCAGGCGTATCGGTGGTCGGATAGACGGTGCCGGGCTCGAACGACTCGCCTTCGACCAGCACGCGCTTGACCTTGCGGTAGACGGCCACGACCGTGCCCTCGGGGTTCCACAACAGGGCGACGTTCGGCGAGGAGAGGTCGTTCGCGTCGGCCGTGAATCCGTGCGCGAGGTAGACACCGGTTTCGCGCACGAGGTTCGGGATCCATTCGGTATGGGTCACCCTGGGGTCGTAGTCGAGCGCCTCTTCGGGCCACACGACGACCTTGGCGCCGCGACTGGCGCCCTCGCGGGTCATCCGGCTGAGATCAGCGATTTGGCTTTCGATCCGCTCTTCTTCGGTCCGGCCAGGAAAGAGGTCGCGCTTGAAAGTCAGCGTGCCCGAGGGGGCATTGTCGAGACCGGGCTGGACGGCGGCTACGCGCGTCGCAGGGCCCATCGCGCGGGTCGTTTGGTTGTAGATCGAAAGGCTCGTTGCGAGCCAGGCGACGGTCGCCGCCACGGTGACGATGGATGACCACAGCACCACGCGTCCGGGGATGGGCGCGCCTGCGAGCTGCGGCCATTTGCGGTCCATCCCCTTAAGGACGAGAAGCGCGATGGCCGCGTTGATCATGAGCAGCAGCAAACTCAACGCGGGCGTGCTGAGGATGCTGACGGGTTGGATGAGCTGCGGGGCGGAGCCCAAGCGGTAGGCGATCCAAGAGCCCCCTCCGAGGATCTCGTTGTCCTCCACGAGCAGATCGAGCGCGACCCAGATCAACGGGTATTGCACGAGAAACCATCGATAGCCGGTTCGCTCGGCGAACGGGCGCATGAACAGGCCGATCACCCAGCCGATCGCGCCCAACGCAAGAGTTCCGGCCGCGATCGTTGCCGGCGGCATCACGGACGAGCCTTGGAGCAGGAGCGCCAAGTAGTATCCCGCCGTCGCGATGGCGACCGCGACAGCCGACCATCGGCGCGAAAAAATCCGATACTGCGCCACATACATCGGCACGAAGGCGATGAAGATCAGCCACCACAGATCGCCGAAAGCCTGCCACGAAACGATCAGCAGCACGGCGCTGAGCAACGATAGCGCGAGCCCGAGCGCGATACGGTTCACGTTCGCCTTCGGTCGGGCGGCGGAGTGGGGCGAAAGCGCACCCGTCTCCTCAAGGGTCGGCGGCAAGGGTTCACCTCGCTTGGGCCAGATTCGGACGTTGGAGCTTACCACTCTCTCAAATGAGTCCCCTGGCCGGGGCGGTCGAGAGGCGGCAACGCACGCAGGGACAGGGGGAAGGGCGCGTAAGCCGCGACGCAGCCCTAGCAAAGAATCGCTAACGGTCTCTAATGCGGACGCGGGCGCGGGCGCGAGAAGGCGATCTTATCCGAAAATGGTGCCCAGGGGCGGGATCGAACCACCGACACGCGGATTTTCAGTCCGCTGCTCTACCAACTGAGCTACCTGGGCCTTTAGGCACATCTGGTGAGGGGCGGGCCTATCCGCAAATCGCGCTCGCGGGCGCCCCCTGAAAGGCCGTTGGCTTATAGGAAATCGCTCCCCCCCTGTCGAGAGGGGCGCGCGCCCCCCTCGCCTAGCGGCCGCCGTCCGTCTCGTCCTCTTGCTCTTCCTCGGCGACTGCGGCCGGGGCCCCGGGAATGGCGTAACGCCCGCCGAGCCAGCGCGAAAGGTCGATATCGGCGCACGCTTTCGAGCAGAACGGGCGGAACGCCGCGGCTTGCCGCTTGCCGCAGATGGGGCAGGTCTTCGCCTTCTTGCGCGCGCCGGGCGCGGCTCCGCGGCCCGATCCGGCGCGCCCGCGTCTCAATTCGTCTCGACTTCGGCCTTCGACAGCCAAAGATCGCTCACCGGAAAGCCCTCGCCCTGGAGCAGGTTCACCGCCTCGGTCAGGGGCAGACCGACCACATTGGTATAGGAGCCGACCAGCTTCACCACGAAGGAGCCGGCGATGCCCTGGATGGCATAGCCGCCCGCCTTCCCCTTCCATTCGCCGCTGGCGAGGTAGTTGCCGATCTCCTCGTTGGAGAGATTGCGGAACCTGAGCCTGGTTTCGACCACCCGCTCGCGGATGCGGCCGTCGGGGGTGATGAGGCAGATCGCGGTGTGGACGCGATGGGCGCGGCCGCGCAGCAGGCGGAGCGCGTCGCCCGCCTCATGCTCGAGCTCGGCCTTGCCGAGCACGCGGCGGCCGACCGCGACCACGGTGTCGGCCGCGAGCACGAAGGCCTTTTCATATTCCTTTTCGCCGCGGATCAGTTTCTTGGCGGCCTCGGCCTTGGCCCGAGCGAGCCGTTTGACGATATGCCGCGGCACTTCCCCCTTGGTCACGCTCTCGTCGATCGTGGTCGGGCGAAGCGCATCGGGCGTGACGCCCGCTTGTTCGAGCAGGGCGAGCCGCCGCGGCGAGGCTGAGGCGAGCACAAGCTTCGGCCTCAGCGCGCTTGGGGTCGCGCGCGCCCGCACGGCGCGCGACACGGGTTGCGGCGCGGCCCTTGCGGCGCGCATCGCCCCTTGCGGCGCGGCTTGAGCCTGCCCCGACCTGGCGAAAGGCGATCGCCACGGCCAGAGCTTGCTACTTAAACCGGTAAGTGATCCGACCTTTAGTGAGATCATAAGGCGTCATCTCGACCAGAACCTTGTCGCCCGCAAGCACCCTGATCCGGTTCTTGCGCATTCGTCCCGCCGTATGGGCGATGATCTCGTGATCGTTCTCGAGTTTCACCCTGAAGGTGGCGTTGGGGAGAAGTTCCGTCACCACTCCCGGAAATTCGAGCATTTCTTCCTTCGCCATAAGGCTCCTTTCCGATCGAAGTCCGGCGGAGAATGGTCGGGTGAGCCGGTAAAATCAAGGACGATTCCTCAAAACTCGAAGGACGGGGCGCCGGTGGTGTAATCTTGGGTCCTGGCGGGCGGCCGCCCATTCCTGCCGCGAAGGGGCATGCCATGCTGACGCCCAAGGGGCGAGAAAGTTCCGCGCCGGAGCCCCGCGCCACTGGCCCCCTGGACAAGATAGAGCTCCGCCATGTCGACGGCGCCGTGGCTGAGCGCGTTCGCGCCTATTTCGCCGGTGAGCTGACCGAATTCCAATTGGACGGGCGCCGCTCGGTCAGACTAGCCCACCCCTCGAAGCAAGAATTCGAGATCAAGATCAAGGGCGCCGGCTATCGCGGCCGCGCCATCAAATTCGGAGAGCTGCGGACCACCGGGCCACAGGCGCCGCTCTTCGACTATGACGGCAGGATGATGCAGGACGTGGCTTCGGGCCATGACAATGCTTATGGCGGCGGCGCTTCGTTTCAGCAGGCGGCCGTCGAGTATCGCATGACGCGGCGTCTCGCTTCGCTCGGGCTCAGCGTCGTGCCTTGCCTCGGCTTCGGCAAAGTGGAGAAGGCCGGTCTTGCCTCCTGGTTCTCGGTGTTCGAGATGCGGCGCGACTGGGCCAGCATCCGGCCGCCGGCATTTTCGCTCGAAGACTATTGCGCGGCGAAAATCGCCATGGGCGCGCTCCTGCGCGATCTCGCCGTTGAGCACGATTTGATCGGCTACGCCTGGTACGTCGCCGGCCCGAGCGGCGAGCGCATCATCAAGGATCTGCATCCCTTCCGCATGGCCGACCCCATTTCCATGTCGCAGCTCTCGTGGGTCATGCAGCTCTTCTTCGCCCTGCATATCGTGGCGCTGGCGGCCATCTCCTTCGTCAAGAAAGCGAAATTGCATCCCGTCCCCGAAGACCTCCAGGCGCTTCCCTTCCGCGCCATCCTGCCGGCTGCGACCAGCGCGGACCATGAAGCGCTGCGGCTGCGGCTGGTGGCCCGCTATATGCTTGGTCCTCCCGAAAACTTCGATCAGCGCGCGTTGGTCGGCGTGCTCCGCGAAAACCCCATCACGCGCGCGATGCTCGATCTTTGCCCCGAAAAATACGAGCGCTACTGATGGCTAGCGGCAGAGGAGCGTCTTCCATCTTTGATTTCCTGTGGAGGAAACGGTCGGCCGGGACGCCTGAGCGATCGGGTGATCAGCCTAAGCGCCCGGTGGATGCTCCTGTCAGTCCGGTTGATGGGATCGAGCTGCGCCATCTCGATGGCGCCGTTGCCGAGCGCGTCCGCGCGTTCTTCGCGGGCGAGATCTCGAACTTCAAGAAGGATCAGGGCCGTTCCGTGCTGATCGCCCATCCGGCGAAAGAGGGCATCGAGATCAAGATCAAGGGCGCCGGGCTCTATGGGCGCGGCATTCAATTCGGGACGCGGCGGAAGACCGGTCCCAAGGCGGTGCTCTTCGACTATGACGGCAGGATGATGGATGACGTGGCTTCGGGCCACGACAATGCCTATGTCGGCGGCGCGTCATTCCAGCAAGTGGCGACTGAATATCGCATGACGCAGCGCCTCGCTGCGCTCGGATACAAGGTCGTGCCCTGCCTCGGCTTAGGCCGGGTCGAAAAAGATGGCCTCTCGTCCTGGTTTTCGGTGTTCGAAATGCGGAGCGGCT
>JBFWTF010000126.1:0-7638 GCA_050247995.1 Methyloceanibacter sp. | reverse complement strand
GGGGCTCCGCCGCGAGCCGGCGGATCGCGCCGAGATCGAGATGGCGCTCGCCGATGGCCGCGAGCCGCGCGAGCCTAGAGCCGAGATCGCCATGCTCGTGCGCCTGCACCAGCCCGAGATGCCGCTCGGGGAGAGCGAGATCGGCTTCGCGCGGGATGGCGCCGAGCACGGGAATGCCGAGGCGTGCGATGGCGTCGGTGGCGAGCTTGACGTGCCGTTCGCTGCCGGCGCGATTGAGCACGACGCCGCCGATCCTGACGTCGGGATCGTGCGCCGCGAAGCCGCGCGCCAACGCCGCCGCCGATTGCGACTGGCCCGACACGTCGATGACGAGCATGACGGGGAGGCCGAGACGCGCGGCGAGGTCGGCCGAGGCGCCCGTGCGCCGCGCCGCGCCTGGGATGCCGTCGAACAGGCCCATCGCGCCTTCGATGATGAAAAGGTCGGCGCCGCTTCCGCCGTGGCCGATCAGAGCGTCGATCAGCTCGGGCGTCATCGCCCAACTGTCGAGATTGAAGCTTGGCCGCCCGGTCGCCGCGTGATGGAAGGCGGGATCGATGTAATCGGGGCCGGCCTTGGCCGCCTGGACCTTGAGCCCCTGGCCGCGCAGCGCGGCGAGGATCGCGAGCGTGACGGTGGTTTTCCCCGCGCCCGAGCGTGGGGCCGAGACGATGAGCCCGGGCGCGGTCACGAGCACCCCTCATGCTGAGGAGCGCTCCGAAGGAGCGCGTCTCGAAGCACGGCGATCGGAAGGCATGCTTCGAGGTGCCGCCTCCGGCCGTGACGGAAGCCCGCGAGCGCACTATAGCGGGGGGCATGGCCTTGCCCGAACGCCCCCTCCGCTATGGCTGGACGACCGGCACCTGCGCCACGGCCGCGGCCAAGGCGGCTTACGCGGCGCTCCTCACCGGCGCCTTTCCCGATCCCGTCGCGGTGACCTTGCCGCGTGGCCAGCGTCCCGCCTTCGCCCTTGCGACGACCGAGCTTGACCAAGGCGCCGCCACCGCAGGCGTGGTGAAGGACGCCGGCGACGACCCCGACGTGACCCACGGCGCGCTCGTTCTGGCGACGGTCAGGCCGGGCGCTCCCGGCAGCGGCGTCACTTTCCGCGCAGGGCCGGGCGTCGGCACCGTCACGAAGGCGGGCCTTCCTCTCCCTCCGGGCGAGCCCGCCATCAATCCCGTCCCGCGCAAGATGCTGCGCGAGGCGATCGCCGAGGTCGCTGCCGAGCATGGTGGAAGCGGCGATGTCGAAATCGAGATCGCCATTCCCGGCGGCGAGGCGCTTGCCAAAAAGACGCTCAATCCGCGGCTTGGCGTCGTCGGCGGCCTGTCGATCCTCGGCACGACCGGCATCGTCGTGCCCTATTCCTGCTCGGCCTGGATCCATTCGATCCATCGCGGCATCGACGTCGCGCGTGCCGCCGGCCTCGCCCACATCGCGGGATCGACCGGCAACGCATCGGAGGAAGCGGTCAAGGCGCTGCACGATCTGCCCGAGACCGCTCTCATCGACATGGGCGATTTCGTCGGCGGCATGCTCAAATATGTGCGCATCCATCCCGTGCCGCGTGTCACCATCGCCGGCGGCGTCGGCAAGATGACGAAGCTCGCGCAAGGGCTGCTCGATCTTCATTCGCGGCGCGGTTCCGTCGATCTTAACGTGCTGGCGGAACTTGCTGCGAAAGCCGGCGGCTCGCCCGCTCTCCGCCACCGCATCCTCGCCGCGAACACCGCAGCCGAAGCTTTCGCGCATGCCGCGCAGGAAGGCGTCGCGCTCGGCGATGAAGTCGCGCGTGCCGCGTGGGAGACGGCCGCCGCCGTCGTGGCCGGCATTCCCGTTGAAATCGAGATCGTCCTGTTCGACCGCGACGGCAAGCTTGCCGGCCACGCGCCGTTCCGGAGTCTTCACGCCACGCCTCCACGGAAGCGGCGGCGGTAATCGGCGTCGTAGAGCGCGCTGTCGCGGAAATCTTCGACGCCAAGCGCGCGGCCGACCAAAATC
This sequence comes from Methyloceanibacter sp., assembly GCA_050247995.1. Taxonomy (GTDB): domain Bacteria; phylum Pseudomonadota; class Alphaproteobacteria; order Rhizobiales; family Methyloligellaceae; genus Methyloceanibacter. The sequence continues at coordinate 5,634 of JBFWTF010000126.1, read as the reverse complement.
AGCGCCGTGCGCTCGATCGGCGCCGCGGCGAGCCTGGCGGCGATATCGCCGAGCGTGCCGCGCACGATCCGTTCGCTTGGCCGCGTCGCGTCGGCCACGATGGCGACCGGACAATCCTCGCCGTAGAACGGCGTGAGCTGTTCGACGACATCGCCGAGAGCGTGGATGGCGAGATGGATGGCGAGCGTCGCGCCGGTCGCCGCGAAGGAGGCGAGCCGTTCGCCCTCGGGCATGGCGGAGGCGCGGCCCGGAACGCGGGTGAGCACGACGCTTTGTGCGACCTCCGGCACTGTCAGTTCGCAGCCGATCGCGGCAGCCGCCGCGGCGAAGGCGGGGACGCCCGGCGTCAGCGTGTAGGGAATGCCGCGCCGCTTCAGCCGGCGGATCTGCTCGGCGAGGGCGCTGAAGACCGACAAGTCTCCCGACTGGAGGCGGGCGACGTCGAGACCTTTCTCGTGAGCGGCCACGAGCTCGGCCTCGATCTCGTCGAGCGAAAGCGGCGCCGTATCGACGATGCGCGCGCCCTCGGGGCAGAAGGCGAGGAGCGCGCGCGGCACGATCGATCCGGCATAGAGACAGACCTGGCAGCGCGCGATGAGGTCGCGCCCGCGCAAGGTGATGAGGTCGGCCGCGCCGGGCCCCGCGCCGATGAAGTGCACGGTCATGGCGCCGCCTCGTCGCTCGCGAGCGCGCACGTGACGGGACCGATCACGATCCGCGGCAGGATGAGCTTTGCGTCCGGCCCGCACGCTGCGAGCGCCGCCGCTTCCGCCACCGAAGGAACACCGGCGAGCGCGAGCACGCGGGCCGACCAGGTGGCGCCGCTTGCGCTCGCGACTTCGAGGTCGGCCTGCGGCACCAAGACAAGCCGCACGCCCCGCGCCTTGGCCGCGTCGAGGATCCCCTTCTCCTCGCGCTTGGCCATAGCGGTCGCGATCAGAGCGATCTTCGCCAAAGGGCGCCCGGCGCGTTCGAGCGCCGCGGTGATCGCGGCCTCGATCGCGGCCGCGGCGGCGCCCTTGCGACAGCCGATGCCCGCGACGATCATGGCTTCACCCATGCCCATTGCGTCACCGGCATGGCCGCGCGCCAGCCGGTCTTGCGGCCGACCGGCTCGGCGCGCGCGATCTCGATGCGCGTCAGCGTGCCGCCCTGCGCACCGTGCCGCGCGATCAGGTCTTCCTCGGTTTCGAGCGTGACCGCGTTGACCACGAGCCGGCCGCCGGCGTGGAGCGCGGCGATGGCCGTATCGATCACCCCGCTCCCGCTCGCGCCGCCGCCGATGAACACGGCGTCGGGCGGGGCAAGGCCTGCGAGCGCCTCCGGTGCGCTTCCCTCGACGATTTCGAGGCCCGGCACGCCGAAGGCTGCGGCGTTGCGCCGGATGCGCCCGGCGCGGTCGGCGCGCGCCTCGATGGCGATGGCGCTGAGCGAGGGGTCCGCCAGCATCCATTCGATCGCGACCGAGCCTGACCCTGCGCCGATATCCCACCGCAACTCGCCCTTGAGTGGCGCGAGCGCTGATAGCGTCATGGCGCGGATCTCGCGCTTGGTGATCTGGCCGTCATGCTCGAACAGGTTGTCGGCGAGTCCCGGCGTCAAGGCGATGACGCGTGCGTCGCTCGAAGCGGCGACTTCGATCGCGACGATGTTGAGGTCGGAAATATCCTGGAGATCGAAGCCGGTCCCGGTCGTGGCGCGGATACGCTCCTTTGGTCCCCCGAGCGCTTCGAGCACGCTAAGCTTTGAGTCGCCGAAACCCGCCTCGGCGAGCAGTCGCGACAGCGCCCCCGGTCCCTCGCCGTCGGAAGTGAGCGCGAGCACGCGCGCGCCGGGATGGAGGTGAGGGCGGATGCGGTCGAGCGCGCGCCCATGCACCGAGAGGAGCGCCACATCGGCAAGCGCCCAGCCGAGCCGTGACGCGGCGAGACTGAAGGCCGACGGCGCGGGGACGACCAATGTTTCCTCCGGCGCGACGCGGCTCGCCAGCACCGCGCCGACGCCGTAATGGAACGGGTCGCCCGAGGCGAGCACGCAGACCTGGCGCCCGCGGTAAGACAGAACCTCGTCGATCCCGCGCGCGAAGGGGCTCGGCCAGGGCTTGGCCTCGCCCTTGATGAGGGAGGCGGCGAGGCGCAAATGGCGTTCGCCGCCGAACACGATTTCGGCGGCCGCGATGAGGCCTTGCGCGGCGGCGCTCAAGCCCTCGACGCCGTCCTCGCCGATGCCGACGATGGACAGCCAGCGTCTGGGTGAGGCAGGCTCAAGCATGACCTCCTCAACGCGTCCCATGCGTATTCTCATCCTTGGCGGCACCGCCGAGGCGCGCTCTCTCGCCGAAACTCTGGCCCCGCGCCCCGGCTTCGCCGTGACGGTATCGCTCGCCGGCCGCACCGCGGCGCCCTTGCCGCAAGCGGCGCCGGTCAGGAGCGGCGGCTTCGGCGGTGCCGAAGGGCTCGCCCGCTATCTCGCCGCGGAGAAAATCGACGTCCTGATCGACGCCACGCACCCCTTTGCCGCAACGATCTCCGCCAATGCGGCGCGCGCGGCCGCGTCCGCTGGCGTCAAACTCATCGCTCTGAGGCGTCCGCCCTGGGCAAAGGTCGCGGGTGACGATTGGAACGAGGTCGATACGGTCGAAGACGCTGTGCGCGCGCTGGGGGAGACGCCGAGGCGGGTGTTCGTCGCGCTCGGCCGCAACGAGCTTCAACCTTTCGCCGCAGCTCCGCAACATTTCTATCTCATCCGCAGCGTCGATCCGGTCGATCCGCCCCTTGCCGTTCCCAACGCCAGCTACATCGCCGCGCGCGGACCGTTCGACGCGAACGCGGACCGTGACCTGCTCGCGCGCCACAAGATCGAGGTCATCGTCGCCAAGAACAGCGGCGGCGATGCGACCTACGGCAAGATCGAGGCTGCGCGCGCGCTGCGCCTCCCCGTCATCGTGTTGAAGCGGCCCGCTCTGCCGAAAGCCGACTCCGTCGCGAGCGTCGCCGAGGTTGTTGCGCTTCTCGATCATGCTTTAACGCTTTCGGCGGCACGCGGCGTATAGACGAGCGGGCTAGAGCCCGCCCGCGCGACCACCCTCGTCTCGTGCGAACCCACGATGATGAGGCTCGCCATGTCTGCGGCGATGCTCGGCGCGGCGGCGAGCGTCGCGACGGTCACGCTCTCGTCAGGCCTGCCGATGGCGCGACCGAAGATGACGGGGGTGTCGCCGGGAAGATGACGCGCGAGCAGCGCTAAGGCCTTCGCCAGTTGCCAGGGGCGCGCGCGCGAGACGGGATTGTAGAGGGCGATGACGAAGCCCGCTGCCGCCGCGGCATCGAGCCGCCGCTCGATCAGCTCCCACGGCTTGAGATTGTCCGAGAGCGACAGCGCGCAGAAATCGTGGCCGAGCGGCGCGCCGGCGCGGGCGGCGACCGCGAGCATCGCCGTGATGCCGGGGACGATGGCGATCTCGATTGCGCGCCAGGCGTCGGGGCCGTGCTCGATCGCCTCGCACACCGAGGCGGCCATGGCGAACACGCCGGGATCGCCGCCCGAGACGATCGCAACGCGTGCCCCGGCCGCCGCATGGCGGAGCGCCGCTTCCGCGCGCATGCCCTCCTCGCGATTGTCGGATTCGTGCCGCACCTGCCCGGTCCGCGCCGGAACGCGGTCGAGATAAGGGCCGTAGCCGTAGAGCGCGTCGGCTTCGGCAAGCGCGTCCTCGGCCTCGCGCGTGAGATAGCGCCGATCGCCCGGGCCGATCCCGATGATGGCGAGACGCCCGCTCAATTGCCGCCCTCCCAGCCCGGCACCAGCACCATGGCGAAATAGGGCGCGAAGGTGTCGAGCTTGTCGGCGAGCGGCATGATTGCGGCGTTGGTCATGGTGCCGCGCTCGATATAGATGGCGCGGTCGAGACGCCCGGAGCGTTCGAGCGCGCGGCGCACCTTGGCGAGGTTGCGGCCGATCTTCATCACCACCGCCGCGTCCGTGTCGGCGAGCCTGCGCTCGAGCTCGTATTCCGGCAGCGTGCCGGGAAGCACGGTGAAGACGTCGTCGCCTTGCGCGATCGGCGTTCCTGCCGCCGACCAGCAGCCCGACATGCCGGTGACGCCGGCGACGATCTCGGTCTGGTAGCGCGGCGCGAGCCGGATATGGAGATGCATGTAGGAGCTGTAGAACAGGGGATCGCCCTCGGCGATGACGGCGACCGTCTTGCCCTCGTCGAGCCGCGCGGCGATCGCCGTAGCGGCGCCGTCGTAGAAGGCGCGGATCGCCTCGCGATAGGCGGCGTCTTCCTTCGGGATCTCCGTCGTCACCGGATAGAGCAACGGCAGCTCCTCGACGCCGGGCTTGAAGTGGCACGCGGCGATGGTCCGGGCGTTGCTCTCGTTCCCAGCTTTGGCGAAATGGGCGACGATGTCGGCCTCTTTCAGCGCGGCGATGGCGTTCAGCGTGACGAGCCCGGGATCGCCGGGCCCGACGCCGATGCCGATGAGACGGGCCCCGTTCGTCATAGGCCCTCCCGCGCGAGCGCGTTCACGGCGGCGGCGGTCATCGCGCTTCCGCCCATGCGTCCGCGCACGATGAGGTAGGGCACGCCGAAGGAATTGGCGGCAAGCGCCGCCTTCGATTCGGCCGCGCCGACGAAGCCGACCGGAATGCCGAGGATGGCCGCAGGCCGGGCCCCGCCCGTTTCGAGCATTTCGAGCAGACGGAACAGCGCCGTCGGCGCGTTGCCGATGGCGACGAGCGCGCCCGCGAGGCGGTCGCCCCACAGCGCGAGCGCGGCGGCGGAGCGCGTGGTGCCGAGCTTGGCCGCAAGCTCAGGCACCGACGGATCGCGCAACGTGCACACGACCTCGTTGTCGGCGGGGAGACGCGCGCGCGTGATGCCGTGCGCGACCATCGCCGCGTCGCAGAAGATCGGCGCGCCGGCCTTCAATGCGGCGCGGCTAGCCTCGACCAGGCGGGGCGAGAACTCGATGGCGCGCGCGACATCGACTTGGCCTGAAGCATGAATCATGCGCACGGCGATCTCGGCTTCCGCTGGCGTGAAGCGCGAAAGGTCGGCCTCGGCGCGGATGATGGCGAAGGAACGCTCGTAGATCGCGGCGCCGTCGCGCAAGTAGGCGGGAGCCTTAAGCATCGACGGCCTCGCGTTCGAGGATGAGCTTGAGGAGATCGGCGGGATGGGCATAGGCGGACGGTTTGTCGCGCGCCGAGCCGTCGCGGACGATGCCGCAACCTTGCGCGGTGCCGACGATGGTGAGTGGAGCAGGCTTGGGATGCGCGCAGCCTTTGGCGCAGCCCGAGACGTGAAGCGCGATGCCGTCGCCGGAAAGCGGCGCGTGGCGCGCGATTTCCGCGGCGAGCGCGCGGGAAGCGATCAAGCCATGCGCGCAAAAGGGCGCACCCGGGCAGGCGGCGATGCTGCGGCGCGGATCTGCGGCTTCGACGATGAAGCCGAGGCGCTCGGCGGCAAGCTTGGTCGCATTGGCTTCCGCCCGCCCGAGCGGGCCGAAGAGAAGCGCGCGATCCGGCGCCGGCCGCGCCCAGGAAGCGCCGTTCGCCTTGGCGATGCCGGCAAGTTCGCTCAGAGCGGGGGCCTCAGCATGGCCGAACGCAAGCCCGAGCCCGAGC
>JBFWTF010000125.1:0-7642 GCA_050247995.1 Methyloceanibacter sp. | reverse complement strand
CGCGCGGCGCGCAACGGCGTGATCCCGACGGGCGCGCGGTTCAGCTTCGGCTCAGATACGCCCGGGGACGCCAAACCCCCGGCGGGCGCGATCCTGACGTTTCGCTATGTCGCCGCCGGACAGCAAAGGGCGGCCATCCTCTATCTCGGCGCCGCCACGGTCGCGCGTTTTGCAAGCCGCGCCTAATTGCCCGCGTGATCTCGGGCGGAAATGCGCGATGCGCGGGGACTTCGGCTCGCCCGGCCTGTGCGCGTCCGGAAACAAAAAAGGGAAAAGCCCGGTCATTTGACCGGACCTTCCCCCGCTTTGCGCTTTCCCTCGAATTTTTCGCGCGAATCAACCAGTAGCAGAGCCCAGGAGTCGGGCAATTCTCGGGCAAGCTTGCCGCGCGGACAAATAAGCTCCGGATGTTGCCTAAATATCACGCCGGCTTCTGCGGGGGTTGAACCCTGTTTCGCTCGCGCAGCGCACGCCGATGTGGTTGCTGGCGACGTGTCGCCTGCAAGCCCGTTCCACGCTATGGTCTAGGACATTAGCCGCCGGCGCGGCCGAGAGAGAGCATGCAGCCATTTGCCGGCAAGGGAAAGACACGCACAATGGCCGAAAGGGACAATGAAGGCGGCGTTTCCTACCGCGACATCGACGTCGGCTATTTCGAGGACCGGCAGCTCAGGCGCCATGCCGGCGTCTTTTATTTATGGGCGCTCGGCGTCGCCGCCGTCATCTCGGGAGATTTCTCCGGCTGGAACCTTGGCTTCGCCGTTGGCGGCTGGGGCGGCATGTTCCTCGGCACCATCCTCATCACCCTCATGTATCTCGGCCTCACGTTTTCGATCGCGGAAATGAGCCCGGCGCTGCCGCATACCGGCGGCGCCTATTCCTTCGCCAGGACGGCGTTCGGGCCTTGGGGTGGCTTTATTACCGGGGTGGCCGAAAACGTCGAATACGTGCTGACGCCCGCGGTGATCGTGTACTTCATCGGCGCCTACTTGACGGCGATCCTCCATACGCCGGCTTACCTTCAGCCGCTATGGTGGGCGGCCGGCTATGCTTTCTTCGTCGGGCTGAACGTGCGCGGGGTCGAGCTGTCGTTCACCGTCACCACCGTCGTGACCTTGCTTGCGATCGCGGTCCTCGTGATCTTCTTCGTGAGCGCCATTCCTCTGATCGATTTCGGCAAATATGCGCTCAATATCGGCGCCGATCCGGCAACGGGCGCGGGCATCGAATTGCCGGAAGGGCATGGGCCGTTCCTTCCCTTCGGGTTTTACGGCGTGCTCGCGGCGATGCCGTTCGCGGTGTGGCTGTTCTTGGCGATCGAGCAGCTTCCGCTCGCCGCGGAGGAATCAGTCGATCCGCGCCGCGACATGCCGAAGGGAATCATGCTCGGCATGTTCACGCTCATCGTGTTGGGTTTTCTCATTCTCATCATCAACCCGGCGATTCCGATCACGCGCCATGTCACCGACGCGAACGGCGTTGTCACCACGGTTCACGGCGCCTTTGCGCTCGGAACGTCGAGCGAGCCGATCCTCGACGGTTTCCGCGCCATTGTCGGCGGTGAGGCGGCGGGGGCGCTCGCGCTCGCGGCCGTGATCGGCCTCATTGCCAGTTTCCACGCCATCATCTTCGCCTGCGGGCGTCAGATCTACTCGCTGTCGCGCGCGGGTTATTTCCCCCAAGTCCTGTCGCTGACCCACGGCGCGCACAAGACGCCGAACGTCGCGATCATTACCGGCGCAGTGGTCGGGTTTGCCGTAATGCTTCTCGTCTGGTTCAGCCTCGGTGGGGAAGGGGCAGGGTCGTTTATCGGCGGCGTGCTGCTCAACATGGCGGTGTTCGGCGCCATGTTCTCGTATCTCTTGCAGGGCCTCACCTTCATCCAGCTGCGCCGCCGGTTTCCCGGGATCGAGCGCCCCTTCCGCAGCCCCATGGGCGTGGCTGGTGCGGCTCTCGCCGTCGTCATTGCGCTTGTCACAATTGGCTTCCAGCTCGCCGATCCCACCTATCGGACCGGGGTGCTCGGCGTTGCGATCTGGTATGCGCTGGCGATCGGTTACTTCGTGCTCTATGCCCGCAAGCGCCTGGTGCTGTCGCCGGAAGAAGCCTTCGCCGTCAGGCACCGCAAGGACGCATCCTAGCGGGGCGTTGTGGAACACAAAGGCCCGCGTTGCGATTAGCTCTGGCGGAGGGCGGCAGGTTGGGGCATCCTGATGCTGTCCGGCCCGCTATCCCGGACCACGACACTGCGCCACAGGAGAAGCCGCGATGGGCAGTTTCCATTCCCCGAAACGCTACGGGAGCAAGACCCGTATCGACCTCAATCAGTCCTATCAGGTGGCGTATTGGAAGGACCGGTTCGGCATTACCGAGGAAGAGCTCAGCGAGGCCGTTCGCGCCGCGGGCGCGCTGGCGCGGAAGGTCGAGAAGTACCTGAAAGCCAAGGTCGAACGCTAGCCTGCAAGCCATCAGCGATCGGAACGCGAAAGCGGGCCGCGCCGTTGACGTCGCGTAGCAACACATGCCGCCCCTTGGTGGGGGCGACTGACGCTTAGCTAAGAGCCAAGACGGTTGAGCCGCTAGGGTCGTTGTTGGACCTTCGCGGCTCTCTCGTTTCTAAAGGAGCGGACGTTTCTGGCCGGCTGGGGTCAAATCCATGCCCAGGAGCACAAGAACGGCAATGGCCTTTGCGAGATTGTCCAACATGGGTTGTCTCCGAGGAGCAAACCTCCGATGCGCCTCTAGGTAGTGCTTCGACGGTTGTAATACAAATCACGTTTTCCTCTCAGACAATATTTTTTCCTCTTAGTGAAGCCAGATTGGGCCCGCTGCGTCCGAGAGGCAGGCTGTCTGCGCCGGCGCGGCGACGTCTCGACTCGAAGCCGAGGCGAATGAAACCGCCGGTTGGCTAAAATACGCGTATAAAGCGCGACGAATATGTTTCAGTCCGGAACGATTCCATCATCCGACTGGTAGCCATGCGTGGCGCGAGCGCTATCTCGCGTTCCGGCGCCGGCAATAGGATTGCGGCCCGGGTCGATGTCGACGGGCAATAGGTAAGCGGTGTTCGCCGCTCCGGTTGATGTCCTCCCGAAGTGCCGAGACCGCGTCAGGAGGATTGTCCATGCGAGAGCTTTCCAGGATCGAGATCGAGACCATCTCGGGCGGCTTGTCCCGCGCCACTCGGCCCATCGCGCGAATCGATCTGAGACGCTTTGCGTTGCGGTTGATTGAAATCCTCACCGGTGGGCCGATCAAGTCTCCGCCTCCGCGGGCCTAGACGCCAATCGGATCGCTAGAACTCGAGCAGGTGCGTTGTGCCGAAGCCCGAGGCGTAGTCGATCAGAGCGATGGCGACGGGCGTGATGGCGTAAACCGCGAGCGAATCCGGGTCTTGCGGAACGAAGCGGCGCGACTGCGGCTTGGCCCGGAACAAGCGCAGCACGATTGCTTCGGCCGCGGGCGCGGCGTGGACTCGCGACGCGGTGCCCGACATCGACAGGCCGCGGAGCTTGTAGAAATTCTCGGCCCGGTCAACGATCGCCACCGACACTTTGTTGTTGAGGGCGAGGTTCCCCGCTTTCTGCGATGCCGCGTCGGCGGCGAAGTAGAGCGTGAAATCGTCGTCATGCGTGTAGTTGACGGTGGTCGCCTGCGGATAGCCGTCGGGACGAATGGTGGCGACGGTCATCAGGTACTGGCGCCCCAGCACCTCCAGAATTTTTGCTCTGAGCTCCTCGTCCATCCGGGCAGCCGATCGTGAGAAGGCCGTCTTCGGGCTAGGCTATCAATATTGAATTCGCCGCGCCAACGCGCACCCCACCTGGGGCTCTTCGGCGCGGCTCTGTTTGACCTTTCCCGGTGCGGCAAGCTGTCCTAGAGTCGCGCGACCGGTCAAGAATAGCGCGCGTCCAAGCTTATGCCTCCCCTCGATCGCAGCCTAATCAAAGCGCTGCCCCCGTTCTGCGCCATGGACGAAGGCGCACTCGATGCGGTCATCGCCCAGGCCACCTCTCAGCGCATCCCGCAAGGCGAGGCCGTGTTCCGCCAGGGCGAGATCGCCCAGTCGTTCTTCGTTCTGCTGCATGGACGGCTGAAAGTGATCAAGGTGGCGGCCGACGGGAGCCAGTTCGTGGTCCGTTTCGTCAATCCCGGGGATCTCTACGGCATCGCCAAGGCGCTCCGGCGCCCCGACTATCCAGCGACGGCGCTCGCTTTGGTCGATAGCGTGACGCTGATTTGGCCCAATGCCATCTGGGACGACTTGGTGGCGGAACATCCGGCCTTTGCCGGCAATGTCATGCAGGCGATGGGGCAGCGGCTCGAGGAGGCGCATACGCGGCTGAAGGAGCTTTCGAGCGACGAGGTGGCGGCCCGCGTCGCCCACACCCTTCTCAGGCTGGTCAAGCAGTCCGGACGCGAGGCTCAAGAAGGCGTGGTGTTCGACTTTCCCGTGACCCAGCAGGACATCGCCGAGGCGTCCGGAACGACGCTGCATTCGGTGAGCCGGGTGTTCGGCGCCTGGGAGAAGGCCGGCCTCGTCACCACGGGAAGGCGCAAGATCGTGGTGCATGACGTGGGAGGGCTCGCAGCGCTCGCCGGTCGCTCTCCGGGCGGTGCTTGACCCTTCGGCAAGCCTTCTTGACCTGCATCAACGACACCGTGGCCCTGCGGGGCAGGAATATCCTGGGAGGATTATCGAACAGGGAGGACGAGCCATGGCACGTTCGAGCCGATTCTGGCCAACGCGGGCAGAGGTCCGGCGACGCCACAGGCTGATGCGCCGCATGATACGGGTGGCGGGGCTCAAGCCTCAGGACGTTGCCAAGGTCGATGGCGGCCTCGCCATCCTCGAGGCGCGCGCCAAATGCTCCTACTGCCAGCATGAGGAGGCGTGTGTCTCCTGGCTCAAGGCGGCCGGCGTTTCGGGGCTACCGCCCGATTTCTGCGCCAATGCTAGGCTGTTCCGCGCTTTACGCGAAGCCGCCGCGCCACGCGGCCTTTTATAGTCGAAGCGCAAAAAAGTTGAGGCGCCCCTCAGATCTCCAAGGGGCGCCTCTCCCAATGCACTTGAAGCGGCCAAAAACGAGTAATCGCGCTCTCAGACGGTTTCTTGCGGGATCCACGAAGGGAGACGTCCGTCTGAGCTTGTAGATTAGCGCTGAACGAAAAAGCCGACTTTGACCTGGCGCAAAAAACCGCAAGTTGGCCGCTCAAACTCCACTCGGTTCTTCGGCGGCGGCCTATAGACGGCGCAACGCGTTGGCCTCACGCTCCGCCGAGCAGCGCGAGCAGGCCTTCAAGCAATTGGGTGGGCGTGGGCGGACAGCCCTTGATGTGAAGATCGACGGGAATGACTTGGTCAACGCCGCCGACCACGGCATAGCTCCCGGCGAAGATGCCGCCGTCGGCGGCGCAATTGCCCACCGCCACCACCCATTTCGGGCCGGGTGTCGCGTTGTAAGTGCGCTCGAGCGCCTCGCGCATATTCTTGGTGACAGGCCCCGTCACCATCAGCACGTCGGCGTGGCGGGGCGAGGCGACGAAGCGCAAGCCGAAGCGTTCGAGATCGTAGAAGGCGTTGTTGAGCGCGTGAATTTCGAGCTCGCAGGCATTGCAGGAGCCGGCATCGACTTCGCGGATCGCGAGACTGCGGCCGAGCTTGCGCTTGGCCGCGGCGTCGACCTTGCCGGCGAGTTCGGCAAGGGCCGCCTCGTCGACGGACGGCGCCGCCTCCGTCACAGGTCCGCGCATCAGGTTCTTGAACAGCAGGGTTCGCACAGTGCCAATTCCCTAGAGATCGTGACCCGAATAGGAGCAGTTGAACGATTTGTTGCAGAGCGGGAAGTCGGCGACGATGTTGCCTTCGACGGCGACCTCGAGCAGTGGCCATTGAAACCAGGATGGATCGCGCAAATGACAGCGCTCGATAACGCCGTCCTTGCCGAGGCGCACCGCAACGAGAACGTCGCCGCGGAAGGCCTCGGTGAGGCCGAGACCTTCGCCCGCTTTGGCCGGCTTTCCGAGCGACGCGCTGATTTTGCCGCGCGGCAGACGCTCGAGGGTCTGCTCGATCAGCTTGAGGCTTTGCTCGATCTCGCGGGCGCGAATCCATAGCCGTGCGTTGACATCGCCGTCGTCGCGCACCGGCACCTCGAATTTGAGTTCGCCGTAGGGCGCATACGCAATCGCCTTGCGCGCATCGAACGCGCGGCCCGAGGCGCGGCCGATATAGCCGCCAGCGCCGAAAGCGCGCGCGAGCGTCGGCGCGAGATAGCCGGTGGTGACGGTGCGGTCCTGGAGGGTCGCGGTGTTGTCGTAAATTTGCAAGAGCTCGGGGAAGCGGCCGCGCACGGTCGCGATCAGCTCGCGCAAGGCGGCTTCGCCGCCGGAAGCAATGTCCTCGGCGATTCCGCCCGGCACGATGCGGTCCATCATCAAGCGATGACCGAACGAGGCTTGCGCCGCGCGCAAGGTCCGCTCGCGCAGCATGCCGCACTCGATATAGAGCAGGGAGAATGACGCATCGTTGCAGATGGCGCCGATATCGCCGAAGTGATTGGCCATGCGCTCGAGCTCGGCCATGAGCGCACGCAAATACACCGCGCGTGGGGGAACCGCGATCCCGAGCGCCGATTCGACCGCGTGGGCGAAAGCGAGCGCGTAGGCGACGGTGCTGTCGCCCGAGGTGCGGCCGGCAAGCGCCGCGCCCTTCTCGATGGTGGCGCCCGCCATCAGGCCTTCGATGCCCTTATGCACCCAGCCGAGGCGCTGCTCGAGCCGCGCCACCGCCTCGCCATTGGCGGTGAAGCGGAAATGTCCGGGCTCGATGATGCCGGCATGGACCGGGCCCACGGGAATCTGATGGAGATTCTCGCCTTCGACGGGGAGAAAGTCGTAAGCGCGGGCGCCGACCCGCGACTTCTTGGCCTTGCCGAGCGGGTGCGTCACGCCCCAGAAACCGAGATCGAGCCAGGTGCGGGCATCGGGCGAGCCTGTGGCCTTGAGGCCGAAGAGGTCGCCGATCGTGCGCTCGAGCCTGCCGGCGGCCGGATGAAGTGCCGCCACCGACGGGAACTTGCCGTCGCGGCATTCAAGCGAGAAGACGCCGATCGCGCCCGCCGGCTCCTCGATCAGAGCGAGGTGCACCGCGTCCTTGTCGCCCCAAAGGCCGAGTAGGGTCGCGCGCGCTTCGACCAGCTCCTTGATGGCGCGCTTCCAGGACTCGCCGCTCACGATCGTTCGCGGCCAGGGTCTGTGACCCTCCACCTTCTTTCCTGTCTTGGCGATGTCGGCGAACGCGGTCATCGGTCTCTATCCTAAGAGCTTCGCCACGGCTTCGAACAGGGCGACGATTGCCGGCGGCAACGCCGCGCCGGCGAGCAGCACGAGCGCAAGGTGAACATACATCGGCGCGAAAGAGCATTCCGCCTTGCGGCTCTCGCCCCTCGGTTCGCCGAAGGCGATGGCGTTCAACTGCATGAACAGCGCGCCGACGGCGATAAGGAGGCCAAGCACGAGCGGGATGGCGAGGAGGGCGCAGTTGGAAAACGTCGCGTTCACCAGCAGGAACTCGCTGGTGAAGAGGCCGAGCGGCGGCAGCCCGGCAAGCGCCGCGACCCCGATCACGAGCCCCCAGCCG
>JBFWTF010000124.1:0-7738 GCA_050247995.1 Methyloceanibacter sp. | reverse complement strand
GCCCGCAGCGGCCCAACAACTTCGACCGGTAATGGTGGAGCCAGGCGGGATCGAACCGCCGACCTCGTGAATGCCATTCACGCGCTCTCCCAACTGAGCTATGGCCCCTTCAGGGATTGGGTTTTCAGGCGTCAGATATCAGATTTAGGGGCGCCGGCGGCAAGTGTCAAAATTGATCCGTGACCGGAGCCCCGCACCCGGCATCAGCTTTCCTCGCCCTTGTCCCCGCTGACGATGCCCGACACGTCGGCCTCGCCCTCTTCTTCCTCCTCGAGGAAGGCGTTTTCGTCGTCGCCCGGCGGAATCTCCGGGGCGTCGTCGCCGAGATCGACCATCTCCTCGTCATCGGCGATGGCCGCTTCGGCCCCCGCCTCCTCGACCTCCTCGAGGCTGATGACGTCGGCCGATTCCATGGCCGGCCTCTTCTCGGCCTCTTCCACTTTCCGCGGCGCCGCCGCCGCCTGGGCCCGCTCGCTGCTGCGGCGCGACGGCGCCGTCGGCAGCTGGTAGGCGGCCTGGCAAACGGGACAGGTGATGGGCGTCCGGTTCAAGTCGTAAAACCGCGCTCCACAGCTCGGGCAAACGCGCTTGGTCCCCCGTGCGGGTTTCGACATTGATCGTCCTCGATGGTGGGCCTCAGATTGCGCACCCCATTGCCACGCCACATCTGTACTGTCAAAAGCTATTGAACGCTCGAAATCCCCGCCTGAGACGCTATGAAGCAGCCCCTGACCGCACGCTCATCCGCACGCCTTTCCGGGCTTGCGCGGGTGCCGGGCGACAAGTCGATTTCGCATCGCGCCCTGATTCTCGGGGCGCTCGCCACGGGCACGACCCGGATCACCGGGCTGCTCGAGGCCGAGGACATCGCGGCGACGGCGGGCGCTCTGTCGGCGCTCGGCGCCGAGATCGAGCGGTCGAACGGCAGGATCGCGGTGAGGGGGCAGGGCGTGGGCGGCTTGCGCGCGCCTTCCGCGCCGCTCGATTTCGGCAATTCCGGCACGGCGAGCCGGCTCATGCTCGGCGTCATCGCCGGCCACGACATGCAAGCCGAGCTGACCGGGGATGCCTCCTTGCAGCGGCGTCCCATGGGCCGGGTGCTGGCACCCCTTGCCACCATGGGGCTCAGAACCGAGGCGAACGCCGATCGCGCCACGCTCCCCCTCCTCGTCCGCGGCACCTCCGACCTTCTCCCCATCGTCTACGACCTTCCCGTGCCGTCGGCGCAGGTGAAGTCGGCGGTGCTTCTCGCCGGGCTTCACGCGCCGGGGCGGACCACCGTGGTCGAGCCCCTGGCGACGCGCGACCACACCGAGCGCATGCTCGGATTTTTCGGCGCGGAGCTGACGAGCGAGGATCGCGGCGAGGGCGCTCGCGCGGTGACAATATGCGGCGACGCCGAGCTTCACGGCGCGAGCGTCGCCGTGCCCGGCGATCCGAGCTCCGCCGCGTTTCTGATCGCCGCCGCGCTGATCGCGCCCGGGTCCGACATCGTCGTCGAGGGCGTGCTGCTCAACCCGACGCGGAGCGGCTTCATCGAGACGCTGCGCGAGATGGGCGCACGGATCGAAATTCTCGACCGCCGCGACGAGGGCGGCGAGCCCGTCGGCGATCTCCGCGTGCGCGCGAGCGCGCTCAAGGGCGTGCGTGTCGGCCGCGACCGGGCGCCGTCGATGATCGACGAATATCCGATGCTCGCCTGCCTCGCCGCCTTCGCCGAAGGCGAGACGGCGATGGAGGGCCTGGCCGAATTGAAGGTGAAGGAGAGCGACCGGCTCGCCGCCACGGCGGCCGGCCTCGCCGCTTGCGGGGTCTCCGTCCGCGTCGATGGCGACGACCTCTTCGTCGAGGGCAAGGGCGCCGTCGCGGGCGGTGCCGTGATCGACACCAAGATGGATCACCGCATCGCCATGGCCTTCTTGACGCTCGGGCTCGGCGCCCGCGCGCCGGTCACGGTTGACGATACGACCATGATCGCCACGAGCTTCCCCGGCTTCGTCCCCCTGATGACCCGGCTCGGAGCCGATCTCGCCTCATGCTGATCGCGATCGACGGTCCCGCGGCTTCCGGCAAGGGTACTCTCGGCAGGCTCATCGCCGCGCATTACGGGCTCCCCCATCTCGACACCGGCAAGCTCTACCGCGCCGTTGCGCGCGACACCTTGGCGGCGGCACGCGAACCCGCCGACGCGGACGCCGCGCTGGCCGCGGCCAAGGCGCTCGATCCCGCCACCCTCGACGATCCCAAGCTGATGGGAGGCAAGATCGGCGAGGCTGCGTCCGTCGTTGCCAGCCATCCCGGCGTGCGGGAGGCGCTTCGCGACTATCAGCGCGCCTTCGCCGGCCAGCGCCCGGGCGCGGTCATCGACGGGCGCGACATCGGCACGGTCATCTGCCCCGATGCCGACGTGAAGCTGTTCGTGACCGCGAGCGCCGAGGTGCGGGCGCTGCGCCGCTATCGCGAACTCCGCGAGGCCGGCCATGAGGTGACCGAGGCCGGGGTCCTGGCCGATATCGAGCGCCGCGACGAGCGCGACAAGGCCCGCGCCGTGTCCCCCTTGCGCAAGGCCCGGGACGCATACTTGCTCGACACCACGAATTTAGATATAGACGCCGCGTTCAAGGCAGCCATCGCTTTGATCGATGCTGCGATGGGCCGTGCTGGGCGGGCCGGTTGAGGCCATGCCCTTTTGGCATTGGCGCATCACTTTTCGCCGATTTCCGCGAGGGTGAGCGGACCGAGGAGGGGGCTAAAAGCCCGCTCCGCCAGGTTTTCGCCGCCTGTCGCGCCGGAACGAAGACAGACCATTGAGCCTTTAGCGAGGCGGGAGACCGAGTATGATGCGACGCCGAGTAGGAGCCTAGATGACCGAGCCGCAAGCGAGTGTGAGCCATCCGAGCCGCGACGAATTCGCGGCGCTTCTTGAGGAATCGCTCACCGGAGCCGCGCTCCAGGAAGGCAGCGTGGTCAAGGGCACCATCGTCGGTATAGAGAAGGACGTCGCCGTCATCGACGTCGGACTGAAGACCGAAGGCCGCATTCCCCTCAAAGAGTTTGGCGTCTCGGGCCGCTCGGCCGATCTCTCCGTCGGCGACGAAGTCGACGTCTATCTGGAGCGGGTCGAGAACGCGGCCGGCGAGGCCGTGCTGTCGCGCGAGAAGGCGCGCCGCGAGGAGAGCTGGACCAGGCTCGAGGAGAAGTACAAGGCGGGCGAGCGCGTCGAAGGCGTCATCTTCAATCGCGTCAAGGGCGGCTTCACCGTCGATCTCGACGGCGCCGTGGCCTTCCTGCCCGGAAGCCAGGTCGACATCCGTCCCATCCGCGACGTCGGCCCGTTGATGAACGTGCCGCAGCCGTTCCAGATCCTCAAGATGGACCGCCGGCGCGGCAATATCGTCGTGTCGCGCCGGTCCGTGCTGGAGGAGACCCGCGCCGAGAAGCGGAGCGAGATCGTCGCCCGCCTCGAGGAGGGCCAGGTCATCGACGGCGTGGTCAAGAACATCACCGATTACGGTGCCTTCATCGATCTCGGCGGCATCGACGGCCTGCTCCACGTCACCGACATGGCGTGGAGGCGCGTCAATCATCCGAGCGAGATCGTGAATGTCGGCGACACGGTGAAGGTGCAGATCATCCGCATCAATCCCGAGACGCAGCGCATCAGCCTCGGCATCAAGCAGCTCGAAGCCGACCCGTGGGAGGGCATCGCCGCCAAATACCCGCCGGGCTCCCGCTTCAAGGGCACGGTCACCAACATCACCGACTACGGCGCCTTCGTCGAGCTTGAGCCCGGCGTCGAGGGGCTGATCCACGTCTCGGAGATGAGCTGGACCAAGAAGAACGTCCATCCCGGCAAGATCGTCTCGACCAGCCAAGAGGTGGAAGTCCAGGTGCTCGAGGTCGATCCGGACAAGCGCCGGATTTCGCTCGGGCTGAAGCAGACCCAGGAGAATCCATGGGTCGCCTTCGCCGCCAGCCATCCCGCCGGATCGGTCATCGAAGGCCAGATCCGCAACATCACCGAGTTCGGTCTGTTCATCGGGCTCGATGGCGGCATCGACGGCATGGTCCATTTGTCAGACCTCGACTGGACCAAGTCGGGCGAGGACGCCCTCAAGGAGTACAAGAAGGGCGATATGGCCAAGGCCGTGGTGCTCGAATGCGATTCCGAGAAGGAGCGCATCAGCCTCGGCATCAAGCAGCTCACCGCCGATCCTTTCGCTGCCGGCGCGCCGTCGGCGAAACTGAAGAAGGGCATGCGAGTGACGTGCGAAGTCACCGCCGTGAAGGACAACGGGCTCGAGGCCAAGCTCATCGATCACGACCTCACCACCTTCATCCGCCGCTCGGACCTGTCGCGCGACCGTTCGGAGCAGCGGCCTGACCGTTTCGGCGTCGGCGAGAAGTTCGATGCCGTCATCACCCAGGTCGATGCCAAGACGCGCAAGGTCTCGGTTTCGATCAAGGCGCTGGAGATCGCCGAGGAGAAGGAGGCGGTGGCCCAATACGGCTCGACCGATTCCGGCGCGTCGCTCGGCGACATTCTCGGCGCGGCCCTGAACAAGGCCAAGGGCGAGGAGGACGACGAGGCCCCGGCCAAGCCGAAGCGCAAGCGAGCGAGCAAGGGCGAGGCCCAATCCGACGCCGAGGAATAGGCTTAAAGGCGCGTGAGCCTCTGGTTCGTTGCGCGAGGTTGAATGGTTCTCGACGCTGAAAGCGTGATCGACCGCCGCCGCCTCAAGCGGCGCGTGACGGCGTGGCGTCTCGCCGCAATCGCCCTCGGCCTCGTCGCGCTCGCGCTCTATCTCTTGGGCGATCGTAGCGGCGCGGGACCGGCGAGCGTCTTGCCCCATGTCGCCCGCGTGAACGTGTCGGGGATCATCACCGACGATCGCAAGATGAACGAGCTGATCGAGAAGATCGGCAAGTCCAGTCAGGTCAAGGCCGTCATTCTCGACATCAACAGTCCCGGCGGTACGACCACCGGCGGCGAGGCGATGTACGACGCGGTGCGCCGTCTCGCCGAGAAGAAGCCCGTCGTCGCCGTATGCGGCACGCTGGCCACCTCCGCCGCCTATATCGTGGCGCTCGCCACCGATCGCATCTTCGTCTACGGCAACACCATCACCGGCTCGGTCGGCGTCATCTTCCAATGGGCCGAGGTGAGCGAGCTGCTCCAGACGCTTGGCATCAAGGTCGAGGAGGTGAGGAGCGGTCCGTTGAAGGCGGTGCCGAGCCCATTCGAGCCGGCCGACGAGAAGGCGCGCGCGCTCACCGAGGAGATGGTGCAGGAAGCCAAGGTCTGGTTCATCGATCTCGTCAGCACGCGCCGCGCGATCGACGCCGCGGCCGTTCCCGGCCTCACCGAAGGCCGCATCTATTCCGGGCGCCAGGCCGTCGAGCTGAAGCTTGTCGATGAGATCGGCGACGAAAGGGCGGCGCTGGCCTGGCTCGCCAAGGAGCGCGACATTCCCGCGAGCCTCAAGGTCGTGGAGTGGAAGCCCGCGGCCGAAAGCTCGGGCTGGTTCGGCTGGCTGTCGCAAGCCTTGGCGTCGGCTTTTGGCCTTTCCGTTGAGCGGTTTACCGGCCTGATCGGCCAAATCTCGTCCACCCTCAAGCTTGACGGTCTGGTCTCGGTTTGGCACCCTGCATCCACTTAGCGGGGAGACGCGCAAGCCCCTAGCGGCCGCGCGGGCGAGGTGGGACGTTCCATGATCAAATCGGAACTGATTCAGAAAGTTGCCACCGCCAATCCGCACCTCTTCCATCGCGACGTCGAGCGCATCATCAATATCGTGCTCGACGAGATCACGGGCGCGCTTGCGCGCGGCGATCGGGTGGAGTTGCGCGGGTTCGGCGCCTTTACGGTGAAACATCGCGCGGCGCGGCAGGGGCGCAATCCGCGCACCGGGGACACGGTCTATGTCGAGGACAAATACGTCCCCTTCTTCAAGACCGGCAAGGAACTGCGCGAGCGCTTGAACCCTGACGGCGACCGTTAGCGGGGCGCATGAAAGTCCGCGCCAATGTGGCGTAAGCTCGCCTTTGCCCTCATCGTCGTGCCGCTCGGGCTCGCGCTCATCACCCTCGCCGTGGTCAACCGGCAGAATGCGTCCCTTGTCCTCGATCCCTTCGGCGGCAGCGAAGGCGGCTATGCCCTTGAGGCGCCGCTCTTCCTCTTCCTGCTTGGCGCCTTTGCGCTCGGTCTCCTCGTCGGCGGGACCGCGACCTGGTTCCGCCAGGGCAAATGGCGCAAGACGGCGCGGGAAGGGGCCCGCGAGGCGCGCGAACTGCGCCGCCAGGCCGATAGGCTTGAACGGGAGCTCGAGGGCGCAAGCGCAAGTCCCGACCGCCCGCGCATCGCCGCCGATTGATCCCCGTCCGCCGATGGACGCCCTGACCCTGTTCGGCCTCCTTGCCGTCACCGCCATGCTCGTCTTCTACGCAGCCGAGGATCGCAGCCCCTGGTTTATCCTCGCTTTTGCCGGGGCTTGCGGGCTTGCCTCGCTCTACGGGTTCCTCCAGGGCGCCTGGCCCTTCGGCCTCGTCGAGGGGATCTGGGCCGGGGTCGCCGTCTGGCGGTGGCGTCAGCGGACACAACCCTGACGGGCGCCGCTAACCGGCTGGCAACGCCCTTGCTGCACTGCGATAGACTTTTGGCCCAGGATTGGCATAGGGTGGCGGCGGGGCGAGCCCTTGAAGGCCGCCAAAAACCTCACCCGAGACCTTGGAACGTGCCGGTTAAGGTCAAAATCTGCGGCGTGCGGACGCCAGCCATGGTCGAGACGGCGGCGGAAGCCGGCGCCGACTATGTCGGGCTCGTGTTCTTCGCCAAGAGTCCGCGCCACCTGACGCAAGCCGAGGCCAAGGCCATCGCGAAGGCCGCTGCGGGCAAGATCGGAATTGTTGCCGTTCTGGTCGATCCTTCCGATGCGCTGATCGATGAAGTTGTCGGGACGGTCGGTCCCGATCTCCTCCAGCTTCATGGCGGCGAGAGCCCCGAGCGCGTGGCGGCGATCAAGGCCCGAACCAAAGTGCCGGTGATGAAAGCCGTCGCGATCGCGTCCGCCGCGGACGTCGCCGGTGCGCGCGCCTATGCCGCGAGCGCCGACCGCATCCTCTTCGACGCCAAGGCCGATGACGCGGCGCTTCTTCCCGGCGGGAACGGCGTCGCCTTCGACTGGCGCGTGCTGCAAGGTTTCGGCGCGCCCTTCGCGCTGTCAGGCGGACTGACCGCCGATACGGTCGCTGCCGCCATCTCTATGACCGGCGCAAACCTGGTCGATGTATCCTCGGGCGTCGAGCGCGCGCCCGGCGACAAGGACCCCGAGCTCGTCAAGCGCTTCATCCGCGCGGCCAAGAGCGCGGGCCACGAAGCGAGGGCCAAGGCATCATGAGCGTGCGCGACCAGTCGAATCCGCTGAACACCTACCGCGCCGGCCCCGACGAGCGCGGCCATTTCGGCCTCTATGGCGGACGCTACGTTGCCGAGACGCTGATGCCGCTCATCCTCGATCTCGAACGCGCTTACAGCGAAGCCAAGGCCGATCCCGCCTTCCACGCCGAACTCGCCGATCTCCTCGCCCATTACGGCGGCCGGCCGAGCCCGCTCTATTTCGCCGAGCGTCTCACCTCCCAACTCGGCGGCGCCAAGATCTACTTCAAGCGCGACGAGCTGAACCACACCGGCTCGCACAAGATCAACAACTGCCTCGGCCAGATCCAGCTCGCCCGCCGC
>JBFWTF010000123.1:0-7752 GCA_050247995.1 Methyloceanibacter sp. | reverse complement strand
CTTGTCGGGGAGGCCGACGATGTTGAAGGCCGGCAGCCCCGGCCCGATCTGGACTTGAACGTCGACGGCGCGCGCCTCGATGCCTTCGAAAGCGACCGTCGTGACACGCGCGAACATGGTTTGAGGACCCCCGTTCCCGGCTTGGGCTACTCTAGCCAAGCCCAGGCCCCATCGCAAGAACAATTAGAGAACATTTGGAACGCGCGGCGTTCCCTTGGGAGCGCGAGGGAACCTGCCGGTTCGCGCTCCTGTTCTCGATCAAGGCGCGCCGCGTTCCGCCCGGCTAGCTTTAGACTGACCCTGAAACAGCGAGGCCCCCGCCATGGTCGCGGCGATGCTCAAAGACTGGGAGATGCGCGTCTTCCTCATTCACCTCGCGGCCTTCCTCGCCGGCATCCTCATTTGCGCCGCGGTCAATTTCTGGCTCTTCCCCGATACGCTCTGGTTCCCCTGGGTCCTGATCGGCTGGGGCGCGGCTGTTGCCACCCACGCCTTCGCGCTCCTCCTGCGCAAGACGCGGCGGCGGGAGCGCATCTTCATCGACAAGAAGGCGAGGGCCTTCGCCGTCCACCTCTTCGCCTATGTGGCGACGGTGCTGATCTTGCTTCTCGTCAATGTCACCGTGACGCCGAAGGTGTGGTGGTTCTATTGGGTGGCGCTCGGCTGGGGCGCGGGCGTCGCCTTTCAAGGCTGGTGCACGTTCTTCAAGCGAAGGCCGAAACCGCCGGCCCCCGCGGCACCAAAGGCTTCGCGCCCGGCGGCAAAGGCGCAAGCCGGCAAGACGGCAGCGAAGCCCGCCGCAAAACGGACGCCGCGTCAGCGGCAAAGCAAGAAGAAGGGTAGCTGAGACCGCGCTCAGGCGCGGGCCTTGCGCCGTTCGGCCTTCACTTTTCGTTCGATCACGTCCCAGATCATGGCGGCGATGTCTGGGCCGCCGAATTGCGCGACCTGCCGGATGCCGGTCGGCGAGGTGACGTTGATCTCGGTGAGGTAGTCGCCGATCACGTCGATGCCGGCGAAGATCAATCCGCGCCGTTTCAGCTCGGGGCCGAGCCGCGCGCAGATTTCCTTGTCGCGCCTGGTGAGCGTCGCGGGTTCGGCCGTGCCGCCGACATGCAGGTTCGAGCGCGTCTCGTCCGCCGCCGGCACGCGATTGATCGCGCCCGCGATCTCGCCGTCGACCAGGATGATGCGCTTGTCGCCCTTGCGCACTTCGGGGAGGTAGCGCTGCACCATGATCGGCTCGCGGAAGGTCATCCCGAGCAGCTCGATCAGCGAGTTGAGATTGGTGTCGCCCTTGGCGATGCGGAAGATGGCGGCGCCGCCATTGCCGTAAAGCGGCTTCACCACGATGTCCTTGTGCTTGGCGCGAAACGCCTTGATGTCGTCGAGCGAGCGCGTCACCAGCGTCGGCGGCATGAGGTCGAGGAAATCGAGCACGAAGATCTTTTCCGGCGCGTTGCGCACCGAAGCGGGATCGTTGACCACGAGCGTCTTGGGCTGGAGGCGTTCGAGCAGATGCGTCGTGGTGATATAGGCCATGTCGAAGGGCGGATCTTGGCGGAGATGGACCACGTCGAACCCGGCGAGATCGACGCTGCGCGGGTGGGCAAGGCGGTAATGGTTTTCGGGCTTGTCCTCGACGGTCAGGCTGTGGCCTTGGGCGATCAGCTTGCCGTCGCGGAGCGAAAGGTTGTCCGGCGTGTAGTAGAACGCGTCGTGGCCGCGCCATTGCGCCTCGAGCAGGAGCGCGAAGGTCGAATCGCCCCTGATATCGATGCGCTCGATCGGGTCCATCTGGAAGGCGACTTTGAGGGCCATGGCGCTCCTTATAGTCGGAGTCTAGACAAAGTCTCCAGCCTATATGCAGCGTCATTGCCGGGCTTGACCCGGCAATCCATTCCATTGGCGCTTCGGCTCGCTGAGACGTAACGGCATGGATGCCCGGATCAAGTCCGGGCATGACGGGATGGAGGCAGCGCTAGACCGGGAAGGCGTTGGCGATGACGCGGGGAAAGCGCCAGGGCGCCGAAAGAACCACGTCGAAGGCGATGTCGTGGCCGGCGAAGGCGGGATGGCTGGCAAGCCAATATTGGGCGGCCCTGACGATCCGCCGCCGCTGCCGCGCCGTCACCGCGAAGGCGGCTTCGTCGGCTGTCTTGCGCCGCTTCACCTCGATGAAGGCGAGCCGGCGCCCCTTGATCGCCACGAGGTCGATCTCACCGACCGGGGTGGCGTAGCGCCGCGCCACGATGCGATGGCCTTTGAGGCGGAACAGGAGCGCGACCAGCGCCTCGGCGAGGACGCCGCTGCGATAGGCTCTGACCCGGTTCTCCCGCCGGGTCATTGGCGTTTGAGCTTGAGCCCAAGCTCATAGACCCGCGCGCGGCCGACTTGCAGCACTTCGGCGACCGAGCGCACCGCGTCGCGGAAGCTCTCGACCTTCAGCGCCTTTTCCAGCTGTTCGACGATCGCAGCATCGCTCGCCTCGCTCGCCGCTTCTTGCGGCGGCCCGACCACGATGACGAACTCGCCCTTCAGCGCCTCGCCTGACAGCGCGCCGGCAAGCTCGCTCAACTCTCCGCGCGTCACGCTCTCGTGCAGCTTGGTGAGTTCCTTGGCGATCGCGCCCTCGCGCGCGCCGAGCACGTCGGCCATGTCGGTAAGGCTCTTGGCGAGCCGCGGCCCCGTCTCGAAGAAGATGAGGGTCGCGGCAATTCCTCTCAGCTCTTCGAGCCGCGCCCGGCGCGGGCCCTGTTTCGCCGGCAGGAAGCCCGCGAAGAGAAAGGTGTCGGTCGGAAGGCCCGAGCTTGTCAGCGCGGCGAGCGACGCCGAGGGCCCGGGAATGCTCACGACGGGAATCCCCGCGGCAAGCGCCTCCCGCACGAGCTTGTAGCCGGGATCGGAGACGAGCGGGGTGCCGGCGTCCGAGATGAGCGCGATCGACTGTCCGGCGCGAAGCCGCGCCATCAGCTTCGGGCGCTCGCGCTCGGCATTGTGCTCGTGATAGGCGCATGTCGCGCCGGAGATGCCGAAATGGCTGAGGAGCTTCTTGGAGTGGCGCGTGTCTTCCGCGGCGATGAGATCGGCGCGGGCCAGCACCGCGAGCGCGCGGAGCGAGATGTCGCCGAGATTGCCGATCGGCGTCGCCACGAGATAGAGCCCGGGCGCGAGCGGTCTTGCCATCAGCTCGGCGAGCGCTTCGCGCGCGCGCGCCGCCACCGCTCCGCCCATTCGTTCCTCGTCTTGCCGGTCTTGCACGCGTTAGCGCCCGCGAACTGGAGCCTGGCTAGGCCCAAAAACGTTACGTGATATAGTCGGCCCGCGTCCATCACGTTTGGGCCACGTTTGCTGGCGAGTTTGCCTCAAGGGGACGGCGCTTCTCGCCCGTTTGAAGCACAAGGGGTCATGCGGTTTTCAATCGGCGTCATTGGCAGGCTTAGGCCCTTGGGGCTCGCTTTCGCCGCGCTCGGGCTGGCGCTGCTTGCCGCTTGCGGCGGGGGCAGCGGCGGCGGCTTCAGCGGACCGGGCCCCGCCATCACCGGCTCGGGTGGCGCGGTCAAGGTCGCGGTCCTCCTCCCCTTGACCGCCTCGGGCTCCGCCCCGGCCGTGGCCAAGGCGCTGAAGCAGGCGGCCGAGCTTGCCCTGTTCGACTTCGACAATCCCAACATCGTGCTGATGCCCAAGGACACCAAAGGTTCACCCGAAGGCGCGCAGGCCGCCGCGCAAAGCGCGCTGCAAGACGGCGCCGAACTCATCATCGGCCCGCTCTTCGCCCAGGAAGTGACCGCCGCCGCCCCGGTTGCGCGCGCCCGCGGCGTGCCGATGATCGCCTTTTCCAGCGACGAGAAGGTCGCGGGCGACGGCGTCTATCTCTTGAGCTTCCTCGCCGGGCGCGACGTGCCGCGCATCGTCTCCTTCGCCATGTCGCGGGGGAAGCGCAATTTCGCCGAGCTCATCCCGCAATCGGCTTATGGGCGCATCGCCGAGACCGCGTTTGCGCGCGCCGTCTCGAACGGCGGCGGCCAGGCGCCCGTGCGCGCGACCTTCGCGCCGGGCGATGCGGGCGCTATGCAGGGCCCGGTCAGCCAAGTCGCGAACGCGATCAAGTCGGGGCAGGGCGTCGATGCCTTCTTCCTCCCGGCGGGACGCGAAGACCTCCCCGATCTCGCGCCCAAGCTCGAAGCCGCGGGGCTTTCGAGCGCAAGCGTCCAGTTCATCGGCACCGGTCAGTGGGATTATCCGGGCATCGGCAACGAACGGGCGCTTGTCGGCGGCTGGTATCCCGCGCCCGATCCCAAGGGATGGAGCGGCTTCGTCGAGCGCTATACCAAGACCTACGGCTCCTCGCCGCCCCGCATCGCGAGCCTCGGCTACGACGCCGTGAGCCTCGCCGTCTCGCTCTCGTCCAATCCGCCGGGTCAGCGTTACACTTATTCGCAGCTCACGCGCTCGAGCGGCTTCTCCGGCGTCGACGGGTTGTTCCGGCTCCTCTCCGACGGGACCTGCGAGCGCGGGCTCGCCATCCTCGAAGTGCGGGCCGGCGCCCCCGCCGTGATCGACCCGGCGCCGAGCGCCTTCGCCACCGCCTCGACTTATTAGGCCGCGAGTTCGACGATGAGGCGGTCGAGCACGAGCCGCCCCTTCAGCGTTGCGGCAAGGCGCGCGCCGTCGCGGTGAACGAGACCGTCTTCGGCAAGGGTAGCGACGCGCGCCTCATCAAGGGCGCGGCCGCGAAGCGCGGCGAAGCGGGCAAGGTCGATGCCCTCGTTGAGCCTCAAGCCCATGAGGAGATATTCCTCGGCCGTCTCTTCGGCGCTCAAGGTCTCGTCGCTGGCAATGCCGTGACCTGAGGCTTCGACGCGGCCGCACCAATCTTCCGGAGATTTGCCGGTGGCGAGCGCGTGCTTTTCGCCTCCCACGCTGACACGGCTATGCGCGCCCGGTCCGATCCCGGCATAATCGTGCCCGCGCCAATAGAGCAGATTGTGCCGCGACTCGTGTCCCGGCCGCGCGTGGTTCGAGACTTCGTAGGCGGGAAGACCAGCCGCTTCGGTGAGTTCCTGGGTGATGAGATATTGCGCGCGCGCCTCCGCCCCATTCGGCGTTCGGAGCGTGCCGGCCTCGTGCCGCGCGGCGAACGGCGTTCCGGGCTCGATCGTGAGCTGATAGAGCGAGAGATGGTCGGCGGCGTGACGAAGCGCGCAGGCGAGCTCCTCGCGCCAGCCCTTCGCCGTCTGGCCTTCGCGGGCATAGATAAGGTCGAACGAGACGCGGCCGAAATGGCGCTTGGCGAGGTCGAGCGCCGCGAGCGCCTCGTCGGCGGTGTGCTGGCGGCCGAGAGCTTTGAGGCTCGCATCGTCGAGCGCCTGGATGCCGAGCGAGAGGCGGTTCACGCCGCAAGCGCGGTAGCCGGCGAAGCGCGTGGCTTCCACGCTCGTCGGGTTCGCTTCGAGCGTGATCTCGGCACGGCTTTCGAGCCGCCAATGCTTGGCGATCGCCTCGAGGATCGCGCCCACGGTCGAGGCTTGCATCAGGGACGGGGTGCCGCCGCCGAAGAAGACGCTTGCGACGTTGCGGCCGGGCGCGAGCGCGGCGAAATGGGATAGCTCGGCAAGATAGGCGGCAAGGAACCGCGTCTCGTCGATTCCGCCATTTCGGACATGCGAGTTGAAGTCGCAATAGGGGCATTTGGCGCGGCAGAACGGCCAATGCACATAGACTCCGAACGGCTGTTCGCGGCTTGCCGGGTCGGTGCCGACCGCCTTCGATCCCCTCTCCCCTTGTGGGAGAGTGTGGCTCGCCGCATCGCGGCGAGCCGGGTGAGGGGGGCTACTCATCTTTGTACGCCGCTTCCATAAGCTTCTCGAAGGCGCGCATGCGATGCGAAAGTTCGTTCTTCAATTCTGGCGCCATCTCGCCGAAGGTCTGATCGTAACCGTCGGGCACGAAGATGGGATCATAGCCGAAACCGTGAGATCCGCGCGGCGGCCACGTTAGCGAGCCGAAGACCTTGCCCTCGAACACGCGCGCGCCGCCTTCGGGCCCGGCGAGCGCGAGCGCGCAGGTGAAATTGGCGCGAAAATCCGAAGCGCGCTTGGCTTCGAGTTCGCGGTGCACGCGCGCCATGGCGAGGCCGAAGTCTCTCGCCTCGCCGCCCCAGCGCGCCGCGTGGATGCCGGGCGCGCCATCAAGCGCCTGAACTTCGAGGCCCGAATCGTCGGCGAGGGCGAGTCCGCCCGAGGCGCGCGCCGCCGCTTCGGCTTTCAGCGCGGCGTTCGCGGCAAAGCTCGCGCCGGTCTCCTCCGGCTCGGGGAGGCCGAGGCTTGCCGCCGAGACGCAGGCCACGCCGTAAGGCGCGAACAGTTCGGCGATTTCTCTCACTTTGCCCGGATTATGGCTCGCGACGACGATCCGCGCGCCGCGCTTGAGCGTCAGCGCCATATTAGGCGACGGTGAGCTTCTGTAGCGCCACCAGCTCGGCGATGCCGCGCCGCGCGAGCAGCATGAGCTGGTCGAATTGCTCCTGGCTGAACGGCTCGGTCTCGGCCGTGCCTTGCACCTCGACGATGCCGCCCGTGCCGGTCATGACGAAATTGGCGTCGGCCTCGGCTTCCGAATCCTCGGCGTAGTCGAGATCGAGGATCGCCTCGCCGCGATAGAGCCCGCACGACACCGCCGCGACGTGGTCGCGCAAGACGTTGCCCTTGACCATGTTGCGGGCGGTCATCCAGGCGAGCGCGTCGTGGAGCGCGACCCAGGCGCCGGTGATCGCCGCCGTGCGCGTGCCGCCATCGGCCTGGAGCACGTCGCAATCGACGATGATCTGCTTTTCGCCGAGCCCGGAAAGATCGGTGACGGCGCGGAGCGAGCGGCCGATCAGGCGCTGGATTTCCTGGGTGCGGCCCGACTGCTTTCCCGCCGACGCCTCGCGCCGCGTCCGCTCGGTCGTCGCGCGCGGCAGCATGCCGTATTCGGCCGTGACCCAGCCGCGCCCCTGCCCCTTGAGCCAGGGCGGCACGGGCTCGCCCGCCGTCGCCGTGCACAGCACATGCGTCTCGCCGAATCGGACGAGGCAGGACCCCTCGGCATGGCGCGAGACCGCGCGCTCGAAGCTGATGGGGCGGAGCGCGTCTGGGGCGCGTTTTGACGGGCGGACGATGGCGAACCTCCTGAAAACCGGGGGCACCCTAGATGAGCCGCCCGCAAGGTCAAAGCCCTTTCCCCAGGGAGATTGACCCCATGCCTTGTGCCGGGCCGGGGGACTCGGCTACCAACCTTAACCATGGCCGAGACGGAGATGAGGGCTAGGAGCGCCGAGCTCTTTGCGGCCGCGCCGGGCACGCCGCGAAAGGACGAGGCGTCTCTCGCCACGCCCATGATCGCCCAATATCTGGAGATCAAGGCGGCCAATGCCGACTGCCTCCTGTTCTACCGCATGGGCGATTTCTACGAGCTGTTCTTCGAGGACGCCGAGATCGCCTCGCGCGCGCTCGGGATCGCGCTGACCAAGCGCGGCAAGCATCTCGGCGCCGACATCCCCATGTGCGGCGTGCCGGTCCATTCCGCCGACGATTACCTCCAGCGCCTGATCGCTTGCGGGCACCGGGTCGCGGTGTGCGAGCAAACCGAGGACCCGGCCGAAGCCAAGCGGCGCGGGCCGAAGGCTGTGGTGCGCCGCGACGTCGTCCGCCTCGTGACCCCCGGGACCCTGACCGAGGAGACGCTGCTCGACGCCCGCGCCCACAATTT